>DAOTXU010000322.1:0-3733 GCA_034435135.1 Anaerolineae bacterium | reverse complement strand
GTGCGGAAGGTCGAGCCGAACCGGGAATTCCGGTGGCTGGGGCATGTGTTGGTCCCCGGCCTGTTCGACGGCGAGCACATCTTCACGATTGAGCAGCTCAGCGAAGGCTGGGTGCGCTTTATCCAACGCGAGGAGTTCCGAGGCTTGCTCGCGCCCCTGATCCTGCGCCTTATTGGGATGGATACGCGGCGCGGCTTCGAGGCGATGAACCGGGCGCTCAAGGCGCGGGCCGAAAGCAGGGCGTGATTTTTGGCCGCTGCGCGCTGTCTGGTATAGTTGGGTACATTCTACGCAGACTCAGACGCAAGCCTGACCATCAAGCGAGGGGAGAACCGTGAGCCAAACTGTGCTGCGCGCCCGCGCGCCCGTGCGCATCGACCTGGCGGGCGGCTGGACCGACGTGCCGCCGTTTTCGACCGAGGTGGGCGGGGCGGTGGTCAGCGGGGCGATTAACCGCTACACCTACGTGACCATGATCCCGCACGATAGCGAGCAAATCCAGATCGAGTCGGCGGACTTTGACCGCTACCTGGAAGTGAAGTCGTTCCGCGATATTGAATATGACGGCAACCTCGACCTGATTAAGGCGGCCATCCACCGGCTGGGCATCCAGCAGGGGATGCACCTCTACGTGCGCTGCGACGCGCCGCCGGGGTCCGGCACCGGCTCGTCGGCGTCAATCAGCGTGGCGCTCATCGGCATCCTCAACCGGCTGCAAAACGACAAGCTCTCGGTGCACGAGATCGCGCGGCTGGCGAACTACCTGGAAGTTGAGGAGTTGAACCTGGCCGGCGGCAAGCAAGACCAGTACACGGCGGCGATTGGCGGCCTGACCTACATGGAGTTTGAAGACCCCGCCGTGAACGTCAGTCCGCTAAAACTCTCGCCTGATACGCTGTGCGAGCTGGAGAAACGCCTGGTGTTATGCTACACCGGCAAGTCGCGCATCTCCAGCAACATCATTGAGATCGTGATGGGAGCCTACCGCCAGCGCGTGCCGACTACAGTCGATGCGTTACACCGCCTGAAGGCCATCGCCCGCGAGATGAAGAGCGCGCTCCTGGCCGGCGACCTGACTTCCTTTGGCGCCCTGTTGGGGGAGAATTGGGAGTGCCAGAAGCGTTTGGACAAGTCGGTCACCAACAGCGACATCGAGGCGCTGTTCGAGACGGCGCTCGCCAACGGCGCGATCAGCGGCAAAGCGACCGGTGCAGGTGGGGGCGGTTGCGTCGTCTTTTACGCCAAGCCGGATCAAGAGCATGTCTTGCGCCGTGCGCTGGAGGGGCTTGGCGCGCAAATCATCGACTTCAACTTCGACCTCAGCGGCCTGGTGACCTGGGTGGCGTCGGATGGCGAACCAAGACGCGCGAATGGAGGGTAGCAGCTTGGATGTGATGCACGTGCTCATCACCGGCGGCGCCGGTTACATTGGCTCGCTGCTCACGAGCAAGCTGTTGCAGATAGGACATCGCGTCACGGTGCTGGATGACCTGCTGTGGGGCGGCGAGTCGTTGCTCGCGCACTTCACCAATCCGCGTTTTCGCTTTGCGAAGGTCAACATCACCGAGCCGGAAGAAGCACGCCCATACTTCGACGGCGTGGACGCGGTGGTTCACCTGGCGGCGATTGTCGGCTTCCCGGCGTGCCAGCAGGTCGGTCCGAAAGTGGCGCGCCTGTACAATGTCGAGGCGACGCGCTACATGTACGACCTGGCGGACGCAACCGGGGCGAACCGGTTCATCTTCGCCTCCACGTACAGCAACTACGGCATCGCCGAGAGCGGCGAGCCGGTAGACGAAACCTCGTCGCTCAACCCACAGTCGCTCTACGCCGAGACGAAGATCGAGGCGGAGCAGTTCTTGCTAGGGCAGGGCGCGGGCGCGTCGTGCGCGCCAGTGCTGCTCCGCTTTGCGACCCTCTTCGGCGTCTCGCCGCGCACGCGCTTTGATCTGATCGTCAACCAGTTCGTACTGGAGGCGATGACCAAGAGCGAGTTGATTATCTACCAGCGCGGCTACTACCGTTCCTTTGTGCACGTGAGCGACTCGGTGGACGGGATCATCCTGGCCTTGCAGGCCGGGCAAGAGAAGGTCGCGGGCGAAATCTTTAACATCGGCTCGGAACATGGCAACTGGAGCAAGGACCAGATCGTCGAGGCGGTCGCCCAGGTCGTGCCGCGAGTCAGTGTCCGCTACAAAGACCTCTCGTTCGGCGGCGACATGCGCGACATCCGGGTGCGCTTTGACAAGGCGCGCCGCGTGCTGGGGTTCAAGGCGGAGGTTACAGTTGAGCAAGGTATCCGGGAGGTCTACGACGCGATCCATCTGGGAATCATCCAGGACCCGTTATCACCCAAGTACCGCAACGCGACGTTTATTGTCCAGTGAGTTTTAGCTCCCTGCGAGCTTCATGTGCGCTCGGTCAGCTTCCACAGATTGCCCGCCACATCCCCGCCCAGGTGGAAGCGGATCACCCGGCGCGGCGGGTTCGCGTGACGGAGCGCTTCCGCGTCGCCGAGCGCCTGCGCGTTCTTGAGCACGCCGAAGCTGATCGACGAGGCGGGCGCGCCGGCCTCGTCGGGAATGGCGGCGTCGCGCGGATCGTCGGCGGTGAACTGGATAAACAAACCCCTGCCGGCGTCGCCCTTGTGAAGCTGGCCTGTTGAATGCAGGAAGCGCGGCCCATAGCCGACCGTGACCGCCAACTTGGTGCGGTCGCGCAGCTTGAGGCGCAACGCGGCGAGCGCGGCGTCGCTCTCGGCGGTAGGCTGGATGTAGGCCTGCAACGCGATGTAACCACCGGGTTGGGCCTCGTGCAGGAAGGCGTTCAGCGCCTCGCCGGCGCTACTGACCTTCATATCGCCATAGACGGCGATGTCGCCATCGGTGAGCGCCGCCATCTCGGTCGGCAACACACCCTTTTCAGTGTAACCCGCCATCATCTTGCGCGCCTGCACTTTCGCGCTTTCCACGTCGGGTTGGTCGAACGGGTTGATGCCCAACCGCTGCCCGGCGACGGCGGTCGCAAACTCCCAGATGAAGAACTGCGCGCCCAGGTCGTACCGGTCGTGGAGACCCAGGTGCACCATCGGGTGGCCGGCGGCTTCAAGCACCTTGACCGCCGCATCATATGTGGTATCGCCGTCCAGTCGCACGTAGATGAACAGCCGGTCCTCGCCGTAAACTTCGGGCGCGGCGGGCGGTTCGCCCACTACCGGCAGGATGCCCCTGCCCTCTTTGCCGGTGCTCTCGGCGATGAGCTGCTCGGCCCAGTCGCCGAAGCTCGCCATGGGCGGGGAGACGATCAACGTGACCTTATTGCGCCCCGCTTTCGCCAGTTCGCCCATAATCGCGCCCAACCACGCGCCGGGGTTGTCACTGATATTCACGTTGGGGGCGCAGGCACGCGCCGCTCCGCGCGCGCGCGCCAGCAGCCGGGGCACCTCCACGCCGACCAGCCCTGCCGGGACAAGTCCAAAGTGTGAGAGCGCCGAGTAGCGCCCGCCGATGTTCGGATCGTTGAGAAACGTGACGCGGAAGTTGTACTGGTCGGCGATGCTATGGAGCTTGCTGCCGGCGTCGGTAATGGCGACAAAATGCCGGCCGGCGCCTCCGTTCACAGCGTCGCTCACGCGGCTGTAAAAAAACTTGAAGAAAGAGAGCGTTTCAATCGTGGTCCCCGCCTTAGTGGACACAATAAACAGCGTCTTCGCCAGGTCAAGCCGGTCGGCGTG
>DAOTXU010000321.1:0-11929 GCA_034435135.1 Anaerolineae bacterium | reverse complement strand
CGGCGATCACACCTTTTGGGCGGTCGCCTACGACGCCGCCGGCAACGCGCGTGAGAGCAATCGCGTGACGGTGCATATTGTCGAAGGCCCGCCGACCGAGTCGGAGTAACAGGCGAAGGTTGATGAGTGCATGTAGTGATTCAAGCTTTTGAGCCAACGACCCCGGTGCACGTGGTGCTTGTCGTGTTGGCGGGCGACCTCACCCCCGTCCCTCTCCCGGCTACGCCGGACTATAGCCGCAAGCGGAGAGGGGGTGTCGAGCCGCAGGCGAGACGGGGGTGAGGTAGAGAAAGGCCTTAGCGCGGCCACCGGTTGGCGTAAGTTTGAATCAGTTCCATGTTAAAATCGATCTATAAGTTGTGAGGTAGGAAAATGCCCTCGCCGTTTCCCGGAATGGACCCTGATTGGGAACACCCTGGTCTGTGGCCGAGCTTTCACAGTGGGATGGTAAACCAGATCATGGGACAACTCAACAGGAAGCTGCCGTCAAACTACGTCGCCAGCCTGGAGCCGCGCATCGAGATTGGCGTCGTCGATGTCGATGAGCCGATAGCGATTTGCCCAGATGTTGCCGTGACCGAAGGGCCGCAGATTTCTCAGACGCGGGTGATAGCGGCAACGATTGCCGCGCCAGTCGAAATCCCTACCGTCGTCAGAGAGCGCATGAAGGTCACCGCTGTGCACGTGCGCTACACCCCGGTGGATCGCCTGGTCACCGTGATCGAAATCCTTTCGCCGATCAATAAGCGCAGGAGCAACCCGGAGCACCGGGAATATCTCAACAGACGCAACACGCTGCTGAACACATCGACGCACCTGATGGAGATCGACCTGTTGCGCAAGGGCGAGCGCGTGGAGATGTCCGCGCCGCTGCCGCCCGCGCCTTACTATGTCATCCTTAGCCGCGCCAGCCGCCGGCCCATCTGCGAAGTGTGGCCGGTGCAACTGGGCACTCCACTGCCCACCGTGCCGGTGCCGCTCCTGAAAGACGATCCAGACGTGGCCCTCAACTTGCAGCAGGCGCTCGCAGACGCCTATGCGCAGGCGCGCTACGAACGCCGTATCGACTACAACCGTCCCCCTGCCGGCCCGCTCACCGAAACCGAGACCGGGTGGCTGAGAACGCTGCTGGCAAAACGGGAGGCGTAACACAAAAACGGAGGAGATCATATGGAACAGACGACACAACTCGACCCTTCGGACGAATACCGAACCGCGCGCAACATCCGCGAGAAGCGGCGGGTGCAGGCCAGCGCGCTGATGCCGGGCCTGTTGTTGATCGTGTTCGGCTTGTGGGCGCTCCTCAGCATCGCCAACGAACAACCGCCCGCGCTCTGGCAGGCGGCGGCGCTGCTGGTGACCGGGTTGGGGTTGTCATTCATGATGCGCTTCCTGATCTACGAGCGCGCCGAGGCCGGGCTGATGTTCCTGGGCGCAGTCATCACCCTGACCGCCGCTGCAAGTCTGGGCGCGTGGTCCCTCATCCCTGCATACGCCGCCCTGCCGGCCCTGTGGCCGGTCGGCCTGATGGTCGTAGGCGCGTCGCTGATCCTCACGCTTCTGCTCTCCGCCCGGCGGGATCGCCGTCTCCTGCTTCCGGGTTTGGGCGCTATCGCAGCGGGCGCGGCGGCGTTGCCGTTCACGTTAGGCCTTGTCCCCCCCGAAGTCGCGGATTTGATCGCAGTCTACTGGCCGCTTCTGTTCGCCCTCGCCGGCTTGGCGGCGCTCACGGGGGTATTGCGCCGCCGCGAGCGGTCCTGAGTCTCGCTGCGATACCCGGCGCATGAACCCAGAGCCGGGCGATCCGCTCCGCGACAGAGTGTTGGCCGTCTATGCGCGGCTCGTGCAGGCCTACGGCGAGCTTCCACTTGTCCCCCGCCGCGAGCCGATGCATGAGTTGATCTCGACCATGCTCTCGCACCGCACCACCGAACAGGAGGAAGCGCGGGCCTTCGAGCGCATGTGGGCGCGCTTTGGAAGTTGGGAGGCGATCCGTGACGCGCCGCTGGACGCGCTCATCGACGCCATCGCGCCTGCCAACTTTGCCGAGGCGAAAGCGCCCAATATTCAAGAGACGCTGCGCCGGATTATTGCCGAGCGCGGCGAGCCGTCGATTGACTTTCTGCGCGACCTGCCAACAGAATCGGCGCTCGCCTGGCTGATGGCGCTGCCCGGCGTGGGGGTCAAGACCGCCTCGCTGGTGCTGTTGTTCTGCTTCGGCAAGCCGGTGCTCCCGGTCGATACGCACGTGCACCGCGTCAGCGGGCGGCTAGGGTTGATCGGCCCTAAAGTGAGCGCGTCGGCGGCGCATAAGGTCTTGCTCGATCTTCTGCCCCACGAACCCACAGTGCTCTTTAACTTTCACAAGGCGATGCTCCGACACGGGCAACAAGTGTGTGTCTGGGGGACGCCGCGCTGCGCGCGCTGCCCCCTGACAGACCTGTGCGACTGGTTCCGCGACAACCGGCGCGGCTGAGCTGCTATCGTGCAAATGAAAAGCTTCCCGGAAGCTTGGAGCTTCCGGGAAGCTTTGTCAACAATACGCCTCGGCCCGTTTCGTTACACTACGCCTCATACTATACGATACCTAACCACCTAACAATCCCTCTTTATCGACTCGGCAGCGTGAAACCGTCGGGGCAGGCCAGATTGTCGAGCAGAACGCTCGCGATCCATGCGCGCCCGCCATCTTCCAGTAGCAGTTCATACCACGAACCGTCTGCATTCTGGGCGATCACCTGCACCTCGGCCCCCTGAGGCCGGCCGCCGATGCGACCGAAGTCAGTGCCGGGGCCGGCGCGCAGGTTCGCGCCCGTGTTGACGACGGCAGCGCAGCGCTCGCCCTCAGCCGGGGTCGGCGGCAGGAGCACGGCGTCGATCACGTGGATGATGCCATTGCGGGTCAGGATGTCGGTCTGAACCACGTTGGCGTTGTCAACTTTGACGCCGCTCTCGACGCTGACGGTCAGGGACTCGCCCATCGCCGTCTTGATCGAACCGGCGTTCACCACGTCCGAGGCAGGCACGACGCCGGGCACGACATGGTACAGCAGGATCGAGGTCAGCAGCGCCGGATCGGCAAGCACAGCGCTGAGGGTCTCCTCGCCGAGGGCGGCGAACGCCTCATCGGTGGGGGCGAACACGGTGAACGGACCCTCGCTCTTGAGCATGTCCACCAGGCCGGCCTGGGCCAACGCAGTCGCCAGCGTGTTGAAGCTGCCGGCAGCCAGGGCCGTGTCCACGATGTCGCCGTCGGGCGGCAGGATCACCGCGTCGATCACGTGGATGATGCCGTTGCTGGTGAGGATGTCGGTGGTGACGATATTGGCGTCATCAATCATCGCGCCATTGATGAGCGCGGGCGCGCCGTTGAGCATCCCCAGCGACGAGCGGCCCACCACCTCAACCGCCGGGTAGACGCCAACGGCGACGTGATAGGTCAGGATGTCAGTCAGGGTGGCGATGTCTGCCAGCAGCGCGTCAATCGTGCCCTCAGGCAGCTTGGCAAACGCCTCATCGGTGGGCGCGAACACGGTAAACGGGCCTTCGCCCTTCAGGGCATCGACCAAGCCGGCGGCCTCAAGCGCGGCGGCCAGCGTGGTGAAGTCGCCGGCGGCGACGGCGGTGTCAACGATGTCGCCCTCAGGCGGGAGCATCACCGCGTCGATCACGTGGATGACGCCGTTGGTGGTGAAGATGTCGGTGGTGACGATGTTGGCGTCGTTGATCTTCGCGCCCATATCATCGACCTTGACCAGCGCCGGCGCGCCGTTGAGCATTTGCACAGCAGACCGGCTCACCACATCGCTCGCAGGCAGAGCGCCCTGCACGACATGGTAGGTCAGGATATTGGTGAGCGTGGGGATGTCTTGCAGCAACGCCTCAAGGGTGCCCTCAGGCAGCGCAGCGAAAGCGTCGTCGGTGGGGGCGAACACGGTGAACGGGCCTTCGCCCTTCAGCACGTCGATCAGGTCCGCCGCTTCGAGCGCGGCAGCCAGCGTGGTGAAGTTACCGGCGGCGACAGCGGTGTCAACGATGTCAGCTTCCTGCGCCAGCGCCGCGCCGGGGGCGAATGCCATCACAGCAACCACGACCAAAAGCGATACAGAAACCAGCCTTTTCATTTTACGTAGCTCCTCCCTAGATTTGGAAATAGACTTAACTGATACGAATTGTATACGAACGAACACGTGTTGTCAAGTATTTGCAGAGATATTGTCTACTATTTGTTTTCCCTCATCCACTTTTCCCCTCTGTGAAAGCCCAACCTTCAATCATTGTACCCAAGTGAACATGTGTTGTCAATGTATTGAAGATATTTTGACCAACTTGAAAAGGGGTGTAGAATAGCCCGTGTGGCGCTCAATGCTCCACACTATTTGTACAGGGAATTCTATCAGTTGAGACGAGAGAAAGCGCAATGGTAAGCACACAGGATCAGACAACCGCCCCGGACTTCACCCTGTCCGATTTTCTTGGGCGCGCTGTGACCCTCTCGGCGTTCAGAGACAATAAACACGTTGTACTGGTGTTCAACCGGGGTTTTACCTGACCGTTCTGCCGCTGGCACATGGCGCAGTTGCGCCAGGACTATCAGGAATTCACAAAGCGCGACGCCGAAGTCGTGGTCGTCGGTCCCGAAGACGCGGGAGCGTTCGCGCGGTACTGGCAGAAGGAACATCTCCCGTTTGTGGGCCTGCCCGATCCGACCCACCGCGTTGCGGACCTCTATCAGCAGGAGGTTAATCTGCTCAAGATGGGGCGGATGCCTGCCTTGATGGTGATCGATAAGGCGGGGCAGGTGCGTTACCGGCACTACGGCGACTCGATGATGGACATCCCGCCGAACCGCGAAGTTCTGGATGTGCTCGACAGGCTGAATCAAGAGTCCGCTTTGTAGAGACACGGTGCTCGCGGCGTCCCAGCCGTTTTTGCATCCTGCCTGATTTGTGCTAACCTGTGCACGATGTAATGACGCGCGTAAGCAAAGGTTGGAGCGTGAGCCGGAAGTCCCCCAAGCCGTTGAGCAGGCACCGGATCAACACGTTGCGTCTGTTGCGCCGGGTGCTCTATGCGCTGGTACTGTTCGCGCTGGCGGTGGCGCTTGTGGCGCTGCGCCGGTTTGATGGCCCGCCTGCCTATATTGTCCTGTCGCTGGTCGCGTTTTTCCTGCTCGTGATCGGCGGCCTTTGGCTGCTCGTCTCGGTGATAAGGTTACTCGCCCGCAACCCGCGCATCCTGATTTACAATGCGGGTCTGCGCTACCTCACCCGGCAGGGCGAGAAGCGCTGGCGCTGGAGAGACTTCAACCGGTTGACAGACGGGACGCGGGAATATCGTTTCCTGGGGGTCGCCTGGTTCACACGAGGCGGTTATACGCTGTACGTCAAGGACAGGAAAGCCCTCAGCGCGGGGTATGAGTACCAGCGTGCGCGCGAACTCGGCGACCTGCTCACCGAGAAGACCGCCGAGGCGCTCTGGCCGACCTACGTCGCTGCCTACCAGCGCGGCAGGCGCGTTCCCTTCGACAAGATCGTGATTGACCAGGACCGTATCAAGCAGGGCAAGAAAGTTGTGGACTGGACCGACGTGAGCGCGTGGGAAGTGCGTCGAGGCTGGCTGGTCCTACACCGGAACGAGGGCAACCGCGCTGCGCGCTTTCGTATTGCCGACGTACCGAATGCGCACATCTTGCTGATGTTTGTCGAGTCGGTGATGCAATACCGATAACCGGGGATGTCCGCGCAGGTTCTCGCGGACGCGCGGCGTTACGCGCCCGACGAATCCAGCGCCGCCGTTTGCACCTTTTCGGCAGAGCGGATCTCGCGGACGCGCCGGGCGGTGAGGACCAGCCACATGAGCATGGCTCCGAGGAAGGGGGAAATCAGCAGAACCCCTGGGAGAACCGCCCCTTCGCCGCTGAACGCCTCTGCCACCGTCCGAACAATCCGGTCCACGTCGACGAACGTCATGGATACAATTGCCGGGAGGACCTGCACCCAGGTGATGTTTTTCTCGCGCTCCATCCGCGCCACAAGCAAGAAGTACACCGGGAACAAAAGCACCAGGCCCGACTCCCAGAGCCGCTGCGCGACCAGCAGGGCCGCTATGAGCACGAGCATGAACTCGGTGTCGAACTGCTCCTGACTTCTCAACCTGGCAGGCAAAGAGCATAAGGCAACCGTCACGACCACTAACAGAACCATCCCAACCAGCCCGCCCCACCGTGCCAACATCGGATTATCCGCCAGTGGATAGAAAAATGGATTCGCGGCGTAAAACAGTTTGTTGAAGAAGCCAGGGATGGACTGGTTGAGGTGCTCAAGGCCGGCCTGCGGTGCGCCGAAGAGGGTCGGCGCCATCTCGGTAAAGAAGTTCGCCATTGGCGTCGGGCCGACCGTGACGAACGTCGCCAGCGCCACAAGCATCGCAGCAACTGCCGCGCCGGCTAAGACTTTCCATTCCCGCTTCCAGCCGAAGTATGCGATCAGCACAAGCGGCCAGATTTTGATCCACGCTGCGAAAGCCAGCAACGCGCCGCTGGCATACGGGCGGTCGTGCACAAACGCCAGGTATGCCAGGAAGACGAGCAAGAGCATCACAAAGTTCAATTGTCCGAGGTACAACGTCGCAAACACCGGGACGGAGAGTGCCGGAAACAGAGACAACAGCAGCCTCAAACGCAAGTCTTGCGGGCCGAACGCCCTAAATAACAACCCCATCAACGCCAGGAGCAAGACGACATTGACGCCGAACCAGATGACCGCCCCGGTGTTTGGGGAGACCCACACAAAAGGCTGCATCAATACAGACCACATGGGCGGATAAACAAGCAGGTCGGCATTCCTGACACCCACCGATGCGGCGACAGCTTCATGAACTTCTCCTGAGTAGAGCGATTTTCCCTGATGAAGGGTGGAGGCGCCGATGTAATAAGCATAGAAGTCAATCGCCGCGCCGCTGTCGAACGAGTTGACCGTTACATAAAAAGTTCCCGCCAGGAACACGACCCAAACGCCTGCGATCAGAAGATAAGGAACAAGGCTTCGTGTGCGCTGTTTCAGATCAATCTTCTCCATAAGTAAATGCTCCCCTCTCAAACTCGGAAATCCCCGGATAGCGCCGCCCATACGTTGATGGCGATTATAGCGCGACTCAAACGACCCAGTGACACTCTCTCGATCACTCGATGATACCCGAAAAACGGGCGGTGAATGCAGGCGACTACTCCGACGCGCCGTCGAGAACCTCACACGTGCTCGAAACGACAACCCCGTCGGGGATTTCCTCCATATACAACTCCACGCGCCCCAGGCGGTCGGTGGACCAGCAGCGCACCAGCGTCAGCGCGCGGGCGTCGATGTAATCGAGCAACGCTGGCGGCGGCGGGATAGGGTAACCGTGCACAACCGCCACTGCGGTGGGCGCGATCTGTTCCCAGGCAGCCCGTTCGTCGATGCCAACCTGTTGACCGAACACGACGCCTGTATTGACATCGATGAACGTGGGGTAGTCGTACAGGCGAGAGTAAAAAGGGTCTATCCCGACCAAAACACTCTCTCGCGGCACGATTTCACGGAGCCGGTCGGCGACCGCCAACGCCTGCGCGTAGCTCTGCGACCCCGCCGCGCCGAGCGCCTGCGTCAGCAAGCCCAGGCACAGGAGGGTCGCCGCCAAGACGAATGCTCCCTGAGCGTGGCGAGGGATGGCTTTCTCCAGTTCCCAGAACAACCCGGCGGCCAGCAACACCAACGTCGGGAGGAGGTGGACCAGGTAGTAATCGCGGTAGTAGCTGTAGAGGACGGCCAGGGTCAGCGGGCTGACCACGACCACGACCAGCAGGAGCCGGTCCAGCGCGTTCCGCCGCCGCAGCGCGACGACCACCCCCAGGGCGGCAGCGCCGAACAACGCCGGGGCCAACCGCAGCGCCGAGTTGAACTGCTCGAGCAAGACAGCGGGCGCGGCAAGCAGGTCGAACGACCAGAAAGGCGCGCGCGCGTAGATTAAAAACCGCTCGGTGATGGTCGCGTAGAGCGCGAAATAGGCGCCAAATCCCATGAGGCCACCAGCAACCAGGTAGAAAAAAGGCCGGTAGACGAAGAAACGGCGGCGCTCCCGGACAAGCAACCCGTAGTCGAGCAGGTACGCGATCCCAAACGCGAGGCCGAAGCGATAGGCGTTGGGGTGGCCGTCGAGGCCGAACCCCACCGCAAAACCTACGAGCAGATGCGGCCAGTCCCAACCCTTCTTCTGCGCCAGCGCGAAGCAGCAGAAGGCAATCGCCAGCGCGACCGCGACGCCAATATCCGCGCGCAGATAGTTGTTGATGAGGAGCGCGAATGCCCCCAAGATCACGGCCAACCATGCCGTGAAGGACGAGTAAGCGTTGCGGACGGCAGCGTAGCTAAACGCCAGGCTGACCAGCCCCAACACGAAAATGAACGTCCGCCCGCTGCCGACGCTCACACCGAACACGCTCAGCCATCCTCCCAGGCCCATGTAGGCCAGCGAGTATCCTTCCAGCCGGGCAGGCTCAAACAACGACACTTGCGGATAGCCTTTGTGGACGAAGCCCAGCGCGCCGCTGAGCATGAACCCCTCATCCGTCCAGAGCAGGCCGGGGAAGCGCGTTGAGAGGATCAGCAGCAAGGCGCAAGCGCCGACCCCCAACAGCCAGGGCAGATTCGCCGTCCACGCTGGGAAAACCAAATGCTGCAACGCCCAGATCAGCGCGGTGAAGAGGATGAACGTCAGGTAGAGGCGGACGATCAGGTAGCTGCTCGTCTGGCCGATGGGCGCGGCCCATAGGCCAAAGAGCAGCCCGCTGGCGGTGAGGGACACCGCCGCATATTGCCATGTCTTCAGGGTCAGGCGATCAACCCGCCCGGCGAGCCAGCGCGTCCCGGCCCAGACCAGCGGAGACGCCACCAGAAACGCGCCCAGGATGAGCGCCGAGGTTCGAGAATAGCGCCCCAGAATCAGCGCCGGGGTGCTGGGCTGGAGAAGAATCGCCGCGAGGCTGACGAGGTGCAACCCAAACCACGACCGGATCCAGTTTGAGGTCATGCAGAGAATTATAACCACGAATAACACCAATAACCCGAATGATCGCATTCATGTTACCAGTATTATTCGTGATCTAATATCTCTATTGCAGAACTAACCCTACGCCTCGACCTCCGGCGGGACGACGGTGTACTCCACCGTGAGGCCGGCCGCCCCGCCCGCGCCGTCGGCGACCGTCACCGGCGCATGGACGCGCACGCGGTCCACGAAGCACAGCGTCTCGTTGACCGCCTCGCAGTAGAAGATGTTCAGGTCAACGCTCAACTCGGTCTCGCCCTCGGCCAGCGCCACCGGCACAAGGATAGGCATCGCCGGCTCAACAATCGCCTGCGTCAGATTCTCGCCGGCGATTTGAACAACTGCGCCGTCGGGTGCCCACTCCGCGCTGAAGGGGGCCAGATTGTTGAGCTTGTACCCCTCTGGCAGGAGGATGTTCAGCGTAATCACGCCCGCGCCGGGAGCGCTTACCTGCGCGTTCAACGTGACTTCCTTGCCGGTGAAGGGTGCCGCTACCGCGACGCGGTCCCGGCCCGCCTGCAACGCCGCCGGGTTGGGGAAGTTGACCGTGCTCACGGTCCGCGCTTCCAGGTCGATCACGCGGATGGCGTGGTTGTTCGTGTCGGCGACGTAAAGCTTGCCGTTCGCGTAGCTGATGCCGCCCGGTTCGTCGAAGCGCGCTGCATCGAAGTCGCCGTCCACGTAGCCGCCGGCGGAGTCGCCGATGAGGCCCGTCGCCTCGCGCGTTTCGGGGTTCACGACCTTGATCTTGCTGTTGTACGTATCGGCTACGTAGAGCAGGCCGTCCACGTACACCACGCCCAACGGGTGCTGAAGCAGGGCCTCGTCGCCGACGCCGTCCTTATCGCCGAAGTTGAACAGCCCTGTGCCGACGAGGGTGCGCACCTCGCCGTCTGGGTCGATGTCCGACTCACGGATGCCGCTCGACTCGCTGTCGGCGAAGTACAGGATTTGGCCGTCGGTGGTGAGGCCGCTCGGCTGCGCGAGCGCGGCGCTGGCGTGCGGCCCGTCGGTGATGTCCTCGCGCCCGCTGCCGGAGTGCCGCTCCACCGCGCCGGTCTCGATGTCGTAGCGCCAGAGCTGGTGCGGGCCGGCCATCGCAATGTAGATTTTCCCGTCCACGACAACCAAATCCCAGGGGCTATTCAGAGGCACTTCTGTGCCGATGCCGCTGGGCTGGTTGGTGTACACCTGCTCGCCCGTGCCGGCGATGGTGGTCACAGCCTGCGCCTGCAAGTCAATCGCGCGCAGGGTGTGGTTCTCGGTGTCGGCCACATAGAGGATGGTCCCATCCTCGTTCAGCGCCAGCCCTTGCGGCTGGCGGAAGCGCGCCTCCACGTAGTTTCCATCGACATTGCCGGCTTCTATCCCGCCGATGACTTCAAGCACCTCGTAAGTGTTCAGGTCCGCGATGACGATGCGGTGATGGTTGGTGTCGGAGATGAACAACCGCCCGCCCGCCGGGTCGGCCAGCACCTTGCCGGGGAAGGCCAGCAGCGTCTCAGGCCGGGCTTCGGTTTCAAGCGTCATTTCAAGCGGCGTGCGGTCGATCAGGCCTTGTGCGTCGAACTGCGCGATCATGCCAGCGATGAGCGGCTGGAACGTCTCGTAAACGCCTTCGCCCGCGCGCCCATAGAACGCCATGCCCTGCGGATCGACCAGAACGACGCTCGGCCAGGCGCGCACACCCCACGCGCGCCAGACAAGGAAGTCCTTGTCGTTGACCACCGGCTCCTCGCGCTCGTAGCGCTGCACGATCTGGCGGATGTTCTCGGTGTTGCCCTCATTGTCGAACTTGGCGCTGTGCACGCCGATCACTACCAGCGCATCGCCAAACTCTGCCTGCAAGCGCTTTAAGTCGGGGATGATGTGGATGCAGTTGATGCAGCCGTAGGTCCAGAAGTCCAGCAGCACCGCCTTGCCGCGCAGGTCTTCCCAGGTGAGCGGGGCGGGCACGTTGATCCATTCCAGGCCCTCCGGGAACGGGGGCGCCAGGACGGTGCCGGCGAAGTTTTGCCCTTCCTGCGCTAGGGCGGGCGCGGTTGACCCTAGAAACAGAACAATCGACATTGCTGTAAGACTCCCTATCAAAAGCCGTTTCTTCATGTTTACCCATCCTCAGTTTATAGACATGGACGCGCTGAGGTTCTAACGACCTCTTGATATTATAGAGCATATTCATCTAATTTATATTACCACTCTGTCCTTCTGACCGGGGTGTTCTCATTGATTTCTAAACTGGCGATGGCCCATAAGCAGGCTGGTCGACTTCACTTTTTCTGGGAGAACGGTGCCGCTATCGGTTAAGCGGAGCAGAATGAAACTATGAATAACACGAATAACACCAATTCAGAAGAAATATCAGACCCGTCCTCCAGAGAGAGCGGGACAAAGGTATCTGTTCACCTTGTCTGCCCTGTGCGGCGCTGCACTGTGTTTTTCGCAATTTGCTGACTAAAATCGGCGGTTAATCGCAAAATAGCGCCGTCAGAATTGCGAATTCACCCGCGACTTTAGTCGCGGGAGCCATAAGGTGAACAAATACGGACAAAGTGACGTGCGCGGTTCTAAATATCATTCTTATTATTCGTGTAATTCGTTGTATTCGTGGTTAAATCCTCTTGCCCAGATGAGGCGAAAGTGATAGGCGGCCAGATAAGCAGGTCCGTGTAGCCGCCAGTCGAGGGCGTGATACAGCCTCATTGATCGGTTTTATATTCGGGTTTTCGTAATTCCGTACTATAATGATTGAAGTGATTCAAGCTTTTGAGCCAACAACACCGATGCGGTGGCGCTGGTCGTGTTTGCGGGCGACCTCACCCCCCGTCCCCCTCTCCGCTTGCGG
>DAOTXU010000320.1:0-2631 GCA_034435135.1 Anaerolineae bacterium | reverse complement strand
AGTATCTTCCCAACTTGTCAAGGGTTGATGAAGAAACTGGGCAAGGACAGCAGTGAAAAAGGGCGACCGGGAGCCGGTTGCCGAAGCGAAGAGGATGAGCGCCGCGCCGCCGACCGGGCGGCGCTGGTGTTTTCGGGGGCGCGGGGCGGCGGGTCAGCCTGGTGGCAGTGAGCACGACGTCGCGCGTCAACATCTACCACGACCTCATCAGAGCCACACCGCGCCAGCCAGGGTCAGACTATGCGTGCGACGTCAGGCGTCAAGGGCACAATGGCGACCTCGGTGGCGAAGCGCCGAAAACAGGGCAGCGCCGGGGCAGGCGCGCGTGCGCTGCTTGGGCAGCACGCGCTGCGGTACGCGGGTCAGGCGGGAGGTGAACGCGCGTCGCCGGGCATGAGCAACCTCAAGCCGGGTATGCTGGGTCAAAGGGGACCTGGTCAACGAGAAGTCGGAAGAGCAGGCGGTTGGCGGCGTGGGCGGCGTGGATTGTGGCGCGGACCGGGGTTTTGTCGGCGGCGAAGCGGCGGTAAGCACGCTGGAAGACGGCCTTGATGGGCGGACAGTGTTGGCTGGTGTGCCGGCCAATGAGGTAGAGGGTGTCGCGGAAGCCGGGATCACCGCGCTTGGAGAGGTAGCCGACACGCCGGGCATCGCCGCTCTGCGCGGTGGCGGGATCGAAGCCAGCGAAAGCCCACACGTGGTCGGCGTCGGGGAAGCGATGCGGGTCCTGGACGTAGGCGAGGTAGCGGGCGGCGTGCAGGGCGCTGACGCCGGGCACAGTGGTGAGCACCGCGGCGGGAGAGCGCAGCACCAGGGTTTCCGCCTGGGTTTCGAGGGCGGCAAGCTGGGCAGCGAGCGCCTGGTAGCGCTGCCAGTCCGTGGCAAGGGCATGGGCGTACACAGCGGCGACCTCCGGCGGGGGCAGGAGCGCCTGGCGCGCGTTGCACAGCACCTTGCGCGCGCTTGCCAGCCCCCCACGCCCGACCGTCTCGCGCAGGAACGCCACCATCTCGGCCTCAGTGCAGGCGAGCACGTCGTAGGGGTTGGGACAGTGCGTCAGCAGCGCCTGCACCAGGTGCCGTTCGAGCGGGCGCGTCTGCACCAGGGGCACGGGCGGCTCCAGATCGGGGTGCGCGGCAGCGAAGCGCTTGACATTGACGAAAGCGCCCGGCCACAGCCGGTCCATCTGGTCCAGCACGGTGCGTTCCAGGCGACGCCGGTCACGCTCCAGCCGCCGGTAGTGCCTGGCCCACTGGTCGAAGAGGAGGGCGTGAGCGTCAGGGAAGTGCGCCGGTGTGCCCTCGCCCAGCAGCAGGCAGCGCGCGATCGCCGCCGTGTCGATGGCGTCGGTCTTGCGATAGCGCCCGCGCAGCAGCGCCTGCCGCGCCTCCTTGACCAGATTGGGCAACACCAGGCGGTAGTCCAGCCGTCCGGTACCGATGGCGTCCGCGAAGTGGTTGAGCACGGCGCGCCCCCACGCTTCGTAGTACACCCCCGTCGGCTCATTGCCCAACCGCACCTGCCCGTGCTGCGCCAGCAGCCGGCTCACACAGGCGGCGAACACCGCAAACCCGGCGTGGGTGTTGTACACCGTCGCGGGCGGGACGAGCACCTCCAGCCGCGGGCCGCTATATACCCCGAACACGTGCACATTCTTGCCGATGTCCAGACCGATCAGGGGAATCGTGGTAGAATGGTTCATGGAAGCCTCCTTCTGTCCGCTCAAGGCGCTGATGGAAGGAGCTTACCGGGGTGGCGCCCGCTTGACCCACCGAGGTCGTAAACGCTGCGCTTGACGCTCGACGTCGGATGCGCGCGCGGTGCGTCACCCTACCTTTTCAGTGCTGTATGCCCTTCCAAACACAACTCGTGTTTGTACCGGGGATTGAAACAACGGATACTGTACTGACGCCGGACCAGTGCTGTGAGGTGGCGAAAGCCGTCCCGATGAATAGGGGATTGCTGCGCTTTTGTGCGTGGTTTCACCCATCGCCATCCATGCTGTCCGATCCGAATCCGCACCTCGCCCAGGAGGGGACCTGTGGATAATCTTGCTGGAAAGATCATCAAGGGTTACGAGCTGCGCGCATTGATCGGCAAAGGTGGATTTGGCGCCGTCTACCGCGCCTGGCAGCCTGCCCTTGGGCGCGAAGTGGCGGTCAAGATCATTCTGCCTCAATACGCCGACCACCCCGACTTCATCCGGCGGTTTGAGGCCGAAGCGCAACTCGTGGCGCGGCTGGAACACCCGTACATCGTCCCCCTTTACGATTACTGGCGCGAGCCGGGCGGTGCCTATCTGGTGATGCGTTATCTGCGCGGCGGCAGTGCGCGCGCGGCGCTCGCGCGCGGGCCATGGTCGCCGGACGCGGTGGCGCGGCTGCTAGACCAGGTGGCGGCGGCGCTGAGCGCGGCGCACCGGGCGGGCGTGATCCACCGCGACATCAAGCCTGACAATCTCCTGCTGGACGAAGGCGACAACGCTTATCTGGCCGACTTCGGCATCGCCAAGTCGTTGCGCGCGGATGCGACGCGCACGGAAGGCGTGGTCGGGTCGCCAGCGTATCTTTCGCCGGAGCAGCTCAAAGGCGAGGCGGTGACGCCGCAGACCGACCTCTACAGCCTGGGCAT
>DAOTXU010000319.1:0-22039 GCA_034435135.1 Anaerolineae bacterium | reverse complement strand
ATCGTCGCCTACCAGGGCACGGTGCTGCCCTATATGATGCAGGGCGAGCTGGAGGTCGCCATCGTTTTGGGCCTGCCGACCATGGGGCCGCTGTTCTACGAGTCCCTGGTCAACCAGGATATTTATGTCTCCGGCTCGTTACTCCTGATGTATGGAGCCTTGATCCTGATCGGCAATCTGCTGGCTGACATTTTCCTATCCGTCCTGGATCCACGGATCCGCTATCACTAGCACAGGGAGTGAAACGGGCATGAACGCTGAACCATCAGGCAGCGCTTTAGTAAGCAGCCTTGCCACTCCTGGGCAAGAGGGACACGAGAGTTACTTCCAGCTCGTCTGGCGCCGCTTCCGGCGCAGCACGGTCTCGATTGTCGGCGCGCTCATGGTCCTGGTGCTGGTCTTGCTGGCCCTTTTTGCGGATTTCTTCAGCCCGACTTCCCTTTATCAAATCGACCTGCAATCCGCTTTCATTCCTCCACAGCAGATCCATTTTTTTGACCATGAGGGGAATTTTCACCTGAGACCCTTTGTTTACAATTATACGTACACGTTGGACCCGCTGACGTTCAAGGTCCAATGGGAAGAAGACACGAGCAAGGCCTATGAAATCAAGTTCTTCGTGCAAGGCCCGGAATACAAGCTCCTGGGGCTGATTCCTTCCAGACTGCATCTCTTTGGCGTGGAAGAAGGCGGCACGGTCTATCTTCTTGGTACAGACAAAATGGGCCGGGACCTGTGGGGCAAAGCCTGCGAAGCCGGGCGCATCTCGTTGAGCATGAGCCTGTTCGGTACGATCATCAGCGTTGCCTTTGGTTCGGTATTGGGCGTGGCTTCCGGGTATTACGGCGGTTGGGTCGATAACGTCCTGCAGCGCTTTACCGAGTTTGTCGCTGCCTTCCCAAGTTTGCCACTGTGGATGGCCCTGGCCGCCCTCGTGCCCAAAACGGCGGATTCCTTCACCGTCTTTGTCGTCATGGCGTGCATCTTTGCGCTGCTGAGTTGGACGGTGCTGGCCCGCGAAGTGCGCGGCAAGGTGCTGTCACTGCGCGAGACGGATTTTATCCTGGCGGCCAAGGAGATGGGCGCTTCGGATGTACGCATCATCCTCCGCCACCTGTATCCCAACACCTTAAGCCATGTCCTGGTGATCCTGACGCTGACGATCCCCGGCGTGATCCTGGCTGAATCCTTCCTGAGCTTCCTGGGGATCGGCATCACGGAACCACTCATCAGTTGGGGCCTGATGATGAGGAACACCCAAGATATTCAAACCCTGGGCCAGAACGCCTGGATTTTGGCGCCGATTGTGTTTATCGTCGTCGCCGTGCTGGGCTTTAATTTCCTGGGCGATGGCCTGCGCGACGCCGCCGATCCTTACGCAGCGAAGTAGGCCAGGAGGCGTCAATGAGCAAGACAAAACTGTTCGCCGCCATTGGCGCGCTGCTTGCGCTGTGTGGGCTTGCCGCAGCCATCGGCTCCGCCCAGGACGACCTGACGCCGATGCCGCCGACCGTCTCCGGCGTCGTCACGGGTGTAGACGGTCCCCAGGCGGGCGCGATTGTTCAGGTCCAGGGCACGGCCAACAAAACCCAAACCGATGAAAATGGCGCGTTCACGTTGAGCGGGATCACGGGCGCGCCGCCCATCGTCCTCACTGCCTGGTCAGCCGGACATTATATCGGCTGGGTTACCCTGGACCCCAGCGCGCCCGATTGGGAAGGCGGCGACGGGATCGAGATCACCCTGAAACCGCTCCCCGAAAAGGACAACTACCAGTACGACTGGTTTTCGTTTGAAGGGGTGGAGGGGACCGCCAGTTGTGGCCTGTGTCACCGCGAGTACGAGGAGTGGCTGGCGGATCAGCACTCCAAGGCGGCGACCAACCACCGGTTCATCACGATGTACACGGGGACGGACGTGAACGGGAGGCAGGGCCAGCTAACCAGGTGGGGAGACAATGGCGCGGCGCTGCCGCCCGACCCTGACGAGCCTTACTACGGGCCGGGCTTTCTCCTGGATAACCCTGGACGGGCCGGCAACTGCGCGGCCTGTCACACGCCGGTGGCCTCCCAATCGCCGAATACCCAAAACTGTAGCTGGCTGGGTTGCCACACAAGCCTGACGATTGAGCGGGCAAACGGCGTCATCCCTCAGCCGGCTATCCCGCTGTCTTTGAGCGGGGATGCCGCTGAAGGGATCACCTGCGACTTCTGCCACAAGATCGGCGATGTCACGCTTGACCCGGAGACAAAACTGCCCCCGCCCGACATGCCGGGAATCCTGTCCTATCAGCTATACCGGCCCGAAGGGGATCAACAGGTGTTCTTCGGCACCCTGGTGGATGTAACGCGCCGGGTCAGCTATTTGCCGCTGGAATCGGAAAGCGCGTTCTGCGCACCGTGCCATTACGGCGTGTTCGGCGGCGTTGTGGGTGTTGGGACCGTGACCGGCGGCACGTTGATTTACAACTCTTACGGCGAATGGCTGGACAGCCCCTACAGCGACCCCGACACAGGCATGACCTGCCAGCAATGTCACATGCCCGTGTCGAGTGCAAACTGGTTCGCGTTCCCGGAGCGCGGTGGATTGACGCGCGACTATGCGCCCCTGCACAACCACACCATGCCCGGCGCGGCGGATGCCAACCTGCTGCAAAACGCGGTGACGATGGAGGCCAGCGCGCAACGCGCCGGCGACCAGCTCCAGGTACAGGTCAGCATCACCAACGACAAGACCGGGCATCACATTCCCACCGACGCGCCGATCCGGTCGATGATTCTGGTGGTCGAGGCGCTGGACGCAGACGGCAACCCGCTGGCGCTGCGCGAGGGGCCGGTGAACCCGGCCTATTCCGGCGACTACGGCGGGCTGCCGGGCAAGACCTTTGCCAAAGTGCTGCGGGACGACTGGACCGGCGAGACTCCCACCGGGGCGTACTGGCGCCCGGTCACGATCGTTGAAGACACGCGCCTGGCGGCGCTTGCAACAGACACCACGCGCTACACCTTCGACGCGCCAGCCGGAGAAGCGGTCACGGTCAACGTGCGGCTGATATTCCGCCGCGCCTTATACGACTTGATGCAGCAGAAGGGTTGGAGCGACCCCGATATCCTCATGGAACAGCAGACCCTACAAGTACCAGCCAATTGACGGACACGCACACCGATGAATGACAAAGACAACGTTATCCTGGAAGTCAAAGACCTCAAGCTCCATTTCCCGATCTATCGAGGACTGATCCAGCGGCTCGTGGGCCACGTCAGAGCGGTGGACGGCGTGAGCTTTAGTCTGCGTGACGGTGAAGTGCTGGGGTTGGTGGGCGAGAGCGGCTGCGGCAAAACAACAGTAGGGCGCACTATTCTTCGCCTGTACAACCCTACCGCAGGCGAGATTTGGTACAACAGATCGCATGGAGGGTGGGTGGATCTGGCGCACATCAGCCAGAGAGAGATGAAGCCGCTGCGCCGCGAGCTGCGTATGATCTTCCAGGACCCATTTAGCTCACTCAACCCCCGGCTGACCGTCAGAGACATTATCGGTGAACCGCTGGAGATTCACGGCGTAGCGCACGGCAAGGAAGCCGAGCAGCGCGTTGCCGAATTGATGGAGGCCGTGGGCTTGAACCCGGCCTTGATGCGCCGCTATCCGCACGAGTTCTCCGGCGGGCAGCGACAGCGCATCGGCTTGGCGCGCACGCTTTCGCTCAATCCGCGCCTGGTCATCGCCGATGAGCCGGTCTCCGCACTGGATGTATCGATTCAAGCGCAAGTGTTGAATTTGCTGCAAGAACTGCAAGGTCGCCTGGGCCTGACCCTGATTTTCATTGCCCATGATCTGTCGGTGGTGGAGCACATTTCTGACCGCATCGCGGTGATGTACGTGGGCAAAATTGTCGAGATGGCGGACACCCCCGAACTGTTGCACCGACCGCTGCATCCGTACACCGAAGCTTTGCTTTCCGCGGTTCCACCGGCGGACCCGGATATACACCCCAATCGCATCCAACTGCAAGGCGAGGTGCCCAGCCCGGCGAATCCGCCTTCCGGCTGCATCTTCCACCCGCGCTGCAAATACGCCCAGCCAGAGTGCAGCCAGCAGGAACCCACGTTGGTGGAAAGCGCGCCCGGACATTTCGTAAGCTGCCATTTTGCCAAAGAGCTACATCTTAAAGGTATTGGAGCGTAAGCATGAGCAGACTCTCTCGCCTCCCGGCTGTGTTAGCCTACCTCCTCCCCGTCATCGGCTGGCTGTACGTGCTTTTCTTTCAGCGCAAGAATATACTGGCCATCTATCATCTCAGGCAATCCATCGGCCTGTTCCTGTTCTTGGCCGGCACGATGGCTGGCTGGGCCGCCATCGCTTGGGTATTGGCCTGGATTCCCTATATGGCCGCCCTGAGCATGGCATTGTTCACGATCGTGATCGCCGCCTATCTTTATGGCATTGTGGCGTGGATACTGGGCCTGATCAACGCCCTGAGCAATCGGTTGGCCCCCTTGCCCTGGTTCGGGCGGTGGGCCAACCGCCTGCCCATCAGATAGATTTCGCACTCGGAAAAGTCTTTAAACCCAATCCGTATTAGGGCCTGCCGCGCCCCTGACCTTGCCCACGACCCTGACCGCCGCCGCGCCCAGGGTTTTCGCCGCCGTGGCCGGGCGCTTCGTCGCTGCGACCGTGCGCCTCACCGCTTTGGCCAGGGGCTTCGTCAGTGCTGGCTGTGGCGCCTTCGCCGTGGCTCTCGTGCCTGCCGGAGATCACCCGTCCGAGACCGAGATGGGCCGGGTGCACGCCGTATTCGCGCATAATCTCGCCCCACCCCAGGCCGCCTGCCTTGAGCGCCAGGATCGCCTCAGGGTCGTCGCCGGTCTCCTCGGCGAGCAACAGCGCGCGGGCGATCTCGCCGAACCCAAAGCCGTCGCAATGCCAGCCGATGATGGTCTCATAGTCGATCGCGAACTCCTCGGACAAGGCCAGCGCGACCGGGTGCGCGGGGAAGTAGCAGCCTTCGTCATCATCACAGGCGTCGCCCACACCGTCGCCGTCGGCATCCGCCTGGTCGGGGTTGGGAACCAACGGGCAGTTGTCCGCGCTATCGACCACGCCATCCCCGTCGGTGTCGATCAGGTCCGGGTCGCAGGCGTCGCCCACGCCGTCGCCGTCGGCGTCTTCCTGGTCAGGGTTGGGGTCGAGCGGGCAGTTGTCTACGGCGTCGCCAATGCCATCGCCATCAGCGTCGTCGAACACCGGGTCGCAGACATCGCCCAGGCCATCGCCGTCGGCGTCTTCCTGGTCAGGGTTGGGGTCGAGCGGGCAGTTGTCCGCGCTATCGACCACGCCGTCGCCGTCGGTGTCGATCAGGTCGGGGTCGCAGACATCGCCCACGCCGTCGCCGTCGGCGTCTTCCTGGTCGGGGTTGGGGTCGAACGGGCAGTTGTCTTCACTATCCACAATCCCGTCGCCGTCGGTGTCGATCAGGTCCGGGTCGCAGACGTCGCCCACGCCGTCCTCGTCGGAGTCCTCCTGGTCGGGGTTGGGGTCGAGCGGACAGTTGTCGATCTCGTCTACAACGCCGTCGCCGTCGGTGTCGTCGGTGAGCACCTCCAGGCTGATGACCTGGATCGTGTCGCCGTCGCCCAGGAGCCGACCGACGATGGCGACCACGTCGTCAACCTGGAGCGCGGACGGGTTGAACGCGCCTGCCGGCGCAATGGTGTAACCGCCGATGATGATCAGGTCATCTTCGATGGCCTCGACCACGCCGACGAACTCGACGGTGGCTTCGGGCATCTCTTCTTCCGGCGTCTGCGCCAGGCTCACGTACTGCGGGGCGATCCCGAAAACGCCCAGGCACAGGACCAGAATCGACAGACCGAATGTGCGCAACGCTTGTAGATAAGTTAATCGCCTAAACATGACGACCTCCTTTCGCAATCTTGTTGCATCCGTTAAACCGTTCAGCCGTCCCTAACGTCGCATAGTACTCTGGGGGGACCGGCCAGGCCTGCTGCGCGCATGAAAAGCTCATGGCGACCGGATTCATGAATTCTCCGTAAAAATTCATTTACAGGAGTGACGTTTACGTTTAGAACACGGTTTAACAAGCAAAGGTTAATGGAAGGCGCCAGACCTTATTTTCCCGAAAGGAGTGTCTCATGTTCAGCATCAAAAAGCTTTGGAAGCAGTTCGTAACGTTCAGCGCCGGCGAGCGCGGAGAGCGGATGCAGCGCGGCCAGGCCCTATCCGAGTACTGGCCGACCATCCCCGCCGGCGTCATGATTATGCTGTCGGCGAGCCTCATTGTCGGCTTCGTCACTGGCGCGCTGCACCAGGCCGTGACCGGCCTCACCACCTCAGGGTTGGAGTGCGAGGAAGAGACCAGCGAGGTCAGCGAAGGCCCGACCTACGCCCAGGCGGGCTGCCACAGCGTCGAGCTGATCGCCAAGAACTACGATCCGGGCACCGACCGAACCACCATAACTTATCGGGTGACTTCCTGCGACAAGCCCTCCATCAGCCACTGGCTGCTGGCGCTCCCTGAAGCGGTGAAGAACCTGATCCTGGCGACCAGCGAGCCTTACTCGTGGGGCAAGGACCCGAAGACGGGCCTGACCGGGATCAAGTTCGACACCGGTTACGAAGTCTCCTATCGCGGCGAGGACAGCGGCATCGTGCTGGTCGCTTATCCCCTGCCCCCGCCCCCGGATACCGCCTCGCGCGATGTCATCATCACCCTCGCCGGCTACTTCGACTTCCAGGTGACAGACCTCGGCGTCAAGGCGGGAACCGAAATCTACTACTCCACGATCTCCGCGCCGGTCGCCGCCTCCACCGCCGAAGAGTCGGAAACCTGCGAGGAGTGAGGCCATGTCCGTCAATACCTCAAAGCGTAACCAGTCTAGTAAGGGCCGCCGGAGCGGCCCTTACCCGCCGCCTAAACCGGGCCGCAAGGGTTCGCGCGAAGAGACGGCGGCGGAGCTGGTTGACGCCTTCCTCATCGACGCGCAAGCCGTGTCCCGCCAGGTGCAGGCGCGGCTTCACAAGGTCAACCGGCGCACCTGGTGGCTGCTCCTGATCTCGTTCGCGTCCTTCGTGTTGATCTGGGCGGTGGTCATGCTCTTCCAGCACTGGCAATCGACGCGCGGGCCGGTCTTGCTCGACGCGCTTCAGGGGCCTTACAACCTGGAGGCGCGCCCGCTCCCCGCGCTGGACGCTGACCTGACGACGTTGCTGCCCGGCGTGGTGGGCGCCTACACGCTTCTAACCGACGTACAGGCGGACCCCGGCCAACTGGGCACCTGTCTGCAACAGGCGGGCACCGAGGGCGCTCTCTGTGAAGTCACCTACCATCCCGTGAACCTCACGATGGGCCAATACCAGGCTGTGGCGAACGCACCGCCAGTGACGGTGGTCGTGGCGCAGTTCTATGACGAGGCGCAATCAGCGCAGGCGATGGCCGAGCTGATCCAGTACAGCCGCGCGACGGGGCGCGTCGGGAACTACACGCTGCGGCGCGTCAGGCCGGTCGATTACTACTACAGCACGTCAAAGGGCGTTTATACCTTCACCTGGTCGAAAGGGGTGTATGTTTACGTGGTTTCAGGGGCGTCGATGACCGACGTCGATGCCTTCGTCAAGAACTTCCCGTATTGAGGTCTCTCGCCTCGCAGCGATCCGAGCGGTACGCCGCCCTGATCGCCCAAGATCAGCATACCTTGTGGCGGTAGATACGGTGCTGGCGATTTCGGCGGCGCGTGCGATAATGGGATTATGGCACCGACTCCCGCTGAAATAGGCTCCATGGTCACGCGCGCCCAACAGGGCGATGCCGACGCTATAGCGAACCTCTACCAGACCTTCGCCGAGGCGATCTATCGCTACATGGCGTACCGCGTGCCCACCCAAGCCGACGCCGAAGACCTGACCGCTGACGTTTTCCTGAAGATGGTGGAGGGGTTGCCCGGTTACCGCCTGACCCCAGCGCCGTTCGAAGCCTGGCTCTACCGCATCGCCGCCGCCCGCGTGGTGGATTTCCGCCGCCGCACCTCGCAGCACCCCCACGTTGAGCTATCCGAACAGTTAACCGACGAAGACCCCCTGCCGGAGGCCCAGGTACAGCATGACCAGGAGTTCGAGACCTTGCGCGACGCGCTGATGCAGCTCAACGACGACTTCCAGACGATCCTGATCCTGCGCTTTATCGAGCGCAAGAGCCATGAAGAGGTCGCGGTTATCCTGGGCAAAAGCGTCACCGCCGTCAAGAGCGCGCAGCATCGCGCCCTGGCGCACCTGGCGTCGCTGCTCGGCACCGAACAGAAAACGCGCCACTACCTGCGGGGGAGCAGCGAATGACCAAAGTACCGTGCGACTTTAGCGGACCTTTTACGGTTTAACAAATGAAGGTTAATGGTATCTTTGGTGTGACGAGTTGACACGACGCTGTCGTGAAAGTCTGGCAGGTCAATGACCGACGAGAAGCGCGATCCCAACGAGCTGGCCGAGCGACTGGATGCGGTGGTGCCGCCCGGTCGTCTTGAGACGCCCCCCTGGCACGACGAACCGTTGATCGACGCCGCCGCGCGGCTGGCTGCGTCGCCGCGACCGGCGCTGTCGCGGGCGGCGATGGCCCGCATCCAGGTCCAGGTGGTTGAAGCGCACCGCCAGCGGATGCTGCGCGCGCAGCTTCAACCCCGGAGCGCCCCGCGCGCACGGCGGCTGGTCATGCGGTGGGGGGCGGTCGCCAGCCTGGCGGCGCTGCTCGTGATCGCGGCAGGCCTCGCGCCCGCTGTCGCCGCCAGCGCTCCCGGCGACGCGCTCTACCCGGTCAAGCAAGGGGTCGAGCGGGTCGAACTGGCGCTGGCGACCTCCCCCCAGGCCCAGGCGTCGGTCCGGTTGGAACACGCCGGGCGGCGCGCCGCGGAAGCGCTGACCCTGCTGGAGCGCGGCGAACTGGCCCCAGACCTGGTGAACCGCGCGCTCGACGAAATGGCGGCGGCGGCGATCGTGAGCGCCGACGACCCGATCCGGGTGCAACTCGAAGCGCGCACGGTGCAGATCAACGCGCTGCTCGATTACGTCGTGAGCCAGGCGGCGCGCTCCGACCAGTTCCCCGAAGAGTCGGTTGCGCCGCTGGCGGTAGCGCTGGCGGCGACGCAGGCCAGCGGCGACCTGTTGCTCCCGCCCACGCGCACGCCGGGCGTCACACCGTCGCCGACCGCAACCTTGACGCAGGCGGTAGACGCTCCAACCGAAACCCCGACCGAGCCGCCCGCCGATCCGGGCGCGTTCCCCGTCGGCCTCGTGATCGAAGGCGTGGTTGAGGCGGTGAGCCGGGAGAGCGTGACGGTTGGCGAGGAAGTGTATCAACTCTCCGCGGCGGTTGATCCCGCCGCCTTCGCCGTCGGCAAGCCGGTTGCGCTCACGGTGGTGTTTGACGAAGGCGCGGCGACCGTCGTCGGCAGCCGGGCCGCCCCTGATTCAGGCCCGGAGGGTCAACACCCGCTGGCGGCAGCCATCGCTGCCGCGACGGGCGTGCCCTACGAAGAGATCATACGGCTGCGAGACACCAGTCGCCTGAGCTTTGCCGAGATCGCGCGGGCGTATCTCGTGGCTGCCGAGACCGGCGTCAGTGTATCGGACCTCCTCGCCGCGCGCGCCAGCGGCGACAACTGGGCCAGGATTCTGCGCGCCAACGCGATTGACCCGTCGGCCTTCTCCGCCGGGCGCATCATGAGCGCGGACGGGACGGTCGAAGGGATTACGTTCCCCGGCGGCCAGGGGCAGGGACAAGGTAGCGGTCAAGGTCAGGGCGGGGGTCAGGGTCAGGGCGAGGGCCAGGGACAAGGGCAAGGCGGCGGCCAGGGTGAGGAACGTGGAGGCGGCCACGAATAAGCATCAGGTAGTGATCTACAGGATGATGAGCGATGGCATGGTACAGCAAACGGATTGCGCTGTTTCTGTTTTTGATACTCCTCATCGCGCCCGCTCCGATTGACGCGCAGGACCAGGCAACTCCCTGCCCGGATTTGACCGCGCTGGCGCTGACGCGCGTGGGCGACGCCTGCGAGGGCCTGGAGCGGAACCAGGTCTGCTACGGCAATCCTCTGCTGGATACAACTTTCCGAGAAGCGGACGTTGCGTTGAGGTTTGTAGAACCTTCGGACCGCGTGCCGGTCGGCATCCTCGACACCTTGCGCACCCTCCCGATGGACCCGGTCACCGGTGTGTGGGGCGTAGGGGTCATGCGCATTCAGGCCAACCTGCCGGACGCGCGCCCAGGCGAAGCGGTGACGTTTCTGCTGTTCGGCGACGTGACGCTGCAAAACACCGGCGCGGAAGAACAGCCGCCCATCCCGGAGCCATGCGCAGCGACGACGCGCGCGCCGGCGACCGGGCGCAGCGGCCCAGGGGACGCCTTCCCGGTCCAGGTCGTACTGGCCGTAGGGGAGTCAGTCTGGATAACCGGGCGCGACAGCCGCGGCGCGTGGGCGCGGGTCGAGACGGGCGAGCAGGTCGCCTGGCTGCCGACGGAGGCGGTGCAGACCGCGTGCGACTTGAGCGCGTTCCCGGTCTTTGATGAAAATGGGCCGGCGGTGTACGGGCCGATGCAGGCGTTTTATTTCAGCAGCGGGTTCGGCGAACCGATCTGCAAGGAGGTGCCGCCCTCCTCGCTGGTGATTCAGACGCCGGCGGGGGTACACGTCACCCTCAGCGTCAACGGCGTCAACGTGACCGTCGGTTCGACGGTGGTGCTGCACGCCGCTCCTCACGGAGATATGATTGTCGCCACGTTGCAAGGCCGGGCCAGCGTCCGCGCCGAGGGCGAGACCCGTGTGGTGCCGCCGGGGTTCATGACCTCGGTGCCGCTTGGCGGCGCGAACGGCTTAGAGCCGGAAGGCCCGCCCACCCCGGTCGAACTGGCTGACCTGGATGCCTACGCGGCGCTCACGCAGGTGCCGGCGTCGTTGCTTTACGAGCCGATTACGATTCCGGACGCCGAAGCAATCGAGGCGCTATCGAGCGTCTTGTGCGGCGACGGCACCTGCCAGGCAACCGAGGACTCCGCAACCTGCGCGACTGATTGCGGCGCGGGCATCTGCAACGGGGTGTGCGATGGCACCGACTGCATCGACTGCCCATCGGACTGCCGGCCCAGCCAGTGCTATTGGTGCGGGAACGGGACGTGCGACCCTATCGAAAGCGCAGAAACGTGCCCGACGGACTGCGTGAGCGCCGCCGAGAGCGTCGGCGGCGGTGATGACGATGATCTGGCAAAGCTCTGCGGCGACGAAATCTGCCAGGGGTACGAGAGCGCCGAGACGTGTCCTCAAGACTGCGAAGGTGGCCGCCTCTGCGGTGATGGGGTGTGCCAGGGGCACGAGAGCGCCGAGACCTGCCCGCAGGACTGCGGCGGGGGCGGTCGGCTCTGCGGCGATGGCATTTGCCAGGGCAACGAGAGCGCCGAGACCTGCCCGCAGGATTGCGGCGGCTAAGCACCTATCTGAAGTTTCCCGGACAAGGGGCTTCGGGGTACAGCTACAGCAAGCTTCCTGACCTGGGTGGTCCGCCATCAAAAATCGCCCATCACCGCGATCTTCACGCGCTGCCAGGCATACCATAACTGCGAGAGGGCGGTTGCCGTGCGGTACGCGCCCGCAAAGTTAAACCCGCACCGCCGCAGCATGTGCATCCAAAAGACCTGCATGAACCCCTGTTTGCGGCGCGCGTCCTCGATGGCGCGCTGCTTGCGCTGCTGTTCTTTCATCGGCATAGAAAAACCTCATCCTCCCGGCAGCGCGCCGAAGTGCACGCCCGTGTCCGCATCTGAGCGCACCAGCGCGAAAACCCGCCCGTCGGGTCCGACCATCATCCAGCCGCCCTCGAAGTCCTGCCAGAACGAGTCGAACCAGCGCTCCGGCTCGGTGGCCCAGCCCAGCGCGTCGCGGATGCCGGCGTTGCCGCGCCAGGCGTTGCCGAAGCCGCGAATGGGCTGGAGCAGGCCCTCCGGCGGGCTGAAAGCCGGGTCGCTTTCGGGCTGGCCCTCCTGCCAGGTGTCGCTGACGCGCCAAAACGTGTCGGTGGCGCTGCCCTGCCGGATGCTCCCCTCGCTGAGCGCGTAGATGTCGCGCGTCTCGCGCCAGAACATGTAGCCGCGCTCAAACGATTGGTGAACCAGCCGCAGCCCAAAACCTGTGTTGACCGGGCAGCGCAGCCGCTCCTGAATCAGCGCGTTGGCCGACCAGGCGTTGTTGAACGGCGCGGCAGGCGCAATCGAGCACGCGCCGCCGGCGGGGCGCTGCGGGACCGGCGACGCCGCGACAGGCGGCGCGCTGACCATCCCCTCGATTTCGACGGCGGCTGCGCCGAGAAAGACGCCGACGTAAGGTGTGGCGGTGGGCGCGGCGAACATACCCGGCGGCAGGCGGGTGACCGTCGGCGCGGGGCTGGCCTGGTCCTGGGGCGCGTCAGGCGTGGGCGAGATGAACACCGTCGCCAGCGACTTGGGGTTGCTCAAGCCCACCGTCGCGGGCGGGGTGGGCGCGCCGGTCGATGCGCAGCCCGCTAAGGCGAACGCGAGCAGCGCGCCCATCACGAGAGTGAACCCAAAGCGTTCGTTACGATTCATGCGCGGAGGACGTTGCTCACCATGGACCACAGGTTGGCCGGGTTCTCGGCCATGCGGCGCATGTAATAAGGATACCACTGGCTGCCGAACGGCACGTACACCCGCATGATGTACCCTTCGCGGACGAGTTGCTCTTGCAGGCCCATGCGCACGCCGTAGAGCATCTGGAACTCGAACTGGTCGCGCGCGATGCCGTGCCGCCCGGCGTGGTATATCGCGGCGTCAATCATGCGCTCGTCGTGCGTGGCGACTTCCAGATACGCGCCGGCTTTGATCGCCTCTGGGTTGAGGAACAGGCTGCTGAGGTAGGCGAAGTTGTCATCGACCTGGCGCTTGTGCGGGAAGGCGATGTCCGGCGGCTCTTTGTACGCGCCCTTGCACAACCGGACGCGCCCGCCGGCGGCGGCGAGCGCTTTCATATCGGCCTCGCTGCGATAAAGGTAAGCCTGGATCACCACACCCACGTTCCGACACCTGCACTCGTCGTGCAGCGTGTGGTAGATGCGGAGCGTCTGGTCGGTGTGCTCCGAGCTTTCCATGTCAATGGTGATTTCCATGTTGTGTGTGCGCGCCTGTTCGACGATGCGCCGCGTCTGTTCCAGGCAGAACGCCTCGGAGATGTCCAGCCCCAGCGACGTGAGTTTGATCGACACGGTGGCGTCGAGGCCGCTCGCCACCGCCCGTTCCATGATGTGGCAGTAGGCGTCGGCGGCTTCAAGCGCCTCAGCTTCGGTGTGGACATGTTCGCCCAAGTAGTTGAACGTCGCGCACATGCCCTTGGTTTTGAGCCGGCGCACCACGTCAAGCGCCTCATCCAGGGTCTCGCCGGCCACGAAGCGCCGCGCCGCGCGCCGGGCCGGGGTGAAGCTGGTGACGATCTCTTTCGCCCAGGCAGCTTTCGACAGATAGATCAGCGTGGGCCGCAACATGCCAAGCTCCTTACTTGTGCGAGCCTACCGGCGAGCGATGATGAAGCCGACGATCAACCCGATGAAGAACACGATCACCAGCGCCGGACCGGGGCGGGCGGCGATGACTTCCCTCACCTCTTTGCCCAGCTCCTCTACGGTGTGTGAGTCGAGGTAGAGGCCGCTTTCTTCCAGGGAACGCGCCAGCCTCTCCGCCTGCTCGACCGCTTCGGCGTCGCCGCTGTCCTGCGCTTGCTCGCGGAGGTTTTCCGCGGCTTTGAGCAGGTGATCGACAATGTTTCCCTTCGCTTCGTTCGCGCGCGCCTTCACTTCATCGAGCATCTGGCGCCACGTTTGGGGGTCCCCAACCGGCTCGACCTGGACCCTGATCTCCTCGTTGGACATTTCCTGCCCTCCTGTCAGGTGGAAACACGACAGAATCCAACCCACAACCGTGCGGGTTGGGCTTGCGATCCATCCTCTACTCTACCCGCCCCGGCTGATCTGGGCAATTCGCAAACGACCTGTCCTGAGGCAGTCGAATGTCAACAAGCGACGAAAGTGCGCGTCTGAAGATGAAGTTTGTCAGTTGCGGTGTAACGGGTTGTGCGTGTATACTCTTTAGGTAGTCGATACCCTAGAGAAATGAGCGCGACCTTCGGGGCAGGGTGAAATCCCCGACCGGCGGTGATGGAGGGCGACCTCCTCAGCCCGCGACCCGCGTAGCGGTGGACTCCGGTGCAAAGCCGGGGCCGACGGTGAGAGTCCGGATGGGAGAAGGTACACGCGAACGGCTGACGCGATTCGGTCGCGCGGCCGACTTTGCGCATGTTTTACCCTGCCCCGTGAGTTGACCGACCACACGGGGTTTCTGTTTTATGGCAGAACAATCCATCGTCCGGCAGTTTGTGCGCGCGGTTGAGCGCCAACAGGGCGTCGCTCCCCGCCAGCGATGGCTGCGCTGGGCGCTCTCGCCCCTGCTGGCGACGGCCTTGCTCCTGGCGTGGCACCTCGTCACCGCGAGCGGGGTCGTGCAGCCGTTCGTCATCCCTGCCCCCGCCGCTGTCTTTGCCACGTTTGGCGAAGCGCTGGCCGACGGCTCGCTGCTGTACCACGCGCGGGTCACGCTCGGCGAGGTGCTGGCCGGCCTGGCGCTGGGGCTGGCGGCGGCGGTGTCGCTGGGCTACCTGCTCGCCAAAGCGCCGCTGGTCGAGCGCCTGCTCGCGCCGTACATCGTGGCGTTACAGGCGGTGCCGATTGTCGCCATCGCGCCGCTGTTTATCATCTGGTTCGGGTCGGGCGCGCCCAGCAAGGTCATCACCTGCGCGCTGATCGTGTTCTTCCCGATGTTGATTAACACCGTCGTCGGCGTGCGCCAGGTCGAGCCGGACCTGCGCGACCTGATGGCCTCGCTCGACGCGACGCGCTGGCAGACCTTCCGCTACCTGGAAGTCCCCGCCGCCATGCCCGTGCTGCTCGGCGGGTTGAAGGTAAGCGCCACGCTCTCGGTAATCGGCGCGGTGGTGGGGGAGTTCGTCGGCGCGAACGCGGGGCTGGGCTTCCTCATCAACCTGGCGCGCAGCACTTACGACACGCCGCTCGTGTTCGTGGCGGTGTTTACGCTCACCGTGATGGCGCTCGCCATGTACGGGGCGGTTGATTGGCTGGAGAAGCGGTTGCTCGCGTGGCAACGGAACGGCTACTCAGGGTGGTGACCGGGGGTATCATCTTGGAGAAGTAGAGCGTTGACACAGCAAACCATCTCTATCGCGCCGGAGGACCTCAGCCCGCCTGAGGCGTACCGGCTGATGATTAGCGTCGTCGTGCCGCGCCCCGTCGCATGGGTGTCCACCCTCGGCGCGGACGGGACGCGCAACCTCGCGCCGTACTCGTTCTTCAACGGCGTGAGCGGCACGCCGCCGGTCGTGATGTTCTCCGTTGGCCGCTCGCGGACGCGCGGCGAGAAAGACACGCTCCGCAATGTGCGCGAGACTGGGGAGTTCGTCGTCAACATCGTCGATCACGCGCTTGCCGGGGCGATGAACATCACGTCGGGCGAATGGCCCTACGAGGCTGACGAGTTTGCGCTGGCCGGCCTGGAGGCCGCGCCCTCGGTGGAGGTGAAGCCGCCGCGCGTGGCCGCCGCGCCAGCGGCGATGGAGTGCAGGCTGCACCAGATCATCCCTGTCGAGGGAACCACCTCGACGATGGTGCTGGGGCGGATCGTGCGCTACCACCTCCGCGAGGGGTTGTTGCGCCCAAACGGGCTGGTCGATGCGACCCTGATGCAGCCGATTGGGCGGCTCGGCGGCGACGAATACGCGACGCTCGACCGCGTGTTCACCATGACGCGGCCAAAGGTGTGAGAGTCACAGGATGAAAAGAGAGGGAAAGATGGCTAAGCCTCGATTTGTCTTCGCGCTGCTGCTGGCGCTCGCGCTGCTTCCCGGCGTGTGGCGCGCCTCCGCGCAGGAGGAGGAGTTGCCGGAACCGTGCAGCGCGGTCGAAGTCCCTGACGCCGCCGAACCAGTGGAACCCCCTGCCGAACTGCGCCCGATCACCCTGTTTCTGGGCTTCATCCCGAACGTGCAGTTCGCGCCGCTCTACGTGGCCGCCGAGAAGGGCTACTTTGCCGAAGAAGGCGTCGAGATCAGCTTCGAGTACGGCGACGAGAACATCGGCGTCGAGCGCCTGGCCGCGAATGATTTGCAGTTCGCGGTCGTCAGCGGCGAGCAGGTGGTGCTGGCGCGGTCCCGCGAATTACCCATCGTTTACGTGTTCGAGTGGTACCAGAGGTTCGCGGTCGGCGTGGTCGCGCCGGTGGAGCAGGGCATCGTCGCGCCGGAGGACATGGCCGGCCACGTGATCGGCATTCCGGGGCGTTACGGCGCAAGCTGGATCGGCTTCTCGGCGCTGCTCCATGCGGTCGACATGACCGAGGGCGACCTGGGCGGCATCGAGCCGATTGGCTTCGCCGCAACCGAGGCGATCTGCGCAGGGCGCGTGGACGGCGCGGTGGTCTACATCAGCAACGAGCCGGAGCAAATCCGCGCCGCGTGCAGCGAGGTGGACGTGATCCCGGTCGCCGACTACGCCGACCTGGTGGCGAACGGCCTGGTCACGAATGAGAAGACCCTGGCCGAGGAGCCGGGGCTGGTGCGCGGCATGGTGCGCGCTTTCGCGCGCGGCCTGGCGGACGCCATCGCCGACCCGGAAGAGGCGTATCAACTCAGCCGCGCGTGGGTCGAGAACCTCGCAACGGACGATCCGATCCAGTTCAAGGTGTTGGAGAACTCCATCAAGTTGTGGGACGCGGCGCTGGCCGGCTACGCGCAGTTGGGCTACACTGATCCCGCGTCGTGGACGTTGACGATGCAAACGCTGCTCGACATGAAACTGATCGAGGAGCCGGTCGATCTCTCCGGGGCGTGCACGAACGCGCTGTTGCCGCCGCTCGACGCAACCGAGTAAGGGCGCGACACGCCGTGCCCCTACAGACCATAGCTCCCAGGGAGCTTCAAGCTCCCTGGGAGCTACAGAGTGAAAGTGATGATTATGCCCGCCAGCCTGGGCGCTGAGCACATCAGCCATACCTTCCGCACGCCGGCGGGCGAGGTGTCGGCGCTCCGCGACGTGAGCTTTGACGTGGAGCCGGGCTGCCTGGTCTGCGTCGTCGGGCCGAGCGGGTGCGGCAAGAGCACGCTGCTGCGGGTCCTGGCCGGCTTGCTCAAGCCGGACGAGGGCCGCGTGTTGCTCGACGGCGCGCCGCTGGACGGGGCGAGCAACCGGATCGGCATCGTGTTCCAGAAGGCCAACCTCATGCCCTGGCGCACGGTGATGCAAAACCTCACCCTGCCGCTGGAACTCAACGGTGTGCCGCCAGTGGAGCGCCGGGCGCGCGCCGGGGCGCTCCTCGATCTGGTGGGGCTGGGCGGGTTCGCCGAGGCGTATCCGGGCGCGCTGTCGGGCGGGATGGCGCAGCGCGTGGCGATCGCGCGCGCGCTGATCTACAGGCCGGACGTGCTGCTGCTCGACGAACCGTTCGGCGCGCTCGACGCGATGACGCGCGAGCGGCTGGGTGTGGAGCTGTTGCGCATCTGGGAGGCGGAGCGGCGCACGGTGGTGATGGTCACGCATAGCATCGCGGAGGCGATTTTCCTGGCTGACCATGTGCTGGTGATGAGTCCGCGTCCGGGGTGGATCGTGCGCCGGCTGGATGTGCCCCTGCCGCGCCCGCGCGCGCTGGAGGTGATCCACAGCGCGGCGTTCGGGCGGCTCTCGGCGCAGGTGCGCGCGGCGATTCAGATATAGAACTGATTCAAACTTACGGCCAACAGCTGGCCGCGCTAAGGCCTTTCTCTACCTCACCCCCGTCTCGCCTGCGGCTCGACACCCCCTCTCCGCTTGCGGCTATAGTCTGGCGTAGCCGGGAGAGGGGGACGGGGGGTGAGGTGCCCGCCAACACGACAAGCACCACACGCACCGCGGTCGTTGGCTCAAAAGCTTGAATCACTCCATTGACAATCATCGCGATTCCCTCTTTTTGTTCGATTTGATAATTGCTTGATTCGACAATTCACGCATCAGTATATCATGGGGCGCGTATTTGTCAAGTTTTATGCATAAATTTGTTTATTGCGCAATTGACCAATCATGCCTGACGTGGGTTGATTCTGAACCGCTTCGGCGGCGCGCCAACTGCTTGACACGCCCTCTCCGCCTGCTATAATTCCTCTCGCCCGGCGCAACCCGCCGGGTGAGAGTGTAACGATGTCCGTGATCTTGCAGGAGCAATCTCGTGGGTCCACTCCCGAAGCGCAAAGTCTCGAAGGGACGCCGTGATCGGCGGCGCACGCACGACGTCATCAGTCTTAAGCACCTTGTTGTTTGCCCCAGCTGCGGCGCGTACAGAGTCGCGCACCGGGTATGCCCGTCTTGCGGCAACTATAATGGGCGCAAGGTCATCGAGGTCGAAGAGAAAGAGAAGAAGTCGTAACCAACCCGGCCTGAGTGAGCGGCCTGGGGCTGTGCTCGCGCCTTTGCGCTCTTGGCACAGCCCTTTTGCGTTTACTTGAGCGGTAGAATAGTGCGGACAGCGGGCTTAAGCCCACTGTCCGACCAGACATAGCGCCGCTTGAGCCTCGTTTTTCTTCAGCCGGAGCGTGCTATGATCGATTGGAGCAAGACCGCCCTGGTCTTTCCAGGGCAGAACTCACAGGTCCTGGGCATGGGCGCAGACCTAGCCCAGACCTACCCCGAAGCCGCCGCCGTCTATGCCGAGGCCGACGCCGCGCTCGGTTTCTCCGTCTCCGAGTTGTGCTGGCATGGCCCCGCCGCGCGCCTCGACGAGACCAGGAACACCCAGCCCGCGCTGTTCACAACCTGCGTTGCCACGCTGCGCGCGTTCAACACAGCCCTGGGCGACCCGCGCCCGGCGTTCCTTGCCGGGCACAGCCTGGGGGAGATCATCGCGCTGGTCGCCGCCGGTTCGCTCGGCTTCGCCGATGGGCTTCGGCTGGTGCGTGAGCGCGGTCGGCTGATGCAGGCGGCCGGCGAGACCCACCCCGGCGGCATGGCCGCCATCCTCGGTGCCGAGGTGGCGGCGGTGGAGCAGGCCTGCGCGCAGGCTGCCGCCGAGACCGGCGCACCGGTCGTCCTTGCCAATGATAACTGCCCCGGCCAGCTCGTGATCTCCGGCGCGTCGGTCGCGTTAGAACGCGCGATGGCGCTGGTTCAGGGCATGGGCGCGAAGAAGATCATCCCCCTGGCGGTCAGCGTCGCCGGGCACTCGCCGCTTTTAGAGGACGCCGCTGCCCAGCTTCGCCTGGCCCTGGACGAGATCGCCTTCCAGCCGCCGACTGTCCCGGTCATCGCCAACGTCAGCGCCGCGCCGCTGACCGACGCCGCCGCCATCCGCACGGAGCTGGCTGCGCAGCTGACGTCGCGCGTGCGCTGGACCGAATCGGTGCAGGCGATGCGCGCCGCCGGGGCCGAGACTTTCATCGAAATCGGCCCCAAGGACGTGCTGACCGGGCTGTTGCGCCGCATCGACCGGGGCGCGACCGGGATTGCGCTCAACAGCGCGGAGGCGTTGCGGGCATTCGTGCAGGAGCACGTCGCGGGTTGACGCAACCGACCATCCTCTTCGCCACCGCGAACGGAGCCAAGCGCCAGCTTTTCGAGCCGCTCTTCGCCGCTGAAGGTTTCGCGTGCTGCACCCTTGCGGACGTGGGGCTTAAGCAGGTCCCGGAATCGGGCACGACAGCGGTTGAGAACGCGCTGCTGAAGGCGCGCGCCTATCACAGCGCCGAGTGGCCGTTCGTATTCGCCGACGACGCCGGCGTTGAGATCGACGCGCTGAACGGTGAGCCGGGTGTGCAGGCGCGGCGTTGGGGCGGGCGTTTCTCCAACGAGATCAGCGACGCGGAATGGCTTGCGTACCTGCTGGAACGGCTGAAGGGCGTGCCGATGGAGCGGCGCACCGGGCGCTTTGTGTCGGGTTGGGCGCTGATGACGCCTGACGGGCGCGCGCACACCCGCCGCGTGACCTTTGAATTCGTGGTCGCCGAAGCGCCGCTGCGCCCGATGGTGCCCGGTCTGCCGCTGTCGGCGGTGCTGGCCGGGGAACCGTATTACGTCGGCTTGCGGCGTCGGCAGATCACTGAGGAGTGGCGGCGTTGGAACGTCCTGGCGGCCTACACGCGCGGCGGCGAGAGCAGCAGCCAGACGTATTCATAGGGTTGCAGGCGCACCGGATACAACTCCCGCTCGCCGATGGGCGCCCACACCCGTTGGGTGCGGATCGTGTCCCTGACCTTGAAACCCGCGCAGCCTTCGAGCCGCAGCACCGTGCTCACGACCGCGTCGGTCAGGTTGTGGACGAGCAGGGCGGTCCTGCCCTCGTAGCTACGCCGGCAGGCAAGGACGGCTTTCTCCTCTGGCTCGATGAACGCCATATCGCCCAGGCTCAGCGGCGCAACGGCCTTGCGGATGGCGATCATGCGGCGCAGCGTGTTGAGCAGCGAGTCGGGATCGTCGCGCTGGATCGCCACATTAACCCGCTTGTAGCCATACTCCGCGTCGGCAATGGGGGCGCAGTAAAGCTTTTCAGCCGGCGCGCTGGAGAAGCCGGCGCCCGGCGGCGCGGCGGTCCATTGCATCGGGGTGCGCACGCCGTTACGGTCATCCAGCCAGATATTGTCGCCCATGCCTATCTCGTCGCCGTAATAAAGGATCGGCGCGCCGGGCAAGGTGAAGAGCAACGAGTTCATCAACTCGATCTTGCGACGGTCGCCATCCAGCAGCGGGGCCAGCCGCCGGCGGATGCCCAGGTTGAGCCGCATCCGCGGCTCCGGGGCGTACCGCTCCCACATCCACTGCCGTTCCTCCTCGGTGACCATCTCCAACGTTAGTTCGTCGTGGTTGCGCAGGAAGGTACACCACTGGCAGTCGGGCGGGATGGGCGGCGTTTGCCTCAGGATGTTGACCACCGGGGTGCGGTCGCCGCTGCGCACGGCCATGAACAGGCGCGGCATCACGGGGAAGTGAAAGCCCATGTGGAACTCGTCGCCGTCGCCGAAATAGGGGCGCACATCCTGAGGCCACTGGTTCGCCTCGCAGAGCAGGATGCGCCCAGGGTAGTTGTCGTCGATGAAGCGGCGCACGCGCTTGAGGTAGGCGTGCGTTTCGGGGAGGTTCTCGCAGTTGGTGCCCTCGCGCTCGTAAAGGTAAGGCACGGCGTCGGCGCGGAAGCCGTCGATGCCCAGCCGGAGCCAGAAATCCATCACGTCGAGCATGGCCGCCTGCACGGTGGGGTTGTCGAAGTTGAGGTCGGGCTGGTGGCTGTAGAAGCGGTGCCAGTAGTACTGACCGCTCCCTTCGTCATACGCCCAGTTCGAGCTTTCGGTGTCGAGAAAGATAATGCGCGCGCCGGCGTACCGGTCGGGGGTGTCGCTCCATACGTACCAGTCGCGCTTGGGCGACTGGCGGCTTTGCCGCGCCTCCACGAACCAGGGGTGCTGGTCGGAGGTGTGATTCATCACCAGGTCGATCAGGACGCGCATCCCGCGCGCGTGGATCGCCTCGACCAGCGCTTTGAAATCGTCGAGCGCGCCGTAGCGCGGATCGACGTTGTAATAGTCGCTGATGTCGTAGCCGTCATCGCGCATAGGCGAGGGATAGAAGGGCGTGAGCCAGATGCAATCGACTCCCAGCCATTTGAGATAATCCAGCCGCTCCCGCAACCCGATGAAATCGCCCCAGCCATCGCCATTTCCATCCGCGAAGGCGCGAGGGTATAGCTCGTAGAAAATCGCGTTCATGAACCAGGTCATGGTTGCTCAGCTTTCATGTTCTTCTCTGTGTCCGCGTTGTGGATAGGTGTCGCTAATCAGGACATCGTAGAATCGCCCTTGTCGAGATACATCCCAGGGATGGGAACAAACCCACGTCTTAACGAGCAGACGCCATATCTGGGAGTAGTCAATCGGCTCATGATTCCATGATGTCG
>DAOTXU010000318.1:0-5850 GCA_034435135.1 Anaerolineae bacterium | reverse complement strand
CTCCACGAGTGGAGAGGGGGAGTCAGAATGTCTTTAAGTCCCCTCTCCCCGTGTGGAGAGGGGACTGCGCTGCCTGACCGGCGCAAGCCGGGAAGCGCGAGGGGTGAGGTCAAGCGCTCGCACAAGAAGTTGCTCCCAACTTGGAATGCACCCCGTTGGCCCTTGCCCCTTGACACCGCCCCCAAGCTGTGATACCTTGAGTTTATCGATCACGTGAACGTTAAATCCAGGCCGGAGGGGTGATGGCCGCGAAAGCGCCGACCATGCGCGATGTGGCCCGGCTGGCGGGCGTCTCCGTCCAGACGGTCTCGTGCGTGGTGAACAGCAAGGGCGACATCTCCGAAGAAACGCGCGTCCGCGTGCTTGAAGCCATCGAACAACTCAACTACCGCCGCGACCCCATCGCCTGGAGCTTGCGCACCCGGCAGACGCGCCTGATCGCCCTGCTGGTGCTCGACATCACTAACCCCGTGCTCTCGGTCATCGCCAGCGCAGTCGAAGGCGCGGCTTACGCGCAAGACTACAACGTGATCCTGCACGACGTGCGCATGGACGCCGACCGCGAGCGGAGCTATCTGGAAGCCGCCGCGAACGGGTTGAGCGATGGGTTGATTATGGTGAACGCCATCGACCGCGCACACACCTTCGCGCTCTTGGAACAAGGCGACATCCCCGCCGTGCTGATCGACTGCCTGGAAGTGACGGTCAGTATCCCCTCAGTCTGCGTGGACAACTTCAAAGGCGGCTACCTGGCGACCGCGCACGTCGCCGCACTCGGCCACCAGCGCATCGCCCACATCGGCGGCGCGCCCGGCCAGGAGATGGCCCGGCAGCGCAAACGAGGTTATCTGCAAGCCCTGGACGACCACAACCTGGACTACCGTTGCGTGGTCGCCACGCCGACCGAGCGATGGGATCATCAGGCCGGCTATCAGGTGATGCAACAGCTTCTCCACAGCGCCCCGCGCCCGACGGCGGTCTTCGCGGCAAGCGACCAGATGGCAATCGGCGCGTACCGCGCCATCGCCGAGGCGGGCCTTGCTGTGCCCGATGACATCTCACTCGTCGGCTTCGACGACATCGACGCCGCCGCCTACACCGCGCCCCCCTTGACCACCATCCGCCAGCCCTTTGCGGAGCTGGCCGCGCGCGCCGTCGCGCTGCTGCTTCAAATCATCGGCGGCGAACGGTCGGAAGACACCCGTGTCATCTTGCCGCCGGAGCTGGTCGTCCGCCAGTCCACAGCGAGGGCGCGATGAACACGAGACCGGGGTTGGAGGTTCTGCTGGAGGAGCGGATCGGCCTCGTCGCCGGGCGGCGCGCCGGCCTGGTGACCAGCGTCAGCGGGGTGGACCGGAACCTGGTCAGCGCGGTCGAGCGGCTGCACCAGCACCCCCAGGTTAGGCTGACGACGCTCTTCGGGCCGGAGCACGGGCTGCGCGGCGAGGCCCAGGCCGGCGAGAAGGTCGCCGCCTACACCGACTCGCTCACCGGGTTGCCGGTCTACAGCCTGTACGGGGAGACGACCCGGCCCACGCCCGACATGCTCCGCGATGTGGATGTGCTGGTGTACGACATTCAGGACGGCGGCGTCCGCTTCTTTACCTACCTCGCCACGCTCGCGCACGTAATGCAGGCCGCCGCCGAAGCCGGCCTGCCGGTGGTCGTGCTCGACCGGCCTGCGCCGCTCAACGGCGTGACCGTCGAGGGCCAGGTGCTCGACCCCGCCTACGCCTCGTTTGTCGGGCCATATCCCATCCCGGCGCGCTACGGCATGACCGTCGGGGAGATCGCGCGGCTGTTCAACGGCGCGTTTCGCATTGGCTGCGATCTGACCGTCGTCCCCATGAGCGACTGGCGGCGCGACCTGTGGTTCGACCAGACCGGCCTGCCCTTCGTGCCGCCCTCGCCCAACCTGCCGACGCTCTCCGCGATGACCGTCTACCCCGGCACCTGTTTGGTCGAGGGCACCAACCTCTCCGAAGGGCGCGGCACCACCAAACCCTTTGAATATGTCGGCGCGCCCTGGATCGACGCGGAGGCGCTGGCGCGCGCGCTCAACGACCTGGGGCTGCCGGGCGTGCGCTTCAGGCCGGCCTACTTCGCGCCCACGTTCAGCAAGCATCAGGGGCAGTTGTGCAAGGGCGTGCACCTCTATGTGGCCGACCGGGAGGTTTTCCGCCCGGTCGAGACCGCGCTACATCTGATCGCTGTGATCAAGAAAACCTATCCTGACGCCTTCGCCTGGCGCGAACCCTGGTCGCCGGGCGGGCATTACCCGATTGATCTGCTCAGCGGCGGCAACACGGTGCGCGAGCACCTGGATGCAAACCGGCCCGTCTCTGAACTGGTCGCCGGGTGGCAGGAGAGCTTGCGGGCGTTTGCGCGCCTGCGCGCCGAGTACCTGCTTTACCCCGAGTGACCGGGGAGAAAGGGCCATTTCGTCCTATACGTTCGCTTTCACGAGGAGGGAGCAATGTCTGCCAAACGTCTCGTTGCTGTCGTCATGATGCTGGCTATGGCGCTGACCATGGCCGCCGCGTCGGTCGCGCAGGAGGAGATCACCCTCACCCTGCTCACCCACTGGGGCGAAGAAGCGCGCCTCGCCGAGCAACAGGCCATCATCGACGAGTACATGGCCGCGCACCCCGGCGTCAAGATCGAGCTTCAGACCGTGCCCTTTGAAGAACTGCTGACCAAGATCGTCACCGCGCGCACCGCCGGCACCAGCCCCGACATCTACCACTTCTACAACCTGTGGCTGCCGGAGTTCGTCAACAGCGGCCTGCTCGCGATCCCGCCTGATCCCATTGTGGATGACATCATCGCCAACGCGCCGCCCGGCGCCGTGGAGGGCGTCACCGCCAACGGCCAGGTTTGGGGCTACCCCACCGAGATCAACACCTATCTGTTGATCTACAACAAGCGCCTGCTCGAAGAGGCCGGCTACACCGAGCCGCCGGCCACCTGGGACGAGTTGAAGGAAATCGCGGCGGCGATCACCAAGAAGGACGACACCGGCGCGGTGACCCAGGTCGGTTTTGGCGTCATCACCGGTTGGGACTCCGGCGTGGTGCATCCCTTCATGTCGCTGCTGTACTCCAACGGCGGGAGCTACCTCAACGAAGACCTGACCGCCGTCGCCTTCAACAGCCCCGAAGGTCTTGAGACGCTGCAACTCTACGCCGATCTGCTGGAAAACGGCGGCCTGGATATGAGCGTCTCCGCCTGGGACTTCCCCATCGGCAAGGTGGGCATGGTCGTCATGGCGAACTGGTGGCGCTCCACCCTGATCGCGTCGGAGAACATCGACTACGAGACCGAAGTCGGCGTCGTCCCGATCCCGGTCGGCCCCAGCGGCACAGAGACCTCCACCATCTCGTACAACTGGCTGTTCGGCGTGGACGCCAACTCGCCGAACGTGGACGCGGCCTGGGAGTTCGTGCGCTGGCTCAACACGCCGCGCGCAGAGGGTGTATCCTCGCCCATCGGCGAGTACCTGGTCATGGGCCTGGGCGCGATCCCCAGCATGGTCTTTGACCAGGAGGCCTTCGCGGAGGACATGAGCGACCACTTCCTCGCGCCCTTCGTCGCCTCGACCGCCTACGCGCGCCCAGAGCCGGTGGTGGCCGGCCTGCAAGAGGTGAAGACCAAGCTCCAGACCGAGATTGAGGCGGTATGGACGGGCATGACCGACCCGCAGACCGCGCTCGACAACGCCGCGCTGGAGGCCGACGCCATCCTCGAAGAGTTCCGCATGATGCAGGAAGGGTAATTTCTGAAAAGCTCCCTGGGAGCTTGAAACTCCCAGGGAGCTAATGCTTGTGGGGAGAGTGACGCGCCATGAACGCTGTAAAACTGCGCGGGTGGCGACCGGCCAACTGGCCCGTGAGCGGCCTGACCTGGCGGCGCGTGATCTGGGCGTACATCTTCATCGCCGCGCCGATGCTGGCGCTGCTCGTGTTCTCGCTGGGGCCGATCCTGTTCTCCGGCTGGGTGAGCGTGCACCGGTGGGACATGCTCAGCCCGGTGGCGGAGATGCCCTGGCAAGGCCTGGAGAACTACCAATATCTGCTCGGCCAGGACACCATCTTCTCAAAGGCGCTCGCAAACACGTTTATCTTCGCCATCGGCGGCGTGAGCGCCAACGTGATCCTGGGGCTGGCGTTTGCGCTGCTGCTCAACAGCAACATCCGGGGGCGGACGGTCTGGCGCGTGCTCTACTTCCTACCGGTCATCACCGCGCCGCTGGCGCTGGGGGTGATCTTCGGCTTTCTCTTTGGGCGCAACTACGGCCTGGTGAACAATATGCTCGTCGTGCTCGGCCTGCCGCGCCAGTCCTTCCTCAACGACCCGTACCAGGCGTTGCCGACGCTCATCCTCATCGCCATCTACCAATACGTCGGCTACTACATCGTGATCTTTCTGGCCGGGCTTCAGGGCATCCCGCAAGACTATTACGACGCGGCGCGCGTGGACGGGGCGAACCGCTGGCAGGAGTTCCGGCACATCACGCTGCCGCTGCTGCGCCCGGTGCTGCTCTTCGTCATCGTGACCAATTCCATCGGCGCGTTGCAGGTGTTCGACCTGGTGTTCGCCACCACCGGCGGCGCGCCGGCCAACAGCACCATGACCGTCGTGCTCTACATGTACAACACCGCGTTTAAGTTCTCGCGCATGGGCCGCGCCTCGGCGATGGCGTTTATCCTCTTTGCCATCATCATGGTCATCACCGTGATCCAGACGCGCCTGCTGCGCGACCGCACGACGATATAACGGCCCTGTTGGACAGGGGGCGGGACAAGGGGCTTAAGCCCCTTGTCCTGAACCAGCCGAAGTCTTGGAGATAGGCTCAGTAAGGAACACGAGCCATGCATGAACCCAATCGCACCTTCACCGCCCTGGGAACCGGCGCGAAATACGGAATCCTGATCTTCGGCGCGGCGGTCATGATGCTCCCCTTCTTCTGGATGGTCAACGCGTCGTTCATGTCGTCAGGCGAGATCACCGCGCAGCCCCCGGTGTGGATACCGCGCGAGGTCCGCGTCCAGAACTACATCGACCTGCTCGACGTGCTGCCCTTCGGGCGGCTGTACGTCAACAGCCTGTTCGTGACCACCAGCGTCGTGCTCGGCGTGCTGTTCTTCAGCTCGCTCGCGGGGTTCGCCTTCGCCAAGTACTGGTTCCCCGGACGCGAACTGCTCTTCTACGCCATCCTCGCCACGATGATGATCCCCTTCTTCGTGACGCTGATCCCGGTCTTCTTCATCGTGCGCCAGTTGGGGTGGATCAACACCTACCAGGGCCTCATTATCCCTGGTGTGATCTCGGCCTACGGCATCTTCCTGATGCGGCAGTTCATCCTCTCCATCCCCGACGAACTGATCGACGCAGCGCGCATCGACGGCGCATCCGAACCGCTGATCTACGCGCGCATCGTGCTCCCGCTGACCAAGCCGGCGCTCGCCACGCTGGGGACGTTCACCTTCATCGGCTCGTGGAACGCCTTCCTGTGGCCGCTGCTGGTCATCGACAACCGCGACCTGTACACGGTGCCGCTGGGCCTGAACAACTTGCGCCTTTACGCCTCCGAGGCGCGCAACCTGCACCTGCTCATGGCGGGGACGACGCTCTCGGTCCTGCCGATGCTGATTCTCTTCGTTTTCTTGCAGCGCTACTTTATTCGGGGCATCGCCCTCACGGGACTTAAAGGCTAGTTGTCGCTCATCACAACATCGTGGAGAGATGAGCATATGCTAACGAGACCTGAATGATCAGAACATCGTAGAAAGCCGCCGCACGGCCTGTCCGAGTCGTTGGCGCCAACTTCGGAGCGGCTGGGAGGGCAGC
>DAOTXU010000317.1:0-10657 GCA_034435135.1 Anaerolineae bacterium | reverse complement strand
AGCCATGCTCGCTAAGCGCATCATCCCCTGCCTGGACGTGATGGACGGGCGCGTCGTCAAGGGCGTGAACTTCGTTAACCTGCGCGACGCGGGCGACCCGGTGGAGCACGCGCGCGTGTACGATCAGGAGGGCGCGGACGAACTGGTGTTCCTCGACATCACCGCCACGCACGAGAACCGCGCCACCACACTCGACATGGTGCGCCGCGTCGCCGACGCGGTGTTCATCCCGTTCAGCGTGGGCGGCGGCATCCGCACCGCCGACGACATCCGCGAGACGCTGCTCGCCGGCGCGGACAAGGTGTCGATCAACAGCGCGGCGGTGCGCACGCCCGAACTCATTACCGAAGGCGCGAAGCGCTTCGGCAGCCAGTGCATCGTCGTCGCCATCGACCCGCGCCGCGTCGATGGCCGGTGGGTGGTGCACGTGGCCGGCGGACGGGTCCCCACCGACAAGGAGGCGGTCGCCTGGGCGCGCGAGGTCGAGGACCGGGGCGCGGGCGAGATTTTGCTCACCAGTATGGACCGCGACGGCACCAAAGCCGGCTTTGACATCGAGATGACGCACGCGGTCGCGACGGCAGTGGGCATCCCGGTGATCGCGTCGGGCGGGGCGGGCGCGCTGGAGCACTTCGCCGAGGCGCTCACGGTCGGCGGGGCGGACGCCGCGCTCGCGGCGAGCCTGTTCCACTTCCGTGAGTTGAGCGTGCGCCAGGTCAAGGAACACCTGGCGGCGCAGGGGATTCCCGTCCGCCTGAATGAGATGGCTTAGCCCACGCATCCAGACGTTGACACCCATCACCGTAATGGTAAAATAAAGGGCGTGGCAACGCCCCGGTGGCGGAATTGGCATACGCGGCAGGTTGAGGGCCTGTGCCCTTTGGGCGTGGAGGTTCGAGTCCTCTCCGGGGCACTGACGAGGAAGACAGGTCGTGCGGGTGATCGAATGCAGAAGTCGCCCGAGCCGACCTGTTTCTGTTCATTGCGCATTCTGATCCCACGAGGAGATAACCATGGCTGAATATAAAATCCCGGAGTTTGTGGAGCCGGCCCCTGTGGGCAAGAACGAAGCCGTCCTCGTCGCCAGCGGCGACCTGCGCCTCTCGGCCAACCAGGAATGCTGGGCGGCCCAGGCCGACATGGAAAAGCGCGTGATGGACGCCTTCGCCAAAGAGGGCGTCACGGTCAAGCGGGGCCATCTGTATGACCCGGCGGAGAAGCACGGTTTCATCTCCAGCCAGCGCATGGGCCTGGAAGTTTTTAAGCACATCCACCCCGACGCGCGGCTGATCGTGGCCGAGGCGGTGTGGCAATACACGCACCACGTCCTGCCCGGCTTGCGGAGCCATCGCGGGCCGATTCTCACCGTCGCCAACTGGAGCGGTCAGTGGCCCGGCCTGGTGGGGATGCTCAACCTCAACGGCAGCCTGACCAAGGCGAGCGTCCCATACAACACGATCTGGAGCGAGGATTTCACCGACGGCTTCTTCCTCAACGGCGTGCGCCAGTGGATTAAAGAGAACAAGATCACCCACGATACCAGCCACGTCCACCCCCTATCCGCCTTCAAGCTCCCGCCCCAAGAGGAAGCCTTCGGGCGCAAGCTGGCGCAGCACCTTAAGCGCACGAAGGCTATCATGGGCATCTTCGACGAGGGCTGCATGGGCATGTACAACGCCATCATCGACGACGAGATGCTGAACCCGATGGGCATCTTCAAAGAACGCCTGAGCCAGTCGGCGCTTTACTACGCCATGACCCAGGTCCCCGACGAGGAGGCGCGCAAGGTCCGTAAATGGCTTGACGCGAAGGGCATGAAGTTTGTCACCGGCCCGAACCCGGAGACCGACCTCACCGATGAGCAAATCCTGCTGCAATGCAAGATGTACATCGCCGCCGTGCGCATCGCCCACGAGTTCGGCTGTGCGACGGTCGGCATCCAGTACCAGCAGGGCCTCAAGGACATGGCTCCCGCCTCCGACCTGGTGGAAGGTCTGCTCAACAATGTCGAGCGCCCGCCGGTCTACGATTCCCAAACCGGCAAAGAGCTTTACGCCGGGCAGGCGCTCCCCCACTTCAACGAAGTGGACGAGTGCGCCGGCGCCGATGCGCTCGTCACCAACCGGGTGTGGACCGGCATGGGCCTCGACCCCGCCACGACCCTGCACGATGTGCGCTGGGGCGAGCACTACAAGGGCGATGGGGTCGATGATTTCGTGTGGGTGTTCCTGATCTCCGGCAGCGCGCCGCCGTCGCATTTCATCGGCGGCTACGCGGGCGCGAGCAGCGAGCGGCAGCCGGGCATGTACTTCCGCCTCGGCGGGGGCACGGTCAAAGGCGTCAGCAAGCCGGGCGAGATCGTGTGGAGCCGCGTGTTCGTGATGGACAACGCGCTGCACTGCGATATGGGCCGCGCGACGGTGGTCAAGCTCCCGCAGGAGGAGACTGAGCGTCGCTGGCAGATGACCACCCCACAGTGGCCGATCATGAGCGCGGTGCTGCATGGCGTCACCCGCGACCAGTTTATGGCGCGGCACAAAGCGAACCACATCCAGGTGGTTTATGCGCCCTCCGCCGCGATGGCGGATAAGGCGCTCGCCGCCAAAGCCGCGATGCTGGACGAGTTGGGCGTCAAGGTCCACCTCTGTGGAGATGTGAAGCTCTAACAGAAGCATGGTAGGGGCACACGTGCCATGCGCAGTACTGTGCCCCACACGGCGGTGTGAGACAAAGCGATGGCAAAGTCTGGCAAGAAGAAGCCCGCGAGCGACAGCCGCAACCGCGTCGTCTCGACCAACCGCAAGGCGCGCCACGACTACGTGCTTGAGGACACCTTCGAGGCCGGCCTGGTGCTCACCGGCACCGAGATCAAGTCAATCCGCGCCGGCAACGTCAACCTGGTCGATAGCTATGTGCAGGCGAAGGACGGCGAGATGTGGTTACTCAACTGCCACATCGCGCCTTATGACCCCGCCAGCCGCGAGAATCACGACCCCCGCCGCCCGCGCAAGCTGCTGTTGCACAAGCGCGAGATCGCTCGCCTGATCTCCCGCGTCAACGAGCGTGGCTATACCATCGTCCCAACGAGGCTCTATCTCAAGGAAGGCCTCGCTAAGCTGGAGATTGCGCTCGCGCGCGGCAAGCGGCTTTATGACAAGCGCGCCACCCTCTCCAAAGAGCAGAGCCAGCGTGACATCGAACGCGCCCTCAAGCAGCGCAGCCGCGACTACTGACAAACCTCGGACAGGGGGCTTAAGCCCTCTGTCCGACTGGCTTATTTTGGCCGCCATCCTGCTTGTGGCGGCCCTGTTTCGCCTCCACGAGTTGAACACTATCCCGCCGGGGCTGACGCACGACGAGGCTGACGTGGGCTTTTACGCGGCGGCATTCGCGCGCGGCGAGTGGGCCGAGTACGACGTCCCTTATGGCTACGCCTACGAGCCGTATGGTCAAATCTCCGCCGGCCTGTTGATGAAGGCGCTCGGCCCTACCGACTACACCCTGCGCGTGCACCAGACGCTCTACGGGCTGCTGGTCGTGGGCCTGACCTACATCTGGGCGCGCATGGCCTTCGGGCGCTTCGCGGCGCTGAGCGCGGCGGCGTTGGCGGCGATCCTGTTTTGGACGGTGTTCACCAGCCGGATGGCGCTCAACAGCCAGCCGACGCCAGCGATGTTTTTGATCGCGGCGATTGGGCTGTGGCGGGCGCTGTATCGGGGCACGGCGTGCCGTGCCTCTACAGATCGACCATGGCTGTGGTGGAGCGCGTTCGCTGTCGCAGTCACCGCGATGCTCCACATCTACGAGGCGGCGCGGGCGGCGTGGTTTGTGTTCCCGGCCTTCCTCCTCTACCTGCTGCTGACCGACCGCGCGCGTCTGCGCCGGCATGGGCCGGCTTTTGCGTTGGCGCTCGGCGCAGGGACGGCGCTCGCGCTGCCGCACCTGCTCGACCCCGGCGCGTGGGGCCGCACCGGGGCGCTCGGCGGCGCGGTGAGTGCGCTGCTCAGCGGCGACCCCAGCCCGCTGGTTCGGAATGTACTGCAAGGGCTGGGCACGCTCACCGTCAGCGGCGACACGCTGGTTACGTACAACATCCCAGGACGGCCCGTGCTGTGGCCGGTCCTGGCCGCCTTTTTCTATGTGGGATTGATGGTCTGCGTGGCGCGGATTCGCCGCCCGGCGTATGCGTTTCTGCTATTGTGGCTGGCGTTCGGCCTCGTCCCGACGCTGGTGGTCGGCGCATATACGAGCACGCTGCACAGCATCGTCGTGCAGCCGGCGGTGTGCATTCTACCCACGATTGGCGCGGCGTGGCTTGTCCAAAAGCTCCCTGGGAGCTACAAAATCATCTGGATTCTGGCGCTGCTCCTGACCGGCGCAGTCACCGCGCGCGACTACTTTGTCGAATGGGGCCAATCGGCGGACGTTCGCGCGGCGTACTTTCACACCCTGGCCGAGATCACCGCGCGCCTGGACGCCGACGTTGAGGGCGGCGCTGTCGGCGTGTCGTCGCCGTTCCCGGAGCCGCCGCTTGACCCGTTCATCGGCGCGCTGCGCGCCCACAACCCGGCGGTCGATGTGCGTTGGATGGACGCGCGCCTCGCTGTGACCCTGCCGCCGGTTGACGATGCGCGGCTCTTCACCTCGGCGGACGCGCCGCTTGATCCGCTGCTGGCGGCACTGCTTGAGGCGGAGCACGCCGAGCGCGTGGAGATGCGCTCTGACGATCTCAACCCGTACTACGATGTGTATCGCCTGCGCCCGGACGCGGCGCGCGCCCGCCTCGCCAACCTGGACAGCGATGCCGTTTTCGGCTGGGCGGGCGCACTGCTCGGCTGCCGGATCGACCCGGCGCAGATCAGACCGGGCGGCGTGATCGATGTTGTGACTCTGTGGGAGGTGCGCGACCCAACGGCGCTGGGGGATGTCCCCCCGACGCAGTACGCGCATGAACTGGCGATCACTGTGCAGGCGCTCGACATGGCGGGCAATGTGATCGGCCAGCACGACGCGCTTGGCGCGCCGGCTTCGGACTGGCGCGCGGGCGATGCCTTCCTGCACGTGCACCGGGTGGCGCTTCCCGATCCGCTGCCGGAGGGGACTATCAGATTTATTGTCGCCGTGTACCGCCGCGCGGACCTGACCCGTCTGCCGCTGACGGTCGAGGGCGAATCGGCGGGCGATGCCTCAACCCTCGATTGCGACGCCTCATAAGGCGAATCGGTGCCTCTTCCTTACCGTTCCTTTAACAAAACACTATCTGCAACCGGGTTGCCTGCCTCATCGACCGCAAACACGCGCGCGACGCCGGGATACGTGTACATCGCCGCGCGCAGTTCCAGCGCTCTATCGCCCGCATCGGCGGGCGGGACGAGCGGGAGCCAGTTCACGATGAGGTCGCCGGGTCGCCAGTAAGCTGCCACATAGGAAGGGCCGTCTGCCTGTGCTACCGCTTTCTCGCCGTCGAAGTAGTAGGTCGTGAAATGGTACTCCTCGGCGGGCGGCCCTCGCTCCACCTGCCACGCGATCTGAATCTGCCCGTCCTCCGCCCACCTGTGCGCGACGATCCGCACGCCGTTGCCGAGCAGCGTCGGCGGCGCGACGGGCGTGAAGCCTTTGAGCAGCGCGTCGCGCTGCGCGGGGTCGTAGAGCAGCAGCGTGTACGCGCCCTCGTCCTGGCGCAGCGGGATGCGCCCCCGCACCTCCGACGCGGACAGGTACCACGCGGCGGCAGGCCACTCGCCCGGCTGAAGCAGGATCACCGCCGGCCTATCGGGCAGCACCGCCGCGCCCGCGCCATCGACGAAGCGGTGCGGCGCGTCGTGCAGCATCACGTCGAACGCGCCCGGCCCTTCGTACTGGTACGGGCGGTCGCCCTCGCCTACGACGATGATCTCCTCCACGCCGCTCTGCTCCAACAGATCGAGCGCCGCGCGCGCGCCTCGCATCTTCATACCCAGCGGGACGCCGAAGTCGCCGGGCGTCTCCTGCGCGGCGGCGAAGGAGTAGAACCGGGTGAGTATAAGAGTCTGTGCGCCGGCAATCGCCAGCGCTGCCGCCAGGCCTAAGAGGGCGGCCTCGCGCCACCGGGAACCTCTGGCGCGCAGCTCCGCCACACCCAATGAAAGGCCAGCTCCGATGACAAGATATGGCGCGGGCCACAATGCGATAAAGTATTGGGGGAAGATGGGCGTCCACTGCACGGTGAACAGTGCGGTGTAAGAGAGCAGCCAGGCCAACGCCATAAATCCGGCCACACTTTGAGCCGTTCGACCGCCTTGCCAACACCCCACCGCCAGCGCGATGCCCGCTCCAACCAACAAGATGATCTCAAGCGCCAGCAACAGCGCGACCTCATCTTGCCCATATATAGGATGTTCGGGCGCAGCGTCAGGCGCGCCCCACTGATAGAGGTTGTAGCCGGCAGTGTTCTGGATGGTGTATTCGACCACCTGCGCGCTAACGCGCACATCATGCTCCTGGATCGTCGATTGCTGCGTCATCACGATGTTTGGGTTCTGTGCCACGCCGATCACGAATGGGACCGTGATGACCACCGCGCCGGCCACGCCAAGTGCAACCATGCGCCAGTCGATGCGTCGCCAGTTGGAGAGCATCAGGTACGCGGTCACGAGCGCGAGCGGCAGCGACGAGAAGTGCACGCCAACCGTGAACGCCAGCAAGAGCACGTGCGCCGCCTGCCAGCGCCGCCGCCCCTCGATGAAGCCGAGCGCGCCGGCGGCGACGGTCAGCGCGGCGAAAAGCGGCTGCACGCCCGGCGTCCAGGGCTTGCGCGCCTGGTAGACCGAAAAGGGGCTAACTGCATGGAGCAGGCCGGTAATCAGCGCGGCGTAGGTCCCAAAGTAGCGGTGCGCCAGCCAGTAGCCGGCGGCCACGCTGAGCGCGCTCAGCAACGCGATCCACGCAGTCGCCAGCATCGGGTCGGGCGCGATGAAGTAGGGCAGCGCGAGCACCCAGATCGCGTTGGGCGGGGTGGGGATTCCGGTTGACGAGGTGACGCCGTACAGCGGCAACCAGCCGTCGCGCGCAAAGGCAATCGCCAGCCGCGAGGCCGACGCCTCGTCGAGCTTGAAGTCGGTCACGCCAGGCCAGCCCCAGCGCACCGCCAGCGCTACTCCGAACACGATCAGCAGGCCGGCCACATCCCGGCGAGTCCAGGGGCGAGGTGAGTCGTGTAGACGGGACAAATCATCCTCCGCGGCGGTGCAGACGCAACAGGGGTTTATTGTACCGGCTTTCTCGATCTGAGCAGGGGGAGAAACCACGCTCGACACAACTTCCTTGGTATCAAAGGGCAACGCGCTTATAATCGGGGGCGGCGACGGCCCTAATGCTGTGATACAGGAGCGCGCGAATGGAAGCGATTGAAACCTCTCTGCTGGCCGCCATCGAACCCCGGCTGCGCACGCTGCTGCCGGCTGACCTGTACGCCAAAGCCTGGCTGGACCCTTCATCAGAGACGCTGACGCAGGTCTTCAAGCACCTGCAAACGCTTCAGCGCATCCTGATGGATTACGTCCCCGGCAAGGTCTCAGAGAGCCTGCCCCACCCCGGCCAGTTGCGCTGGGAGTGGCACGAGGGCACGCTGCTGTTCACCGATTTGAAGGGTTTTACGCCGCTCATGGAGGCGCACGCGCCGCAAGGGCGCGCGGGGGCGTTCAGGGTGTTGGGCCTGCTCAGCGATTATTTCTCGCAGATGATCGAGATTGTCGGCAAATCCGGCGGGAACCTGCTGGAGTTTACTGGCGACGCGATGTTGGTGGAATTCGAGGCGGACGCGCGCCGACGGGATACCGCGCGGGCCGTGCGCGCCGGCCTGCGGATGCAGCGCGCGATGGAGCGCTTCGCCTGTATCGAGACCGAGCAGGGCGACCTGTCGCTTCAGATGCGCGTCGGCATCCACACCGGGCGTTTCCTCACCGCCGACATCGGCACGCCGCGCCGTATGACGCACGTACTGTTGGGCCATGACGTGCACAGCACCAAGCTGGCGGAGGGCGCCGGGGAGCCGGGCAAAGTGTGCCTCACCGAAACCACTTACCAGTGTGTGATGGGGAGGTTCCACTGTGTACCCGGTAAGCCGGGGTACTATCTGGTATCTACGGAGGCGACCGGCGAACTTGACGACTACGAGGCGACGGTGGTTCGCCGCCGCGCGCCGCGCGCCATCCTGCTGGACAGCAGCGTCCCTGGCCTGCTGTCTGAGATCGAAACCACGGTGCGGGTGGTCGAGCCGGTGGCGTGCTACCTCCCCGCTTCAATCCTCAACCTGCTGGTCGAGAACACGGGCCGCCATGAGGTCGCGCCGCAGTTCACCAACCTGGCGGTGATGTTCGTGAGCCTGGCCGGTCTGGCAGACGCCGCCGACCGCGCCTCGCCCGAAGAGGAAGCCGGCCTGATCGGCAGTTTCTCGCGCGTCTTCGCGCTCATCAACGCGGCGGTGGAGGCCGGCGGCGGCGTGCTGAAGGACGTGACGTATCACCCGCAGGGGTCGGGTGCGCTGATCTACTTCGGCGTGCCGAACGCCCATACCGACGACCCGATCCGCGCGGCAAGGGCCGCACTCGCCATCCGCGACGCGATTGTCAACCAGACGCCGCCGGTCATCGGCGGCGCGCCGACGCGGATGACCTGCCAGATCGGCCTATCTTACGGGCCGGCGTTCGCCGGCGAGATCGGCGAGCCGCGCGGGCGGCGTGACTTCAACATCCACAGCGACAGCGTGAACACCGCCGCGCGCCTGATGGGCCGCGCCGCCGAGAACCAGATTCTCATGACCGAGGCGATGCACCAGCAGGTCGAGTCGCACTTTGAGTGCGAGTACCTCGGTGCGTTCTCGCTCAAGGGCAAGTCCGCCCCCGTGCCGCTCTACGTGTTGCGTGGCCTGAAGGAGGATTAGCCCGCTTCGCGTCCACGTCTGACGGTCGTGGGCAATCGTGGTATATTCTCTAAGATAGCAGATTCCTTCTCATTCACAATTGCCCAAACCCCACACAAGGAGAAACACGATATGGCGAAATCCTACGACGTTCTCGTTGTCGGCGCGGGGCCGGGCGGGTACACCTGCGCGATCCGCGCGGCGCAACTTGGCCTCAAGACCGCGATTGTTGAAAAAGAATGGTGGGGCGGCGTGTGCCTCAACGTGGGCTGCATCCCCACCAAGGCGCTGCTCTACAACGCCGAGCTTGCCCACATCATGCAGCACCGGGGCAAGGAGTTCGGCTTCAGCTTCGACGGGCTTAAGCTCGATTACGCCGTCGCCTTCCAGCGCAGTCGCAAGGCCTCCGACCGGCTGGTGAAGGGCGTCGGGTTCCTGATGCGCAAGAACAAGATCGACACGTACAACGGCTGGGCGACCTTCACCGACGCGAAGACGGTCGAGGTCGCGCTCAACGACGGCGGCAAGGAGACCCTCACCGCGAAGGACGTGGTAATCGCTGCCGGGTCGGTCAACCGGCTTCTGCCGGGCACAAAAGTGAGCGAGCACGTCATCACCTATCTGGAAGCGATCCTTTCCGACAAGCTGCCGGAAAAGATCATCATCGTCGGCACCGGTCCTATCGGGCTTGAGTTCGGCTATATCATGCACGGCTACGGCGTGGACGTGACCCTGCTCGAATACATGCCGCGCATGGCCCCGCTGGAGGACGAAGAGGTCTCGACGGAGCTTGAGCGGCAGTACAAGCGTCTGGGGATCAAAGTAATGACCAGCGCCAAAGTTGAGACCATCGAGGACACCGGCTCCGGCGCGCGCGTGATCTTTACCCTGGACGGCAAGGAGCAGGCGCTCGAAGCGCCGATAGCGATGCAGGCGATTGGCTTTGCGGCGCGCACCGAGGGCTATGGCCTGGAGAAGACCGGCGTCGCCTTGAACAAACGCGGCGCAATCCAGGTTGACCACCGCATGGCGACGAACGTGCCGGGTGTGTGGGCCATCGGGGATGTGACCGGCGAAAAGATGCTGGCGCACGTCGGCTCGGCGCAGGGGATTGTGTGCGCCGAGAACATCGCCAGCGCCAAGACGATCACGCTCGATTACCGGATGCTGCCCGCGTGCACGTACTGCCAGCCGCAGATCGCCAGCTTCGGCTACACCGAGGCGCAGGCGCGCGAGGCCGGCTTTGAGATTCATGTCGCCAAGTTCCCCTTCCAGCCCAATGGCAAGGCGCTCGCTCTGGGCGAGGGCGTCGGCTTCGTCAAGCTGATCTCCGACGCGAAGTACGGCGAGATGCTCGGCGCGCACCTGATCGGCCCGCACGTGACCGAACTGCTCCCCGAACTGACCCTGGCGCGCATGGCGGAACTCACGCCGGAGGAGATCGCGCGCAACGTGCACGCGCACCCCACCCTCTCCGAGGCAATCATGGAAGCCGCGCACGGCCTCGAAGGGGAGATGATTAACCTGTAGCGCCAGGGGAAGCGTTGGCAAATCTCTTATGAAACCCTAACTTGACTCTACCTTCTCTGTCCCACATAATGAGGATGAGGCACCTTAACAAGTAAGTGTCGCTCATCACAACATCGTGGAGAGATGAGCATATGCTAACGAGACCTGAATGATCAGAACATCGTAGAAAGCCGCCGCACGGCCTGTCCGAGTCGTTGGCGCCAACTTCGGAGCGGCTGGGAGGGCAGC
>DAOTXU010000316.1:0-11773 GCA_034435135.1 Anaerolineae bacterium | reverse complement strand
TTCTTCCCTAAAGCGTCGATGAAGAGAAAGACCTCAGCGAAGGAGCTGGCTTGATCCCTCACATCCAAATCGTTGCAGGTTCTTGCGTCCATGATCTCACGCTCCGTATATCCCTTATCCCACTTGGAGCATTCTCTTTTGCCTCGCCTGCGAGCTGGCAATTCCTACTTCTCAAGTGCGGACCAGCACTGGAAGCATCGCGCCAGGAACCCCTCAAAGTGCTTACCGCCCTTCACGGCGCGGCCAGCGCCTCGATGAACCGCAGCACTTGGGAGTACCCTTCGGGCATCTTATCCTCGCTGACCGTCACGGCAGAGGTCTGCCCTCCCCGCTCAATCGTGACCGTATAGAAGCCGATGCCGCAGCAATACTTGTCGGACACAGTGGACTCGTCGGTCAGGTCGAAGAACCCGACCTCCTCCAACAACGCCTCCAGCGTCGCCACGTCCTCGGCTGAGATCGCGCCTTCCACCGGATCAGCGTCCCGGCGTTCTACCCGAAATGTGCCTGCTGCGGCATCAACCATGACGGTCAGGTACACTTCCCCACCCGATCCGCCGAGCGCCACGCTCTCGGTGAGAGTCAGCTTCGCCAGGCCGGTCGGCGCCGCCATGCTGATGGCTTCCAGAAAACGCACAATGTCGTGGTACCCTTCGGGCGCAGCACCGTCGCTGGTCACACTGAAAGCTTCCCCTGCCCGCTCAACGGTGACGGTGTAGTGAACCACGCCGCAGCAGTTCTTGTCGGATGACAGGTAGACGCTGCGCAGGTGGAAGAAATCGGCCTCCTCCACCAGCGCGGTCAACGCCGCCACGTCGCTGGCCGGGAGCGTGCTCTCGACCGGGTCAGCGTTTCTGCGCTCGACCCGCAACCTTCCCGCGGGCACATCCACCGTGACGGTCAGGTAGGCGACCCCGGTGTCCCCGCTGCCGAACATGGGCGTTTCGGTCAGGGTCACCCGCGTCAGGCCGGTGGAAGCCCGCGCGTCGAGCGCCTCCATGAAGCGCACGATGTCGTGGAACGCCTCCGGCGCACTCTCGTCGCCCGTCACCCTGAACGTTTCCCCTGCTCGTACCACCGTGATCTCAGAATGGACCACGCCGCAGCAATTCTCGTCGGATGAAAGATAGAAGCTGCGAAGGTTGGAAAAATCTGCCTTCTCCACCAGCGCCACCAGCGCCGCCAGGTCGCTGGCCGGGAGCGCGCCCTCCACCGGGTCGGCGCTCTGGCGCTCGATCTGATACGTCGCCGCCGGCACATCCACCGTGATGGTCAGGTAAGTGATTCCAGTTACCCCACTGCCGAACATGACAGTCTCGGTCAGAGTCACTTGCGTCAGGCCGGCGGAAGCCGGCGCGTCGAGGGTAGCCGCTATCGACGCCCAGTCGAACCGGTCACAACCGGCGCTCAACAACGCGCCCAGCGTCAGGACCGCGACAATCAACCGCTGCCTCACCCAATGCATCTTCTTTCCCTCCTGACAAAGCAGGCCAGCCAGATTCCACACGAGGAACAGCCGTCACCCTGGACATCTGGCGCTCAAGCGACCCACAGGAAGTAGAGGCCAACGTCCAGGATGATCGCGCCACTTACGATCTCGATGAGGCGCGTCCATCGCCCCAACGATTGCAGCCGCTTGATCGCGCCGGCGAACGTCCCCGCCAGCACAATCGGCACGCCCCGCCCCAGCGCGTAGACGAACAACAAGGCTGCTCCGTAGACCACCGCGCCCTGTTGCGCCATCACGTAGGTGAGGATCGCCGCCAACACTGGCGTGGCGCACTGCGAGGCCACCAGCCCGGAGACCAGCCCAAGCCCCAGCGCGCCGGGCGCGCCGCGCAACGGAATGCGCTCGCGCAGCCGCCCGCCCCAGGAGAGCGCCGGAACCTGCAGCCCGCTGAGCATCTGCAAGGCGATCACGATACACACGCCGGCCACCAGGTAGAACCAGAAGCGGGACGTTCCACCCACCAGCCCACCGACGACCGTCGCCGCAATGCCCAACAACATGAACGTAAGCGCCAGACCGGTGGCGAAGGTCAGCGAGAGCGTGAACGCGCGCCTACGCGACAGCCGGGTGGAGCCGCCCACGTAGCCCATCACCAGCGGGACCATGGCGATATTGCACGGGCCGATGCTGGTCACGATGCCGCCCAAGAACGCCAGCGGGAAAGCGATCAGCGGCCCGTTTGCCAGCAGACTGGTGTCGAACGTGACCGGCGAGGACTCCGCGAGGCCCTGCAAGGCGTTGCGCAGCGCCGGGGCCTCCATCACGCCGGCAAACCCCCGGCCCTCGCCGTTGCGGTCGATGAAGATCAGGGTGGGGATGATGCGGATGCCTGCGCGCTGTAGCAGGCTGTCATTGCGGGTGTCGTAAACGTCCACGTCCACCAGCGCCACCGAACCGGCATAGTCCGGGTACGCCGCGTTGACCGTCTCCACCATGCGGATGCACTGCGCGCAGGTGTTGGAGTGAAAGAAAGCCAGAAAAGGCTTCCCGTCGGCAAGAAGCTGGTCGAACTGCGCCTCCGGCGACAGGCCGGCCATCGCCGGCGACGAGAAGATGTCGCCGCCGCCTGATTCGACGGTGCGGTGCACCTTGTACAGCATCACCCCCCCGACCAGGAGAAGCACGCCCACGATCACCGCAGTCTGCACGCGCGTCAGGTTCGGCTGGTATGGCAGTGAGATTCTCATGCGCTCAGGCACCTTCAGGTTGCGACCGGGTAGGCCTGCATCTCGATAGCGTGGCCGCAGCACGCCGGCACACACAGGCCGCAGTCGTTGCACAGGGCGTAGTCGATGACGATCCTGCCGCCGAGCGGCTCCTGCGCATCTTCCACGTAAGCGACGGCCCCGACCTCACAGACCGCAATGACCGTGCAGATGTCTCCTTGCGCCGGGCATTTTCGCCGGTCGATGACGGGTTTCCTCCCCACTTCTCCCTGGTGCTCATCCATCACGGTGTTCCTTCCTTCTTCTGCAATGCGGCCCAGGCCTTCTTCGCGCGCGCGGTTGGGATGGCCTTCTGCGCCAGGAACGCCAGATGCCCAACAATCGCCGGCAGGAGCGCGCCGGGGAATCCCAAAACAGCCTCCTCCTCACCCAGGTCGGTGGCGTCCCGACAGCCGTAGCACCCATACCCGAAGTTCAGGCGGTTCTCAAGGTAGGGGATAATCGTCGAGTCGACACACGTCGCCTGGAGGATCGCCGTCGAGCTTTGCACGCGCTCGCCGCCGGTCGCGTTCAGGTACGCCAGGCTGACCCACATCAGCTTCTCGACCGCGTCTTCGATGACCACGACATCCGGCCAGCCGTCCGCCTGGTCCAGCGGGAAGAGGTACAGCCGGCTGACCTGGCCGGGCGTAAGTCTGGGCATCGCCTCGAACATGCGCCGGCCTACCGCTTCGCTCGAAGCGATGCCGAACCCGACCAGGCCCTTGCCGGACTGGAGTCCTTCGGGCAGGGGGCGGAAGCCGAACGCGGCAGCGGCGGCAGGGCAGGTGATGCCCTCGGCGTCCAGCAGCACACGCCCGCCGCGCCGCGCTTTCATCAGCGCCTGGCAGTAGCGGTGGTGGGGCAGCGTCTCGGCTCCCTCCGCGACCGCGCCATCCGCCGCCAGCAGCCGCACCCCGACCGGGGCGGCGGACAGGCCCAGCATAGCGATCATCTGCGCCCCCATCGCTTCGCATTTCCCTGTATTCGCGTCTGGTTCCATGCTCCCATCCTTGTCTTCGCGGTTCCGTGGGGGCGGCTTGGGACCGCCCTGCATCCAGGAACGGCAAACGGTCACGCACCTGCAATGCGCGTCGTCTCAAGCGGCTCCGCCTCAACATCCGCCCGCTCGAACCGGTACTGCTCTGGGTGATCGCGCAGCATATCCTTGCTCTGCCGGACGAGTTTCCGCTCCCGGATCAGTTGCTGGAGGTAGCCGCGCGAAGGGAACTCGATGGCCTCGCGCGGGCAGACGGTCGCGCAGGTTGAGCAGCCGACCATGCAGTTGAATGGGTTCACCACGACCGGGACGTTACTCTCATAGTCAAACTGGTAGACTTTGCGCCCACAGGACGTGACGCAAAGCCCACATCCCAGGCAGCGCTCCGCCACGACAGAGGGATACCATTCGATCTCCTCGCGGGGCACGCCGTGCCAGGGCTTGACAAACGTATTCTGTTCACTCATCGGAAGTTCCTCCCTGAAAACACGAAAACGAAGCCATCACAGCATGGCCTCCAGCGCCGCCCGCCGGTCCGCCAGCGCCGCGTCTCTCGCCAGCGGCGGGCAGTCTGTTAAGGCGCGCTTCCCTTGCAGCAGGCCCGCCGCGAACGCCGTGCAGGTCGCCTCGCCGCACTGTTTGCAGTTGGTCTGCGGCAGCATCGACCAGAGGTCGAACAGCTTCGGGGCCTGGCGCGGCGCGGTCACGGGAACCAACTCGTGCCGGTGCGCCCACGTCGCGTTGATCGCATCGGTCAGGTCTGCGAGCAGTTGCAGCCCCTCATCGACGTTGAGCACCTTGGTGATGTACACGCGCTCGCGGTACAGCGTGAGAAACCCGCGCTGCCGCCGGAACGTCAGCGTGGCTTCCGTCGGGTTGTAGGCGATGATGTCGGGTAGGGTCGCCAGGTAGGGCAGCACCTCGTCAAGGGGCTGCGACGGCTTGCCCACGACGATGATCTTGTCCGGCTCGGCCAGGCACGGAATGGTCTGGATCAGCGCAATCGCATCGAGATACATCACAACCCTCGATAGGCCTCGTCACCCGGCACCCGCAAACTGGAGCGCCCACTGCGCGATCTGCTCGCGCCGGGGCACGCGCCCGGCGGCAAGCACCTGCTCGTTCATCACCAGCGCCGGCGTGCTCAGGATTTGGTAGGCCAGGATGTCAAAGAAGTCCGTGACTTTGATCAGCTCGTAGTCCAGGCTGGGTTCGATGGCGTCGAGCGCAGCACGGGTCTCCGCTTCCAGCCGTTTGCAGTTGGGGCAGCCCGCGCCCAGGATTTTGACGGTCAGCATGTTTCCGTCTCCTCACCAGCGACAGCGTACTCAGGACTTGGTAGGCCAAGATGTTAAAGAAGTCCGTGACCCTGTTCTCGTTGCCATTCGTGATCATTTCTCATCTGTCATAGCCAGAGCATGGGATACAGAAATTTCATGTACCCCTATCCCAAGAGCTTCAGCAGGAGCTGGGCGGCAAACGCCCACATGATAAGGCCAAGCCCAGCCCTTATCACTTTGGTTTTGAACCTCATGCTGAGTCTCGCCCCGAGATTCCCGCCGATGAGAACGGCAATGCCAGTCACCACAACCAACGGAATATCGAACCTGTGAGATGTCGCATGACCTAATATTCCGGCAAGCGCCGAAAAGGATATGATCAAATGCGACGACCCCGCTGCGACTTTGGTTGGGTACTTGCAGATGTAGACCATGAAAGGAACGATGACTATACCGCCGCCAACTCCTAGCAGGCCGGCGATGAATCCCACGGCCAAACCAAAAAACGCGATGAGCGCGTACATGGCAGTGGACAGGCTCTTGGGCGAATTTTCTTCAACCTTTTCCTTTTCCCAAAAAGAGTAGATCATCCTTGCTCCCACACCCAGCAGGAAAATCACGAACATCCACAGCAAAATCGTCGTATCGAACGATTTGGACAGGGCCCCTCCCGCGAAGGCACCAATACTGATACCCGGTGCAAAAATGAAGGAAGCTTTGTAATCAATCATCTTTTTTCGATAGAAAATATAGCCGGCAGACAATGAAGTGATGAGATTCAACACCAGGGACGTGGAAGTGGAAAGCAACACCGAATAACCAAGCAGAATCAACAGCGGGGAGTACACCGATCCCCCACCCTGACCAAACATCGAAAATACAAAAGCGATCAGAAAGGCGAAGATGACGGCGAACAAAAGCGTCGTATTAATATCCATTTTGTCCTTCCGAGTTTAGCCTTCCGAAGTCTTCAAGACTTCGGAAGGCTGTTGCATTTACCGCTCAACCAGAGCAGTCTTTTCATAGCCAGAGCAGGGAATACACACCGGTTGTCCGTCTTTCATTCGCAAGTAGCGGTCAAAGACGTACTCGCCGCACACGCTGCACTTGGTCTTGTTGAACGAACCTTTGACCGGCGTATACTTGAAATCGGGCTTGGCTTCCACTTTGAAGATGGCTTCATCGGGCTGGTCATACATCCACTGGATCACCTCGCGGCGCACGTCCAGCGGAATGTGAGATGGCTCGATGCCTTTCTTGCGATAGACAAAGAACTCAAACTTGCCCATCGCGTCAACGAAATCCGGCAGAAGCGAATAGCGCACCGCACCCTTCTGCGGGTGATAGAACGTGGCGGCCAGTTTGCCGTAAAAGGTCTTGGCCATCAGCACCTTGCCGTAGGTGGCGCCGGTGGCGACTTGAATCCCGTCCATCATACAGGTTTGCGGGTGGCCTTCGCCCAGTTCGGGGAAGACAAAGAAACCGTGGTCGGCTTCTTTCTCAGCGCCCAGATGCTCGAGCGCCAGTTTGCCCATGCGGTAGCCAATGGGCATGAAGGGACATTCGTGGGCGTGAAATTCAAAGGCCCATTCGGGGGGAATAAATTGCGTCGTCATTTTTTCTCCTTTTTGCTTGTCAGTTAAGGTGCCGCTCGATGTTCTGCACCACCATGTCGTAAGACAGGTTGCCTTCGCACGTGTCGCCGGGGATGCCGCAGTCGGGGCGCTCGCCGTTGAAGAACGTCGCCGGCGTACCCCACACCTGCCGCGCAATCGCTTCGTCATAGATACGCTGCGAGATGGCGGCGGTCTCCGGGCTGTCCATGCACGCCGTCAGCGCGTCCACGTCCAGGCCCATCGTGCGCGCGGCCTCTTCAATGTTTGACCGGTCGTAAGCCTGGTTGATCCACGAGAACATCAGGTCGCTCAACTCCCAGAACTTCGCCGGTTCTTGCCGCCCGGCGCAGATCGCCGCCGCCGTGCCCAGCGACGCGCGCTGCGAGTTGCCCAGCGGGTATGCGACGACCGCGAGCGTCTCGTCTTTCACGTAAGGGTCAAGCAATGCGTGGATCGTCGTGTGGAAGTCCGCGCAGTGCGGGCACGTGAAGCTGGAGAACACCTCCAACAGGACGGGCGCGTCAGGGCTGCCGAGGCAATATAGCCCATTCTGGGTGGCGCTCACCGACAGACCGGCGTAAGGTCCCTCGTCCGCGCCGGAACCTGTCACAACCGCTGCGGGTTCAGTCACAGGCTGGTTGGACAACGCAATCCCTGCAATGGCGAGCGCCACCACGACCACCATCGCGCTGAGGATGGCGTAAGTCTGCTGGCGCTTTTTCCGTGGCTGAACCGGGCTTGTTCTCTCTTGGGTCATCGCTGTCCTTTCTCTCAGATGCTTTGTTTACAGGCCGGCGACGCCGACCGGACCTCATCGCTTGAACAGGTTGCTGCTCACCGCGCGGATGCCTGCACCAGGCACCTCGATCATCACTTTTCACCCGCCTTCGAGCAGTTGACGGACCTTTTCTCTCTTGCAGTGGCGCTTGAGGAATTCCAACGCCGCCTCTGCGTCATCGTCGGTCAGGATTTGCAGCAACTCGACCAGTTCGGCGTCATCCAGCGCCAGGATGAGCGATTTTTCCATGCCAACGCCCTCCTCAACCGATTGCAGGCATGTCGGGCAGCAGCTCCTCCAACCGCACCCGGTTTTCCGCCCAGGCCGGCTCGGCGAGCGGCGGACACCGTTCCAGGCCGACCTGCGCTGCGACGAGCTTGAGCGCGAAAGTGTAGCAGCTTGGCTCTCCACAGGCTTTGCAGTTGGTCCTGGGCAGCAGGTTGTAGACCGTCAACGGGGCGGGGCGCTGGCGTTCGGTGTCGTCCGGCGTGATCTCACCGCGCCGCTCCCATGTGCGGTTGACCAGATCGACCAGGCCGTCAATGACTTTCTGCGCTTGCGACCGGTCTTCCAGGTTGGAGACCGCGATCTGGTACGCGCCGAAAGTGGTATTGCGCCCGCCCTTCTTCCAGGTGAGCGTGCGGCTGGCCCGGTGGTAGATCGCGCCGCGCAGCGTCGCGTTGAGGTAAGGGAGCGCCGCGCTGATGTCTACCGTCAGGCGGGCAATCGCACTGTGCCGTTCCGCGCCCGGTTCGCAGGGCGGGGTGAAGACTTCCAGATCGTAATGCTCGATCAACATTTCCCTGCCTCCCACTTCCAGCGCCGGTTAACCTGCCGCCAGGAACGCGCCGAACAGGTAGCCGGCCAGCGTGCTGAAGATAGCGACCATGCCGGCATAGGCAGCTACCCTTTTCCGGCCCATGATGCGGCTGTTCACCAGAATGCTTTGCAGGCTCAGCCCCGGATCGGCCAGCAGGTACGCCAGCAGCGGCCCGCGATGCATCCCCAGGTCCAGGAACATGCGCGCGATGGGCACTTCCACCAGCGTCGGGAAGTACATGAACACGCCGAAGAACACCGCCAGCAGGTTGGCCCAGATCGTGTTCTCGCCGGCCAGCGCGCGCACCCAGTCCTCCGGCACGACCGCTTTCCCCATCCCGGCCACAAAAACGCCGACGAGCAGCAGCGGGAAGATCTGTTTGGCGAAGCGCCACGTCTCCCAAAGCCATTCCGCCAGTTCGTCGCGGCTCAGGTGTCTGGCAGCGATGTAGATGACCGTCGAGAGCAGTACAATCTCGGCGAGGACGCGCCCGGTCACGTGGACCACCAGGCTTCCCGCCTCAGTCTTGGGTGCGGCGATCAACATAGTGGCGACCACCAGCGCCAGCGCCGCCCACGTCCAGCGGTTGAGGCCGCTGAGCACGTTGTTCAACCCCTTCCAGGCCACCGGGGCGATGACGACCAGCAGCACGATCAGCGCCGCGCCCTGCGCGGTCAGATGCAGCGCGTCCAGACTATTCTGCAAACCGTCGGGCACGCCAATCGGCGCGGTGACGGTGAACAGTGTGCCGGTGAGGAGGTCCACCTGCAACGTACCGGCAATCAGCACGGCGAAGAGCAGCGCTAACAACGCCCACCGCGCCGGACGCATGGCAACCGCCTTCTCGAACATCGCCGCGTTCGCTTCGTCAGCCTGCGGCTCTTTGAACGCCGCCGCCATGATCATGCCCATGATGATGCCGAACGCCGTCGCCAGCACGATGCGGGCAAGGGCGAAGTCGGCGCCGATCGCTGCCCCGGTGTAGCTGATGGCGAGGATGTTCGCCGCCGGGCTGATGAACAGAAACGTGATGGCCGGGCCAAAGCCGGCGCCGCGCCGCCAGATGCCGGCGAACAGCGGCAGGATAGTGCACGAGCACACCGCCAGCCCAAAGCCGCCCAGCACCGCCGCCGGGTAGCTGACCCACTTCGGGGCCTTCGGTCCCAGGTAGCGCGTGATGGACTCTTTCGGGATCAGACTCAGGTAGCCGGCGATGAAGAAGGCCGGCACCAGGCACAGCAGCACATGCGCCGCCAGGTAGTCTAGCAGGCCGGTCCAGCCCGCCTGAAGCAGTTGCACAATCAGGTCGCCAGGTTGCATTGATGACCTCCGATGTTTATATTCAGACTACTGAATATGAATTCGCATAATGGACGCCCCGCCGCACGACGGGGCGCCCAAAGCTATGGCTGCGCCTTCACCAGCGCATCCGCCAGCCAGACCATGATGTCTTCCGGCTTGGGGATGCGCCCCGCGCTCACGACCTTCTCGTTAATCACCAACCCAGGCGTCATCAGGACGTACTTGCTGATCTCTCGAGGATCGGTCACTTTGACGATCTCGTAGCCGCCTTCGGGCTGGAGCATGGCAAGCGCCTGCCGGGTGTGCTCTTCGACCTTCTGGCAATTGTAACAAGTAGGTCCCAGGACTTTGATGCGCAACATGACTTTCTTACTCCTTGCTTGTCTGGTATTGCGGGATCGATACAACAGCGCAGCGCGGGCATGGGCAGTTCTCTGGCTGCGGAGTTTCGCTGTCATCCGGCGCGCCGAGAACGACATCCAGCAGCGGCGTGATGGCCGCCGGTGCGGAGAGGTAGTAAAAGACGTTCAGGCCGTCTTTGTGCGAGTCGACCAGGCCGGCGTCCCGCAGGGCCATCAACTGTTGCGAGATGTAGGGCTGGCGACGGCCCAGCAGCGCCTCCATGTGACACACGCACGCCTCACCGTGCCGCAGGATCTCCAGGATTTGCAGCCGGACCGGGTGCGCCAGGGTTTTGAAAAGGTGTGCCTGTTCTGTATAGTCTCTCATGCCTTTTGTATTCAATATCTCGAATGTCGAATGAAGTGTAGCACCATACAAAGTGGGTGGAAGATGCCACATGTCATTCGCACCGAGTGATAATCGTCACAAGATGTTTGGTGTGTTCACGAGGGTTTCGCCTGCCTACGCCTGGTTCCGTCTTACGCATCGCGCCGTGAGCGCATGGCTCCGTCTCCACCTCGGCGAACTGCCACGATCTCCGCCAGAATGGCGACGGCGATCTCGCCCGGTGTGTTGCCGCCAAGGTCGAGGCCAATCGGCGCGTATACTCGGTTAAGTGCATCGCTGGTGTAGCCATCTGCGTGTAGATGATCCCGGATTGCACGGCACTTGGCCTGGCTGCCGATCATGCCGATGTAAGGCGCCGGTGAATCGATGAGCTGCCGTAGGGCGGCTTCGTCGGAGACGTGATCCGTTGTGACGAGAACAACATACGTATCTGAGGTCGCGTCAACGGCGGATAACTCCGGCACAGTGGCCCGCCCGGCCTCCACATCGACAACGGTGACTTCAAACCCGGCTGCTTCTGCCATGACCTTAAGTGGGCGCCCAATGTGCCCCCCGCCAACAATCAAAAGCCTGGGAGGCGGCAGGTAGACATGGAAAAACACTTGCACCTCCCCTCCGCACAAGGTACCGACGGCATCCGGCCCTTCCTCGGTGAGCGAATAGCGCTTGAGTTGCGGCTGACCGGCAGCCAGCGCAGACCGGGCATCGGCCAGGATCGCAGTCTCCAGTTTGCCGCCGCCGACCGTGCCATCCGTTTTCCCATCGGCTCTCAACACAATCTGGGCGCCTGCTCTGGCCGGCGATGCGCCTCTGGCTTCAACGACGGTTGCCAGCACTGCCGGCTGCTTTTTCTGGATGGCTTCTGCCAGTGCGATAATACAGTGTTGCATGTTGGACGATCCTTTTGGTCGAGGCGCTGTTTGGGCAGCACGTCGATGCCGCCGGATTGGCCGTGGTAATGCGCCTCCGTGTAGCGCATCGTGGCGCCCGGACCCACGTGAACTTCAGCATCCATCACATGCTGCAATCGGCTCGCGTTAGGAAAGGTGCAATGAGCGAGAAACGCGACCCGTGCTCCGGTGCCAATTTCATAAGAGTTGAAGCCGTGCTCAGTGCGCTCGGCGAGACCATCGAGGTGGGCGACGACCAGATGAACTGGTGCGTTGCGCTGAGCGGCGCGGCGATGCGCTCGCTGCTGCCCGTGCTGGAGGGCATGACACAGGCCGGAATCGAGGCGGGACTTCCGGCGGAGGCGGCGCGGCGGGTGGCAGCTCAGGTGATGCTCGGCACAGCGGCGCTCGCTTTGCAGACGGACCTGAGCTTCGACGCGATCAAGGCGCTTACGCCAATGCAGACGGTGGACGAGGCGGCGGTGGCGCAGACGTTCCTCGATGCCGCGCGCGCGGCAAAAGCAAAAATCGACGGATTGCAGCAAAAGCTCATGGAGGCGGAGGCATAGAAGTGATTCAAGCTTTTGAGCCAACGACCGCGGTGCGTGTGGTGCTTGTCGTG
>DAOTXU010000315.1:0-6119 GCA_034435135.1 Anaerolineae bacterium | reverse complement strand
GCGCGGTGTAGAGCGCGGGTGCGCCGGCGGCCCACGCGCGCGGGCTGTTCGCCAGCGTCAGCCGCGCCTGGAGCAGGGCCTCCTCCACCGTCGAGCCGCGCGCCAGGTCGGTGTAGAAGGTGCGCGCGAACACGCGCGCGTCGTCGTCGTCGATGACGAATTGCATCCCCAGCGCATAGGGCGTCCCCTGCGCCGCCAGCGCCGCCGCCAGGTTGCTGAACTCGGTCGGCCCCGGCGTGGCGCTGGCGCAGGCGTTGAGCGCCACCAGGAACGCCGCCCCGCGCACCCGGCGCGCGAACTCGCGCGCACTCACTTCGTGCGGGCTTCCGTCTTCCTGCTCGAAGAGGAGCACCGCGTCGCCCTGCACGTCGCGGCCACCGTGCCCCATGAAGTGCACCACGCGCCCCCGCTGCCCCGCCACCAGCGCGTGCAACCCTTCGGCGGTCGGCGGGCGCGCGCGCTCAAGGACGACGCCGGCGGGCACGGCCTCGATCACGTCGCGCAGCCGCTGCCATTCGCCCTCGATGTCCAGGGGCGGGATGTCCTTGTCCAGCGGCTGCGACGGCACGGCGACGATGTGCAGGCCGCCATCCAACGCGGGCGGGTCAATGCGCCTGTCTGCGGGAAGCCCGCGCACCAGGTGCAGGTCGAGCGCCAGGAAGCCGCCGGGGCGGCGCGCGAACTCCCACGGCACCGCCTGGAGGTTCGGATCGGTCGTCACCAACAGGATACACTCGCGTTCGGTGGCGAGGGCATCGCTTGCGGGCGAGCCGGTCGGGAACAGCGCCCGGTAGACCGCCTCCCCGTAGGCGACGGGGTCGTCCAGCGGCTGCGGAGGCCGGCCTGGGATCGCGTCGTCAGGCGCGAGGTCGCGCAGGTCGAACGTGTGCGAGCGCTGGCCGTCGCAGGTCACGGCGACGGTCGCGCCGGTCTGGAAAGCAAGCTCGATTTCCACCCGTCCACTCCTCGAAGCAGGCTGGGGCAAAGGCGAGGCGACGCGCGCCATGGCCTGGCCGGCGGCGGTTGGGGCGGATGGCTCAAAGGGCGGGGTTGTGCTACACGGCGGTGCAGAGCGACGGATTGCTCGTGGTGTCGCGCTCCCCGTCCGCCGCCAACGCTCAGGGGGGTGCTTCTTTTTCCATCACCATTCTATGCTTGAGTGCGGCAGGCCGCAACCTCGCAGCGTGATGTGCGCCGCCACGTGACGGCATTGTTATAGCTTTGTTATGCGGCATCGGGCCAGCACGCCGTCGGAGTTGGCGGCGGCAGCCGCGGCCAACCCGGCGGGCAGCGCCACGTCGCGCGTGATGCCGATGCGCGTGATCGCGCCAGTGAGGAGCGGGGCGATCAGCTCGGCCAGCTCCTGCGTGAAGAGCACCGCGTCCGCCCAGGCGGTGGCGGCGGGGACCTTGACCTCGGTGGTGGAGGTCTTCCCCTTCTCGTCGACGATGGAGTACATGATGGTGTAGGCCATGGCGGCGGCTCCTTTAGAACGGTCTCGGGGCGGTCAAGGCCCCCGGCGGTTGGGCGACGCTGGCCGGTTCGGGCAGGCTGTAGCGCACCTCCAGGTCGGCGTGGCTGACGTCGCCGCCGGCGGCGCGCACCGCCTCCGCCAGGACCCGACCCATGTCGTCGTTGGACAATCGCGGCATGTGCACACCTCCTGAACTGCGCTTGGCTTCGAGCCTCTGCCCTTGAGCTTACGCGAAGGTGGGCGGGCGTCCCGACGCTCAACCTACTGGGCGTCGCCGATCAGCCCGCGCCCGCCGAGGATCAGCATCAACCCAACGTAGGTGATGAAGCCCAGCGCCGCCGGTGCGGCGACCGTGAGAGTTTCGCGCAGCAGCCCATCGCCAGCAAATAGCCCGCTGGTCACATTCAGCGCCGACCACGCGACGACGCCTGTCGCCAGCGACGCGAGCAGCGCGCGCGCGGTCGCGCCCCAAAGGCGTTGCCCGCTCAGGCTCCCGACCCGCCGGTGGAGCAGGTAGCCGCTCACCCCGGCGTGCGCGATGTGCTTGACCGAGTCGGCGATCATCAAGCTGAACAGGCCCAGCGGCGCGATCAACGTCAGCGCGACGATCATGTAGACGACTACACTCAACAGGCCGACCAGCGCCGGCGTGAGCGTGTCCTGTCGGGCGTAGAAGGCGTAGACCAGGAGCAGGTCCAGCGCGGCGAAGGGCAGGCCGATCAGGTACAGGCGCAACGCCAGCGCCGTGATGACGGTGTCGTGTGCGGTGAACGCGCCGTGCTCCAGGATCAGGTCGATGGCCGGCGTCGCCAGCACGAACAGCCCCGCCGCCGCCGGTACGATCAACAGCGTGACCATGCGCAGCCCCTGGCCCAGCGTGGCTTTGTAGCCGCCGTTCACTTGAAACGCCTGACGCGAGAGCGTGGGCAGGATGGCGATGGAGATCGCCGTCGCCACCAGGCCGTGCGGCAACTGGGTCAGTTGCGTGGCGAACTCCATATATGAGATGCTGGCTTCGCCGGTCTGGGAGGCCAGGTTGTAGCTCACCGGGCGCAGGATCAGCACATCGACGATCAGCGACAGCATCACCGGGCCGTAGAGGGTGAAGATACGCTGCACGCCGGGATGCCGCCAGTCGAGCGTGAAGCGCAGCCGCGCGGCGCGCAACCCCGGCAGTTGCAGCGTCACCTGCGCCACCGATCCCAGCAGCCAGCCGAGCGCCATCGCCGTGATCTCCAGTCGGTCGGCCAGCAGCACGGTCGTCAACACAATCACGCCGTTGAAGGCCGCGCCGACGAAGGCCGGCAACGAAAAACGCTTCAGCGCGTAGAGCAGGCCGGTCAGCACCGTCGCCAGGCTGAGGAACAAAATCGCTGGGGCGGTCACGCGCAGCAGGTCGGCGGCGAGCGCCTGCACCCCAAGGGAGGACCCGCTGCTGACCAGGTAGACCAACGCCGGCGCGAACGCCTCCACCAGCAGCACGAGCGCGGTCATGGCGGTCGCCACCAGGCTGAGCATAGCGCTCGCCAGCCCCCAGAGCGCTGCCCTGCCGTGCTGGCTGGCGTACTCGCTGAACACCGGCACCAACGCAGACGAGGCGTGCCCGCCGATGAGCAGATCGAAGGCGCTGCGCGGGATGATGACCGCGACGCGGAAGGCGTCCACCATCGCGCCCGCGCCGAACAGGTTGGCGATGAGCGTCTCGCGCACCAGACCAAGCAGCCGGCTGGCGATGTTGCCCAGCGCCACCACGCCCGCAGCCCGCGCGATGCCGCGCGCCTCGCCTGGCGCTTCGGCTACCGGCTGGTCGGCAGGGACGGTTTCGCTGAACGTCGCGGCCAGTGGGGCTTGCTCTTGGGACATTAATCCAGGGGTCTCATAACAGGCCCTGCGTGCGGCGGGACACGGCGCTGCCGCGCCCCTGCGGGATAACCCTTCGCCTCATGGCGCCTCGCGCCTCTATTCTTCGCCGGCATCCTCAAAGCTTATGTACATGCTCGCCGCGTCAAATGCAAAGACCAGGCGCACGTTTACCGTGCGCCCGTTCTCCGCGCGCACCGGCAGCAGATAAATCCCGTCCCCGGCTGCGTAAGCGCCGAGCAGCGTGTCTACATCGACACGCGAGGTTTCGCCAGTTCTGAAGGTCGTGCCCAGATAATCGACGATGGGCGCGGAAGTGTTCTCCGAGAGGGGCAGCCGAATAGCACACAGCGCGGCGTATGCCTCAGTCCGCAAGGGTACCCTCAGGCGCGCGCACAACTCCGCGCGCAAATCAATCGACTGGCGGTAGTCCCAACCGGGATCGTTGATCTGGCTGGGCGTTTCAGTGGGAGTCAGGGTTGAGTCAGGGGCGTTCGTCGTGGTCGCGGTTGGGCCGACGCCGGGCGTATCGGTAAGCTCAGGCGCGTCGGTGGGGGTCAGGGTGACCGTCGTGGTCGGCGCGCTGGCTGCCCTGCCCGGTGCACGAACGACGAGGACAGCGATGCACAGCGCCGGCAGGCAATAAGCCACAAACACGCCCATCAGGAGCATCCGCCAGCGCACGCTCCAGCGCAGGTTGCCCAGAAACCGCCTCATGATGCGAAATCGCGCTCCTCAGAGTGATGGCTCCCCAAGCAGCCGGATTGTACAACGTTCAGAGTCGGGCGTCCAACACGCACTGAATGGCGGGGGTAAGTCAACACGTGAGGAAGGCAGCTTCCCGGAGGCTCCACGGGTTCAGGGAAGCTTTTTCATCAACTGGCGACAAGGCGTCCAGCTGAATTCTCCGCCATATCACCCCAGGCGCATGGCGCTGCTGGCGACGCGCGAAGTCTCCCGGAACCAGAATGGCGCTCACGGCGTTGTATAATTGCGGAGACGATAAGTTGGGAAGAGAGGAACAGGTAGATGGAGATTGCCCCACCAGGTCCGATTGATACGCTCGTTCGGCTGTTGTTGCTCATCTTATTCGGCGCGATGCTGTTTTTCGGCGTGAGCCGGGAAGTTGGGCCTCCTGGCGTCGCGCCGGGGCCGACGGAGGGCGGTATGCGCGCCATGACCGTGATTGATCAGGTCGAGGTGATCGTCCTCGAATCGTTCCCGATGCAACTGCGCCTTCATGTCAGCGGCTACCAGCCGGACGGTTGCGAGCTGCCAGTGATGGTCGAGCAACGGCGCGAGGGGAATGCGGTGTACGTGGAAATCTTCCGCGACCTGCCCCCTGACATGATCTGCCCGGAGATCATCGTGAAGTACGAGGACACCATCGCCCTCGAAGGCGGCTTTGAGAGCGGCGCGTACACCATCAATGTCAACGGCTTCGTCGTAACTGTGGAGCTTTAGCCCGCCCGCCCCCGGTAGTACGCGATCACCTGGTCGATGATCTCGTCCAGGGTAGTGGTTGGCTCCCACCCGATGGCCGCGCGGATTTTGCGCGTGTCAGGGACACGGCGGCGCATGTCCTCGAAACCAGCTTCATAAGCTTCATCGTAGGGCACCAGCACAATGTCTGAGTTGCTGCCGGCCCGCGCGCGGACGCGCTCGGCCAGCGCGCGCATCGTGATTTCTTCGCTGCTGCCGATATTGAACACCTCGCCGACGGCGTGGGGCGCGTCGGCCAGACCGATGATGGCGCGCACCACGTCGCTGACCGCCGCGAAGCAGCGCGTCTGCTGTCCGTCGCCGTACACCTGGATCGGCTCGCCGCGCAGCGCCCACTGGACGAAACGCGGGATTACCATTCCGTAGTGCCCGGTCTGGCGCGGACCAACGGTATTGAACAGACGAAAGATCACCACCGGCAGGCCGACTTCTTTGTGATACGCCAGCGCCAGGAACTCATCGAGCGCTTTTGAAGTCGCGTAGCTCCAGCGGCTTTTGGTAGTCGGTCCAAGCACGCTGTCATCCTCCTCCGAGAACGGCACGCGCACTCCCTTGCCGTAGACCTCGGAAGTGGAAGCGATCAGCACCTTGCGCCGGTAACGCCGCGCGGTGCGCAGCACCGCCTCCGTGCCGTTGACGTTGGTTTCGATGGTGTTGATGGGCGACTTCACGATAAGATTGACGCCCACTGCCGCCGCGAGGTGAAAGATCACCTCGCATTCACTCAGCAGACGGTCCATCACCACCTCGTTGCGGATGTCCTCGATGGCGAAGCGGAAGCCGGGCCTTCCGGCCAGGTGGGCGATATTCTCAAAGCGCCCGGTGGAGAGGTTATCCACCACCGTGACCGGGCGCCCGGCGGCAAGCAGGGCCTCAGCCAGATGGCTGCCGATGAAACCCGCTCCGCCGGTTATCAAGGTATGGTCCATAGGCGTTGTGTCTCCCTGGGTCTGTTGATTTTCAGGTGCCCCATGCGCGCGACGCGGACTCAAACGCGACGGATTGTACCCCATTTCTTGCTGCGGGCGCGTTGAGTCCAGACGGGCCGTCATGACCATCGCATCGGGGGAGGGGTGGGGTGTCCCAGGATAAAAGCAGAGGACATGCACAGACAGACGGTCAGGAGTCGGTGTAGTGGATGAGAAGGGATCGATTCGATAAACACCGCTTCCTTATTACTGAAGTGATTCAAGCTTTTGAGCCAACGACCGCGGTGCGTGTGGTGCTTGTCGTGTTGGCGGACACCTCACCCCCCGTCCCCCTCTCCCGGCTACGCCGGACT
>DAOTXU010000314.1:0-19315 GCA_034435135.1 Anaerolineae bacterium | reverse complement strand
GTAGCGCTCGTCGTACCGCTCCGAAGGCACCGGCTCGCGCCGGGTCGCTTCAGGTTTCATGCAGATTTCTCATAACGAAGTGATTCAAGCTTTTGAGCCAACGACCGCGGTGCGTGTGGTGTTTGTCGTGTTTTCGGACACCTCACCCCCCGTCCCCCTCTCCCGGCTACGCCGGACTATAGCCGCAAGCGGAGAGGGGGTGTCGAGCCGCAGGCTAGACGGGGGTGAGGTAGAGAAACGCTTAGCACGGCCAGCTGTTGGCAAAAGTTTGAATCAGTTCATAGGCTGGCTGCGCCGTTCAACTGAGCACGAGACACAGGAGAACCCGATGACCAACTACCGCATCGAACGCGACTCGCTCGGCGAGGTGCACGTGCCCGCCGACGCGCTCTACGGCGCGCAGACCCAGCGCGCCGTCGATAACTTTCCCATCAGCGGCATCCCCTTCCCGCGCGCCTTCATCCGCGCGCTGGGGCTGATTAAGGGCGCGGCGGCGGAGGTCAACGCCGCTCTTGGCCTGCTCGCCCCGGAGAAGGCGCGCGCGATTCAGCAGGCCGCCGCCGAAGTCGCCGAGGGCAAATGGGACGCGCACTTCCCCATCGACATCTTCCAGACCGGTTCGGGTACGTCCACCAACATGAACGCCAACGAGGTCATCGCCAACCGCGCGACGCAAATCCTCGGCGGCGAACCCGGCTCGAAGCTGGTGCACCCCAACGATCACGTGAACATGTGCCAGTCGTCCAACGATGTGATCCCGACCGCAATCTACGTCAGCGCTTATCTTCAGACCACCGAGGTGTTGCTGCCGGGGCTGCGCCACCTGCAAGCGGCACTCGAAAAGCGCGCCGCCGAATTGGACCACGTGGTCACGACCGGGCGCACGCATCTGATGGACGCCATGCCCGTGCGCCTGAGTCAAGAGATCGGCGGGTGGGCGGCGCAGGTCAAAGAGGGGATCGAGCGGATCGAATCGACCCTGCCGCGCCTGGCGCGGCTGGCGCTGGGCGGCACAGCGGTCGGCACGGGCATCAACGCCCACCCGGAGTTCGCGCGCCGGGTCATCGCCCGGCTGGCGGAGCAGACCGGCCTGCCCTTCGTCGAGGCGGGCGACTATTTCGCGGCGCTGTCCGCGCTGGATGCGCTCACCGAATTGAGCGGCCAGCTCAAGACCACCGCCTCAGCGCTGATGAAGGTCGCCAACGACCTGCGCTGGATGAACAGCGGCCCTATCGCCGGCCTGGGCGAGATCGCGCTGCCGGCGCTGCAACCCGGCTCCAGCATCATGCCCGGCAAAGTGAACCCGGTCATCTGCGAGGCGATGATGATGGTCTGCGCGCAGGTGATCGGCAACGACGTGGCGGTGACGCTCGGCAACGAGCGCGGCAACTTCCAGTTGAACGTGATGATGCCGGTGATGGCGCACAACGCGCTCCAGTCGATCACGCTGCTGGGCAACGCCGTGCGCGCGCTGGCCGACAAGGCAGTGGCGGGATTCACGGTCAACGAGGCGCGCATCGCCGGATTGGTCGGGCGCAACCCGATCCTGGTCACGGCGCTAAACCCGGTCATCGGCTACGACCTGGCGGCGAAGATCGCCAAGCGCGCCTACGCCGAGGGACGGAGCTTGAAGGATGTCGCGTTGGAGATGACCGACCTATCGCCGGAGGAGCTTGACCGCATCCTCGACCCGCGCCAGATGACTGAGGGCGGCATCTCAGCGGCGGGCGGGGGCGGCTGAATCGTTACCCTGACATACGATTTTTCATTAACAGACCGCCGACTCAAGTCGGCGGTTAATGCAGAATGGCGTTGCCAACTGGCTACTGGACACTGAACGCATGTTCGAGAAAAAGGCTCTTGTATTCTCTTACCTCACCCCCTAAGTCCCCCTCTCCAAAAATGGAGAGGGGGATTTCAGACGCGGAACAGGACCGACTCCCCCTCTCCGCGTGCGGAGAGGGAGACGGGGGCTATAGTCCGGCGAAGCGTGGGTGAGGTAAAACCATAGAACAACTGTCCGATGTCCGGTAGCTAGCACCCAAGCTGGAAGCTTCTCCCGAAACTTGGTGCTTTCTACCCCAAGAATACACCTGAAGTGCTCTCACATCAAGCCCAATATGATCGGTCAATGGCACCCGGCTAGCCCAACCGATGTTTACTGCTGCAAGGGGATGGTCACGCGATCAAGCACTTCACCATCCAGCGCAAGCGCGGAGAGCTGGATTTGATCCGACTCGATCTCAACGAGCACGAAGTGCGTCCGGCGGGCGAAGGCCTGGCTTTCCGGCGCGATTGCGCCAGCGTCATAGAGCACGGCTGAGCCACCTCCAGTGACAATATACGTCACACCATTGGCGACCAGCCGCTCGTAGTGATGGCTGTGCCCTGAAAAGATGAGCGGAACGCCGGCCGCCTCGAACAACGGGGTCCATGCGTGGCGCACCGGTATACCGTCTCTGGGATGGACGGCGCTGCTGCTGTAAGGTGGCACATGGAAGACGGGGATGGTCAGAGCGAAGCGCGTATCCGACAACCGCTCATTCAGCCAGGCATCTTGCTCAGCCCGTCCCTCCACGCCGAACAAGACTTGCGAGTCAAGCATCAGGAATTGGATGTCTCGATAAGCAAAAGCATAGAATTGGTTGCGCCCTTCCTGCTGAGGAGGTGTGAAACGCGGATCGCTGAAGCGAGGGAAGGCGTGGTAGTAGAAAGGCGCGCCCTGCCACCGCAGGGCGGCATCATAGTCGTGATTGCCGATGACGGTGTAAAGCGGCATCTGGTGCAATAGAGGAGCAAAGGGCGTATAGAATTTGCGTGCGTAGTCCTCAAGTGGGTTCACGGTTCCCTCGGTTGCATACACAACGTCGCCGGTATGCAACACGAAATCCAGATCATATGTCGCCATCTGTTCGACGAGCGCCTTTGTCGCCGCATCGCCGAACCCGGCGTCGCCAATCACCCCAATCCTCAGCAGTTCATCATCGGAGACGGTGCGAAAGTGAACCGGCCCCCACGCCTGTCCCAGGAAGGAGGGCTGCTGGTATGTGCCCTCGCCGGCGTGCAACCCAACAATAGCTTGATACGTAGACCCCGGCTTCAGCCCGTCAAGGGTGATCTGATGTCGTGTCTCCTGCGAAGCTAAAGGCACCTGATTCGGTGCCAACTCGCCCGGCCCGACGGGCTGGTAGAACAAACTCCCGTCGGCGGGCCTGTCCAACTCAAAGAAAAGCGTGCCGCTGGTCTCGGTGACGTGGCGCACCGTGAGAGGCAGGGTGAAAGCGGTCTGGCTAACCGGGAATCCCTCCCCCAATGGGTCGTTGACCGGCAGAGGCGAGGATTTGACCAGCAGCGCTTCAGCGACCGGCCTCGGCGAAAACACCAGGTAGCGTCCCTGATACCAAAGCTGTGACGACCCCCCACCGTCCAGGTTGATGGCCTCCACTGCTCCCAGGTCAGCCATGATGTCGGCGAGTTGCTGCAACGTCACGCCACCCGTCTCCGGGATAACAACGACGATCAACTCGCCGCTTGCGGTTTTGCCGACCGCCGTGCGCGCCCGTCGTGCGTAGGGAGCAGGACACCCCCCACCCTCTAGTAGACATTGCTGCGTGACGTCCACCGGAACGCCGCCGGACACCAGGAGGGGATGACCACCCACCGTGTTGAAGTAGGTCGTCGGATCGGGGTGCCACGTCCAAGGCGCCGAAGGGTCTGGGAGGCTATTGCGATCCACGATACCAATCCGCACGTCGCCGTCGCGCGAAATCGACAGCGAGGCGCGCGTCACCTCGTTCTCATCGCGGTCGCCATAAAGACCGTCCAGGCGTTCACCGTTCTTGACCGTCAGGCCGAGGGGGCCATGCTCATACTCCGGGAACGAAAACAGGTCGGCGTTGAATGCAGCTACCGTGGCTGGGGAGCGCTCTGCCATATCCCCGGCCATCTCACCCGGATACTGCCCATCGCGCTGGCATCCTGGGCCTGTGCTGTTTGACGGCGTGTTGACGTCACGGCATTCCCCGAAGTTCCCATCCCGGTCGTATCCCAGGGGCAACACGGTCTCGACACGCACCCGGGGGTCTTTTGGGTCAATCCTGAGAATTTGCATAGCGCCCTTGATGCAATGTCGAATGCCTGCATAGCCCTCGCCATCGCAGACCTCAGGCTCCTCCTGGCCGGAGGCGGCGCGGTACTGACTGGCGGGGGCGAGGATCGTCATCACGGTGAGCAATGTGCAGATGCACAGCACACTCGCCCGCTGCCGACAGCGAGGTTTGTACGAATGGTGTTCTCCGTGCGCGCGCACCGCCACGCTCCTTTAGCGCCTGTTCGCCCTCAGCGGAACTGCACAGGCTCCGCCCGCTCCGCCAGAACGTCAATCCACCACAGCGAATGTTGATCAGACTGGGAGGCGAAAAGCGCCGTCCGCGCGTCGGCGCTGAAAGCCAGGCTGTACCGCTCTGCGCTGCCAGGTCCCGCCAGCGTTCGCAAGCGATCGCCGGCGGTAATATCCCATAAGGTGATGACGCCATCGCCGGAAGCAGAGAGTACGGTCCGCCCATCCGGGCTGAACACCCCCATATTGACGACGCCCACACGGCCTTCAAATGTCTGGAGTGGATTGCCTGTTCCGATGTCCCACAGGGTGAGCGTGCCATCGTAGGCGCTGGAGAGCGCGGTCTGCCCGTCCGGGCTGAAGGCGACACTACTGACGCCACCCTTGTGCCCGCTGAAGGTGCGCAAGGCCGTGCCTTCGGCGACATCCCACAGGATCAGGGTTGTATCATCGGAGCCAGAGAGCGCGGTCTGCCCGTCCGGGCTGAAGGCGACGCTCAACACGGGGGCTGTGTGCTCTGGGTCGAAAACCCTGATCCGCTCACCGCGCTCCACCGCCCACAGGGCCAGCGTCAGATCCGCAGAGCCAGAGAGCGCCGTTCGCCCATCCGGGCTGAAGGCGAGGCTCAACACGGAAGCTGGGTGACCCGGATCAAAAACCCTTATCCGTTCACCACGCGCGGCATCCCAGAGCGTGATCTCGCCCCGGATGCAATCGCCATCGGGGTTGCGCTGAGCGCAACTGCCGGAGAGCGCCGTTCGACCATCCGGGCTGAAGGCGAGGCTATTCACGAAGTCGCCCTCCACGTCGAGACAGCGGATCCGCTCACCAGCCGCGCGATTCCAGAGAATCAGGTCCGCGTCAGCGCTCGTCGAGAGCGCCAACCGGCCATCGGGACTGAGTGCAGCCGCGCGCCCTTGCGGATTCAGCGCTATACTTTCGCCCCCACCGCCATCTGAACTTGCCCCCGCATCGGGTACGACGCGCCTTCCCACGGCGACGGCGAGCGCATCCTGGAGCATGTCCCGCGCGATGGTCAGATTGGCGCCGCCGCGACCGTCGCGCTGGTCGGGTCGCCACAACGGGTCGTGGACGATGAACCGGTCATCGCCCCGGTAGCCAACGACCACCAGCCAGTGCCAGCCCTGATCCTGGGAGGAGAGATGAGGTGGGAATCGCAGGTCTTCGTAATTGACCAGCACCGCGACCGGTTTTCCCTGGTCGATCAGCCGGCGCAGGCTGTCAACCGAGGCAAAAGACTCATCCACGGTCAGCGCGAGATCAAAGTGGGCAGCCAGGTCGCGTAGACCAGCCGCGTCCGTCATACCCGGTCGGAGACCTGTCAGGTCATCGACCGTGACGCCGCTGTTGGCTTTGCCATAATACTGGAACAGCATCAGCACACACGCCTGTCCACAGTCATTCTGGCCGGTAGAGCGCTCGTCGATCTGGGAAATCCAGGGCACGCGCAGCACACGGCCCGCGCCCAGAGGCGGCATCGCCTGAAGCTCGGCGGCGATAGCGCGCTTCGCCGCGTCGGACAGGTTGGGAAGGTCCCAAATATCCGGGCCGGTGTAGGCGGCACGGCGGTCCTCGACGATGTGCGACAGTCCTGCTGAAACGATCCAGCCCCACGCGACGTCGTCCGTCCGCCCCAGCCGGCGCGCGCCCAGGTAAAAGGCGTCGATCACCTGCTGATTGCTGTACTTGTCCTTCTCATCGTCCAACTGTGCGTCGGACGGAACAGAATCACAGACTGCAAGCGCGCTGTCGTCCTGCCGGAACGCGAAGGCGTGCCTGTCGATTGGGCTGAGGCGCACACTCCCCGCCGCACGCTCACCGGGATGAAGCGCAGCCCAGGCACCGGCGAGCGTCACTGCCAGCAACATGACCGCCGACGCGCGCAATCTTCCGCAGCGATATCGAGTGCGCCCCCTGTGTATCGTGCAAAAACGGTATCCGTGTCGAGCGAAGTGAACGGTTTTCCCCATCTTATAGTCCTGTGGAGGCGACGGTGAGGGCAACCATGAAGGGGATGCAATGCGCGCAGGGTCTATTCAGGACCTATCGTACTGGTTTCGCGGTTACTGCGCAAGCGTGCTGGCTGACCGATGATCTAGCTACCGGACACTGACGCATGTTCGAGAAAAAGGCTCTTGTATTCTCTTACCTCACCCCCTCGCCCTTCGGGCAGTCCTCTCCCCGTGTGCGGAGAGGGGAGCGGGGGCTATAGTCCGGCGAAGCCGGGGTGAGGTAGAACCGGAACAGAAGAGCAGCAACCATAGAACAATTGTCCGATGCCCTGTAGCTGGCGCTGCCAAGATTGCGAATTCGCCCGCGACTTCAGTCGCGGGGACCATAAGGCGAACAAATACGCTTTTGCTCATGAAGGCCGATTCGCATATGCTGTAACTATGCGCAGCGTTATGATCGGAGGAACAGAATGTCTACCCTCAATTCGCTCAATCTGAATCGCCTTTCCCGTCTTGTCCAACAGCATCTCGTCGCCAGCCTTCAAGAGTGGCGTATTGCCGTGATCGTCCTGGGATTGGCCCTGGCGCTTGCCATCGTGGGGGTAAGCGCAGCCCAGGAAATCAGCGAGGGGACCGCGATTCTGTTCGCGTGTGACAGCACTGGGCGGGACATCGCCGGCGAGACAGGCGCGACGCAAACCATCTACTGCCCTGCGGGGTGCACGGGGTCGGTGTGGGGGACTGACATCTACACCGACGACTCCAGCGTGTGCACCGCCGCCCAGCACGCCGGCGTGATCGCCGACGCGGGCGGCTACGTGGTTGTCACGATTCTGGAGGGGCAGGAGAGCTACACCGGCTCGGAACGCAACGGCGTCGCGTCGTCTGACTGGGGTAGCTGGGAGCGCAGTTTCTCGGTCGCGCCCGCTGGCGCAGGCGAGTAACTTTCACGCGCGGTAGAACGTAATGCACAAAGGCGCGGCGGCCTGACTCTTGAAAAGGGTCGCCGCGCCTCAACTGATTTGAGGCGAAACGGTGCGCGTCGCCGTCCGGGCGCTGGGAGCGCGCGCCTGTCTCCAGGCTGTGGCGCGGTCGGTTCGCCCGGTTAGCCGCCGTCAGGGAATTCGCGGATAATTCTCAGCAACCGCGTCGCTGCGGCAGGTCGCGCGAGGCGACCTCAACGGCGGACGGTGGGTTTCATGCCCGGCAAGGGTTTGCCGAAAAAGGGGTCTGCTGCAAAAGGTGAAACTGGGCCTGATCGCCGACATCCACGCCGACGCGCCTACCCTGGCGCGGACGCTTGACCTGCTCGACACACTGGGCGCGGAGCAGACACTCTGCGCCGGCGATCTGGTGGACTACGGCTGCTGCCCCGACGAAACGATCAACCTCGTCCGCGCGCGCGGCATCCCGTGTGTGTGCGGCAACCACGACCGCGAAATCTTCACACGCAGGCCGGCGAAGCGCAAAAAGCACCACACCGACCCGGCCCGCCTCTCGCCGGGGAACCTCGCGTACCTGCGCGGGCTGCCGTTTGACTTCGTCGCGCAGTACGACGGGGTTCGCGTCGCGGTCTATCACGCCGCGCCGCAAAACGACCTGGAGCTGGTGCACCCGCAACTGCTGCCGACCGACGCGATGGAGGCATTGTTGCAACAAGCCGGCGCAGACGTGCTCGTGCTGGGACATCTGCATCTCCCCATCCACGTGGAGACGCCCGCCGGGGTCATCGTCAACCCCGGCTCGCTGCTGGCGCGCCACGAGACGCGCCTGCCTACCTCGCGCACGTTTGGCCTGCTTGACACCGAGACGCTGGATTACCAGTTGTTCGATGTCGAGTCGGGCCTGCAATATACGGTTTCGAGTTGGCGCTGGAAGTCTACAAGACGGCCACCGCCGAAGCGAGCGCCCGCCGCACCTCCGCGCGGTTGAAGCGCGCCCACGCCTCCGGGAAGGTGGTCAGCAGCCGATGTTGCTCGGCGGCGCGGTCGGCCATGTACTGGATCACCCGGTCGATGCTGCGCCGTTCAGCGACCGGCACGCCGGCCTGGCTGCGCTCGTAATGCGCCACGAACTCCTGCAAGATGCCGCCCGCGACGTGGGCGTCGTTCAGGTCGCCGAGGTGATCCTGCATTCCCTTCACCTCCTCGATGACCGCGCCCGCCTCCGGCCCCAACACCTCCTGGAAGAACTCCAGCGTGTAGCGGAACCGCTTGAAGTCGATGCGCAGCGCGTGGTAGGTCTCGATGGGCGCGGTATCGAGGATGGTCTCGTAGCGGCGCACCGCCTCCAGGCGCTCGTAGATCAGGCGCGGGGCCACGTGGCGCACCAGGGCTTCTGCTTGTTGAGCGCCGGCGAAGGGTGTGGCGAGAAAGTCGGCGAAGTCTTCGACGAAGCCGGTGAACGCCTCGCTGTCCAGGTGCGTGAGCATCTCGGCGCGGGCCTGCTCGCGGCGCGCGCGCCAGGCGTCGAGCAGCGGCTCCATGCCGCCGCGCTCCGCTTCGGGCAGACCGTCTTGATAGTGCGCGATCTTTTCCATGAAAACATCCAGGTCGCGCACCGCGCCGAGCGCGCGGCCTGTCGCGCGCAGGCGCTTGAGATGCTTCTTGAGCGCGCGCGGCTTGTAGAAGTCGCCGAACACCCGGAAGGCGGCGCGCATCCGCCGCGTGGCGACGCGCATATCGTGCAGCGCTTCGATGTCCTCGCCCAAGCGCGTGCCCGCCTCGTGCAGCAACATGCGCTCAAAGTGGAAGAACAGCGCCTTGCGCCCGGCCTCGCTCATCGGATCGCCGGGCTGCACGCCGGGCGCCTTGTCGAGTCTCAGCTTGCGGCGCGGCTTCTCCGCGCCGGGCGCTGGCGTTGATTCCGCCGGCGGCGCTGCGATTTCCACCCCGGTCTTCATAGCGCGCGTTTCCCAATCAGGCATCGCGTCGAGGCGAGACAGCAGCCGCTCGGAAAACACCCCGACGCGCCGCCGCTCGAACGCGCGCAGCCAGTACCGCACCCGCCGCCGCGACATCCCCAACTGCTCGGCGATCTCCGCCACGCCGGCGTTGCGGGCGCTGAGCAGGAACAGGCGTGCGCGTCGCGCCTCGTACTTATTGCCGATCTCTGTGATGCGTTCGAGCGCGGCGCGTTCCCCCTCTTCAAGCGCAATGCGGTTGAGGGCGGCGTGGGCGTGAGTCATGGGCTTGCGTGTCTTCGCTCTCAGGTTTTCTTCTTCTTGTCTTTCTTGCCCTTGCTGTCTGTCCGCTGCAAGATTTGTCCGGGGAGCGGCAGGCCCCGGTACGGGTCGTCGGGCAGGTCCAACGCGCGCTCAAGCGCGGCGACGACCGTTTTCAGAACCTTAATGCGCTCATAATACTTATCATTAGCCTCGACGATGGTCCAGGGGGCATACGTGGTGCTGGTGCGTTGGATCATATCCTCCACCGCCTCGGCGTAGAGGTCCCACTTCTCGCGGTTGCGCCAGTCCTCGTCGGTCAGCTTCCACGCCTTGTAAGGGGTGTGAGAGCGCGCTTCGAAGCGGGCCAGTTGTTCCTCTTTGCTGATGTGCAGCCAGAACTTAATAACGATGGTGCCGAAGTCCACCAGCTCGCGCTCGAACTGGTTGATCTCCTGATAGGCGCGCCGCCACTCGGCGTCTTTACAGAAGCCCTCGATGCGTTCGACCAGCACGCGCCCGTACCACGTGCGGTCGAAGATGGCGATCTGGCCGCGCGGGGGCAGGCGTCGCCAGAAGCGCCACAGGTAATGGTGCGAGGCGTCGTCGCCTTTGGGCGCGGCGATGGGATGGACCACGTACCCGCGCGGGTCGATGCGCTCGGTGAGGCGCTTGATCGCCCCGCCCTTGCCGGCGGCGTCCCACCCCTCGAAGCCGATGACCACCGGGCGCTTTTGAAAGTAGACTTCCTGAGCGAGCTTCATCAGCCGAATCTGATACTCGGCCTTTTGCTGCTCGTACTCTGCGCGCGACAGCGCCAGGTTGAGGTTAACGGTCTCAAGCATCGGCCCCCTCCGTTGCCATCTCGGCTTTGGTCTCCGCCGCCGTCACCACCGAAGCGTCAATGTTCGCCTCCTCCGGCGTGATCTCCGGCGGCACCGCGCCGAGTTCCTCCAGGCGGTCGGTCATCGCGCCGATCAGAGTGCGGTAGATCATGTCGAGCATGTAGCAGCGGTCGGTGGCCGGCACGATGGTCCAGGGGCCGAAGCTGGTGTCGGTGCGTTCCAGCATCTCTTCGTAGACGCGCAGCCACTCGTCATAATGGCGGTGATGATCCCAGTCCTCTTCGGTGATGTGCCAGGCTTCGAGCGGGTCGGCCTCGACCGCCCTGAAGCGGCGCTTCTGCTCCTTCTTGGAGATATGCAGGAAGAACTTGACCACCACATAGCCGTCGGCGTTGATGAGGCGCTCGAACTCCACGATGTCGTTGTAGGCGCGCCGCCACTCCGCGTCCTCGCAGAAGCGGTCCATGCGCTCGACCAGCACCCGCCCGTACCACGAGCGGTCGAAGATCGCCATCTGGCCGTAGTTGGGCAGCTTCAGCCAGAAGCGCCACAGCCAGGGGTACTGCTTCTCATAAGTGCGCGCGGCGCGAATGGGATGCACCACGAACCCGCGCGGGTCCAGGCGCGAAGTCAACTCGCCGATGGACGTGCCTTTGCCGGCGGCGTCCCAGCCTTCAAAAACGACCACCGTCGGCATACCGGCGTCAAAGGCGGCTTTTTCCAGGTCGTAGAGGCGTTGTTGATACAGGGGTCTTCGCCGCTTCCACGCAGCCTTGTCGATCCGATGGTCAAGGTCCACGTGTTCCAGCATAGGCGCTCCCTCCACATGCGTCCGGTGAGTGTTGCGCAGTTTCTCCAGCAGCCCTTTCGAGAAGCTGGCAGCGGCGTCGAATGGGCCTTGCGACTGATTGAGATTTCTTAACAATTCCTTAATATATATAGCGCATCTCCTCCGTTTTGTCAAAATGGCTATGCGTTTCCGTCCCGCAAGACGCCCTGCGCGGCCTTCCGGCGGCGCGTTTGTTGGCGGTCGGCGGGGATGCTATAATCCGCCCGATGTCCACAAATGCGCGTCGCCGTCGGCGGCCCCGGCGCTTAACCGCCCTCACGTTGATCGTGGTCGCTATCGGCGCTGTGAGGGTGGCCCAGGCCGTGCGCGTCTGGCAATCCGCCGACCTGTACGCAGCGTTGGGAGTGTCGTTCCCACCAGCGGTGGATGTCGTCGTGAGCGCCGTATGGGGCGTGGCCTTTCTGGTCGTGGGGCTGGCGCTGTGGCGGTTGCGCAACTGGGCGCGCCGCGCCGTGTTGGTGCTAATGCCAGCCTACGCGGTGTTCTCCGTCGTCTGGCTGGCGATTTTTACCCGCTCCGATTATGACGCCGGGCGACTGCCTTTTCTGGCGCTGGTGAGCGCGTTGGGCGTCTGGTTCATCTTGTGGACGCTTACCCGCCGATCCATACGCATGGCCTTCACATCGCCGGCCCACGGAGGGCTTGATGACCGACGTTGACCCCAAAATCGAACTCCTGCGCGCCATGCGCGAGAAGTCCCGCCAGGGCGGCGGCCCGGAACGCATCGCGCGGCAGCGCGAGAAGGGCAAGCTTTCCGCCCGCGAGCGGCTGGAGATTTTGCTCGATTCCGGCAGCTTCAACGAGATCGACGCCTTCGTCGTCCACCGCGAGACCAACTTCGGCATGGACGCGCCCGAAAACAGGTACCTGGGCGACAGCGTGGTCACCGGTTGGGGCGCTATCGACGGGCGGTTGGTGTACGTGTACTCGCAAGACTTCACCGTCATCGGCGGCAGCCTCTCGGAGGCGCACGCCGAGAAAATCTGCAAGATCATGGACATGGCGATGAAGGTCGGCGCGCCCGTCATCGGCCTCAACGACTCCGGCGGCGCGCGCATTCAGGAGGGCGTGGTCTCGCTGGCCGGCTACGCCGACGTGTTCCTGCTCAACACGCTGGCGTCGGGCGTGATCCCGCAGATTTCGGCGATCATGGGGCCGTGCGCGGGCGGGGCGGTGTACTCGCCGGCGCTCACCGACTTCATCTTCATGGTGAAGGGCACCAGCCACATGTTCGTCACCGGCCCGGACGTGATTAAAGCCGTCACGCGCGAAGACGTGACCTTTGAAGAACTCGGCGGCGCGATGACCCACAGCACGGAGAGCGGCGTCAGCCACGTCGCCGCCGACAGCGAGGAGGACTGTCTCTTCCTCATCCGCGAGATGATGAGCTACCTGCCGTCCAACAACATGGAAGACCCGCCCTTCCGGCCCACGCGCGACGATCCGCTGCGCACCGAGGACGCGCTCAACACGATTGTGCCCGACCCGAACAAGCCTTATGACATCAAGGAAGTCATCCGCCTGGTCGTCGATGAAGGGAACTTCTTTGAGATTCACGAGCATTACGCGCAGAACATCGTCGTGGGGTTCGCGCGGTTGGGCGGGCACGTGGTGGGGGTCGTCGCCAACCAGCCGGCGGTGCTGGCGGGCGTGCTGGACATCAACGCTTCGGTGAAGGGAGCGCGCTTCGTGCGCTTCTGCGATTGCTTCAACATCCCTATCGTCACGTTCGAGGACGTGCCCGGCTTCCTGCCGGGCGTGAGCCAGGAGCACGACGGCATCATCCGGCATGGCGCCAAGCTGCTCTATGCTTACTGCGAAGCGACCGTGCCCAAGATCACGGTGATTACACGCAAGTCCTACGGCGGCGCCTATTGCGTGATGAACAGCAAGCAGATTCGCGGCGACCTGGTGTTGGCGTGGCCCACCGCCGAGATCGCGGTCATGGGGCCGGAAGGCGCGGTGAATATCGTCTTCCGGCGCGAACTGGCGCAGGCCGAAGACCCGGACGCCCGGCGCGCGGAGTTGGTCGCCGAGTACCGCGCGAAGTTCGCCAACCCGTACATTGCGGCAGGGCGCGGTTACGTGGATGACGTGATCGAGCCGAGCGATACGCGCCCGCGCCTCATCAGCGCACTGGAGATGCTCCGCAACAAGCGCGACTCCAATCCACCGAAAAAGCACGGGAATATCCCGTTGTGATGCGCAGTTTGTAGATGCAGGGGGAGAGGCGAAATGCCTTCTGTGTACCGAACCCGGCACATCGACGCGGACCAGCAAACGGTATGGAAGATTATCAGCGATCTGACCGCCTCCAAAGACTGGCAGGTCGTGAGCGCTGGCCGTGTCACCGACGCCAGGATTATCCAGGATGCGGGCGTGCTCACCCGGAGCATCCGACGCATCGAGGTTGAAGGCTCCGGGTGGTTGGAGGAAGAAGTCACCGAGGCGTCTGCGCCCAGCTACGTGGCCTTTAAAGTGCTCCGCGACAGCACCGGCAATTTCAACCGCACCTACAAAGACATGACGATCTCTGTCAGGGTGGTCGGGGCGTCTGGCGGCGGCGTCAACGTGACGCTGGGAGTCGCCTACACCAAGGCGAGTTTCATTGGCCGCTGGACCGACTGGTTCGGCCCGCGCAACTGGCGGGGAGCGTTCGGCAAGTCGCTCGAAAACCTGGCGCAGTTGGTCAGCCACGCGAAGCCGGAACTCTTCACGCCCACGTGGCGGCAGCCAGCCGAGCGCCCCGCCGCGCCTGTGACGCCCGCGCCGGCGGTAGAGGTCAAGCCTGCGGAACCGCCCGCGATGCCAGAGCCAGCGGAAGCGCCTCCGCCCGCGCCCGCCGACGCTTTCGTGTCTGTGAAAGCGGAGGCCGAAGTCGAAACGCCCGCCGCTGAAACCGCCGCCCGCGCCGAACTCGAACAGCAACTTGCCCGGCTGCGCAGCCTGCTCGACCAGAGCCGCGAGTTGGGCCTCCCCACCGCCGAGATCGAAGCCCGCATCGCCGACATCGAAGCCAGGTTGGGCGGGTGACCCGCCTGCCGGGGGACGCCGATGCGCTATGAACCCGTTGACCCGCCATCCGCGCAGGCGCTCGCCGACGCGGCAGCGCAATGTCTGCGCGCCATGCGCGCCGCCGGCCTCAACGTCCTCGACGACCTCTCGACGGCGACAGTCGCCAACCTGGAAGCGCTGATCGCCAGTTACCCGGAAGGGCACATCCCCAACCGCGAGAGCGTGTTTCAATTGGTGGCGCTGCTCGGCGAGACGGTGCGCGCGGTCTACGGCGGCTACTGGGCGGAGGCCGAGATCGCGGGGGAATGCGAACTGGGCGTGGTGACCGGCGGCCCGCACGGCGACGTGTTCTGGAACCTGACCGCCAAGCTGCGCCGGCGGCTGCAACAGCGCGACGTCGCGCGGGAGTCGTTGACGTTCTACTGGGACACGATCAGCGCGCAGATGCAGCGGGCATGACCGCGCCTTCGCCTTCTCCCTCCCGCCTCCCGAACTGGCCGCCCGGCGCGGCGCTGCTCGCCGGCTTGGTGATCGGCGCGCTGGTCGGCGCGGCGCTGGGCGCGACTCCGGTCGGCGCGGCGGTGGGCGTGGCGGCGGGCGCGCTCGCGGATTGGTTACGGTATAGGCCGCTGCCAGATAACGATGAAGCGAAATAGGGAGTGGGTCTGAGACCCGCCCCTACGAGGCCGATGAAGTTGAGAAGAGCTAGCTCATGACCGACACCCCGACCCACTTTGAGAAAATCCTCGTCGCCAATCGCGGCGAGATCGCCGTGCGCGTGATCCGCGCGTGCCGCGAGCTGGGCCTGCGCGCGGCGGCGGTCTACTCCGACGTGGACCGCGACGCGCTGCATGTGCGCTACGCCGACGAGGCGTATCACATCGGCGCGCCGCCCCCCGCCGAGAGCTACCTGCGCATCGACCGGATCATCGACGTGGCGCGCAAGGCCGAGGTGGACGCGATCCACCCCGGCTACGGCTTCCTCGCCGAACGCGCGGACTTCGCGCAGGCGGTCCTGGACGCGGGGATCGCGTTCATCGGGCCGAAGCCGGACGCCATCAGCGCGATGGGCGACAAACTGCACGCGCGGCAGATCGCCGCCGACGTGGGCGTGCCCATCATCCCCGGCACCCAACCGGGCCTCCGCGACGCCGACCTGATCGCCGCCGCCGAGGCAGTCGGCTACCCGCTGATGATCAAAGCCGCCGCCGGCGGCGGCGGCAAGGGGATGCGCCTGGTGCGCCGGTCCGAAGACCTGCCCGCTGCGCTCGGCATCGCTCACCGCGAGGCGATGAGCGCGTTCGGCGACGGCACGGTTTATTTGGAAAAAGTGATCGAGAACGCGCGCCACATCGAGATTCAGATTCTCGCGGACGAACACGGCAACATGGTGCACCTGGGCGAGCGCGAGTGTTCACTGCAACGGCGGCACCAAAAGCTGCTGGAGGAGTCGCCCTCGATGTTCGTGGACGAGGACTTGCGCCAGCGCATGGGAGAGGCGGCAATCAAGGTTGCGCGCGCGGTGGGCTACGTCAACGCCGGCACGGTGGAGTTTCTGGTCGATAAACAGAAGCGTTTCTACTTCCTTGAGATGAACACCCGCGTGCAGGTCGAGCACCCGGTTACCGAGCTGGTCACCGGCGTGGACATCGTGAAGGACCAGATTCGCATCGCGCGCGGGCGGCGCATGAGCCACCCCACGCAGGACCAGATCAGCATGAAAGGGTGGGCGGTCGAGTGCCGCATCAACGCGGAAGACCCATACAACAACTTCCTGCCCTCCACCGGCACGATCACGTCGCACTTCATCCCCAGCGGCCCTGGCGTGCGCGTCGATCACGGCATCTTCCGAGGCTACAAGGTCACGCCCTATTACGACTCGCTGCTGGCGAAGCTGATCGCTTATGGCGAGACGCGCGGCGCGGCCTTACTGCGGATGCGGCGCGCGCTGGATGAGTATCGCATCATGGGGCTGAAGACCAACATCCCCTTCCACCAGAAGCTGCTCGACAGCCTGCGCTTCATGGCGGGCAGCTTCGACACGACCTTTGTAGAGGAACGCTTTCTGATGGAAGAGGTCGGCGACGGGAGCAGCGACCCGAAGCCGGAGATCGCAGCCATTCTCGCCACGCTGGTGGCGCACCGCGTCCGGCAGCAGGCCGCGCAGGTTGTGCACCAAAACGAACGCCCCGCATCCAACTGGAAGTGGGCGGGGCGCAACCGGGGCGGGTGAGGCCGAGGGGAGTGACTTTGGAGGCCGTTCGCGCTGGTGCAGGGACGCGCGAAATGGCTTCACAATAGGGACAGGGGCTTAAGCTCCCTGTCCAGGAGCTTGCCATAGATGAAGTACGTCGCCAAAGTCAACGACCAGGAGTACACCATCGAGATCAACCGCGATGGCGAGGTGATCGTTGACGGCGAACGGCGCGAGGTGGACTTCAAGGCGCTGGACGCCGAGGCGCAGTTATACTCACTGCTCATCGAACACGGCTCCTATGAGGCGCTGGTGGAGCGCCGCCAGGGGGAGTTCAACGTGCTGATGCACGGCATCCTCTACGCCGTGTGCGTGGCCGACGAGCGCGAGCAACACCTGGCGCGCGCGAAGTTCGTGCCGCCCACCGGCGACCTGTTCATCAACGCGCCGATGCCCGGTCTCATTCAAGAGATCAAGGTGCAGCCGGGGCAGCCGGTCGCCGAGGGCGAGACGCTGCTGATTCTGGAATCGATGAAGATGGGCAACGAGATCAAAGCGCCACGCGCCGGGACCGTGAGCCACATCCACGTGACCGGCGGGCAAAGCGTCGAGCAAGGGCAGACGATGCTGGTCATCAGTTAAGAGTCTGTCCAGGAAAGAGGACAACGCCGTCTGTCTGGCTTCCCCAGGAGAGACACCGCGTATGAGTGCAACCGTCGCCCTCCAGACTGAGAACCTCGGCAAAATCTATGGGCGCGGCAAGAAGCGCGTCCGGGCGGTTAAGAACCTCAACCTGCACGTCGAAGAGGGACAGGTATACGGGTTTCTGGGGCCAAACGGCGCGGGGAAGTCTACCACCATCCGCATGATGATGGATTTGGTCCACCCGACTCAGGGCGACGTGTATATCTACGGGCAGCATGTGCGCCGCGAGCACGATACCCTGCGGCGCGTGGGCGCGATTGTCGAGGGCGCGCTGTTTTACAGCTTCCTCTCCGGGCGCACAAATCTGGAGGTCATCGCTCACGCTGGCAACTACTACGATGCTCACCGCATTACCGCCCTGCTGGAACAGGTCGGTCTGGCAGGCCACGCCGACAAGTATGTCAAGGGGTATTCCACCGGCATGAAGCAGCGCCTGGGGTTGGCGGCGGCGCTGCTCAACAACCCCGACCTGCTGATCCTGGATGAGCCGACGAACGGCCTTGACCCCGGCGGAATCCAGGAGATGCGGCTTTTGATCCGTGAGCTGGTCGAGAAGCACGGCAAGACGGTGTTTTTCTCCAGCCACATCCTGGCCGAGGTTGAACAGGTGTGCGACCGTGTGGCGATTATCAACCAGGGCGAAATTGTGCGCGAAGGCAAGGTCGCTGACCTGCTCGCGGAATCATCGCAGGTGCGCGTAGAGGCTGCGCCTTTGGACCGGGCCGCCGATGCGCTCCGCACACACTGGACACTCTCCGTTAACACGCAGGCGCTCCTTGTGAATGCCGCGCATGGTGACATCCCCCACATGGTGCGGCGGCTGGTCGAGCACGGCGTTGATGTCTACCACGTCGGCAGCCAGCGCCAGACATTGGAAGACTACTTCCTGTCGGTCACCCAGCAATCGGCCCCGCCGCAGGAGGAGCAGGCATGACGAGCATGTTCCTCGCCGAGTGGAAGAAAATCACCGGCCATCGCTGGCTGACGAGCTTTTTGCTCTGGATTCTCCCCGTCGGTGCCGGAACGTTCCTGATTTTCGAGATCATCGCCGCCCTCTTAGCTCCTGACGCCGCGAGGAAGCCGTTTGCACTGGAACAGGGTGAATGGACCACGACAATGGTGGGGATTTGGGACCTGCTGTATAGCTTCCCTGGCAACATCTTCGGGCGTTTACCACTGCTGGCGTTCACGGTGGTGATCTTTGCCGGCGAGTACGAGTGGGGCACATGGAAGAACATCGTCCCCCACAACCGCCGCGCGACGTTGATCCTGGTCAAGTTCGCGGCGCTGGGCGCGTTCATCTTCCTGGTGTTTGGCGCCACGTCGGTGATCGTTGCGGTAGGGCGCGGCATCGCCATCCGCGCCGCCGGCGGCGAATACGGCCCGGCGTTGACCACCGAAGTCTTAACCGACTTCGCAGGTGATTACCTTTTGCACGCGACGCTGGCGTTCGTCTCCACGATCATCGTCAGCAGCTTTGCGGCGCTGGCGGCGATGGCGACGCGCTCGATTATCAGCGGGCTGCTGATGGGCTTTCTGCTCTCGGTCGGGGAGCCAATATCGCTGCTCTTCTTCTCAGTCCTGGGTCAATTGCTGAACAACATGCAGATCGTCAGGCTGTACCAATTGATGCCCAGCTTCAACCTGGACAACATCGCGTTATGGGCGCAGTTCAACCAGGGCGTTGATCTCAACCAGTGGTTGAGCGGCGTCGGCGCGTCCGTTTCAGTTGACCCGGTCAGCCTCCCCGCGTCGCTGATGATGGCCGCGGCGTGGGTGGCCGGGTTGATCGCGCTGACCATCTTTCTGTTCCGCCGGCAGGACATCACCACCTGAGCGGTGATAAGGGAGTCTACAGGTGATGACACAAGAATCACACCTGGAAACCGAGGTCAAAGTCCTTGTGCCAGACCTGGGCGCCTTGCGCCGACGCCTCGAAGCCGACCCCGACGCCCGCTGCTCTATCCCCCGTGTGCATGAGCACAACGTCCGTTACGAGGACGCGGTGGGCGCGCTCACCCCGGCGGGGATTGTGCTCCGGCTCCGGCGCGACAGGCCGATCGCGGGCGGCGCGGACCGCGCCCGCCTGACCTACAAAGCTCCCGCCCGGCAGGAGAGCGCAAGCGTGAGCACCCGCCTCGAATACGAGGTGGACGTGAGCGCCTTCGATGAGATGGACGCTATTCTCCGGCGGCTGGGCTACCGCCCGTACTGGGTCTATGAGAAGTACC
>DAOTXU010000313.1:0-9424 GCA_034435135.1 Anaerolineae bacterium | reverse complement strand
GCGTCGGTGGTGTTTTCTTCTTTTCTGACATGACTTGTCTCCTTATAGCTGGTGACAAGCATTATACGCTTTCAAAGGGTTTTGAGATAGTTTCTTAGCACGGCCAGCTGTTGGCGTAAGTTTGAATCAGTTCATGGCAAATCACTACAGGTTCAGACCACAACGGGATTATAATAAGACTAGCGCGGCACAGGCTCTACCAGAGGCAGACTGTGGCGACGGTGTGGGAATGCCCGACAGTTGAAGCGCGACCGGTGCAGGGTGCGCCGTGCGGCGCAGGGGTAGCCGATATTGACGGCAGCTTCCTGTGCGCCGCGAGGGAAACGCTTCAAGAACTGGTCACTGAACAAACGCGCGCCGCTTATCCCTCAGCAACACCGGACGAAGTGCGCGCCGCACAAGATGCGGCGATTGATGCCTGGGTGGGGCTGCTACGCGCGTCCGCCAACGGCGAGGACGTTTCGTTCAGCGTTGACACGCTTGGCGCGTCTGGCCGACGCTATTCTTTTGAGTTTGCCTATCTGGCGCTGGAATACGGCCAGCGCTTGAGCCATGCGCCTGACTTCGCGCGCCGGGCTGCGACCCGCCTGCTCTCGACCACGTTACTGCCGGTCGCGCGCAGCCTGGACGCGCAACACTTGTATTTTCTGTTGCCCTGGGCGATCCGCCAGGCTTCGCGCGCCGATGTGCGCGTGGTGGCCGCAACCGAGCGTTCGGTGACGGTCGAATGGCGCGCCGAGGCGGAACTGGCGACCTTGCGCCCTGAGGATCATCAGCCCTACCTGCACATGTACCGCGAAATCTATGCCGGGCTGCTACAGGAGTTGCCCGGCCTGGCGCGCGGGTTGCCGCGCGCTGACGTGCGCGAAGAAGCGTCGATGCTGGCAGGCGCCCCCAGTTTCCGCTGGCAGGTGACCTGGCGCGAGCCGGCGCCGCGCCCCCTGTACTTGATCGCTGGCGCGGTGGCTTCTGTGTTGCTGGTGTTGCTCGCCATCGCCGTCCCGACGCTGGGCTTCCTCGCCTGGGCTGCGCTCCTCCCCGCAACCGCCGGCGCGTTCGTGGCGTGGGGGCTGCGCCAACGCCGGGAGCGCGCCTCGGCGCAGGCGCTGCTGGACGGGTTGCACGCCAGCGCGGCTGCGCCGGTCGGCGTAGCGCCTGACGCGAGCAGCGCGGATCTCCAGCGCCAGGTGGACACCCTCACTCTGATGCACGACATCACCCTCGCGCTGGGGACCACACTCGACCGTTCCGCGCTGATGGCGCGTCTGTTGGAAGTGCTGACCCAGCAATTGCGCTTTGACCGGGCACTTTTGCTGCTGGTGGACGACGAACGGCAGGCGCTCGTGTACGGCGATGTGAGCCATCCCGCCCCTTCGCCGGAACTCCAGGTTCAGTTGGAGGCCCTGCTCGTGCCGGTCGAAGAGGGGAATCGCGGCCCGCTGACGCAGGCGTGGGCGCGAGGCGAGACGACCCTGGTGCACCGCGACAGCGAGGTGTTTACTGCCAGCCGGCTTCACTGGCTGTTCAGCGCGCTGGAAATGTCGTCCTTCCTGGCGGCGCCGTTGATTGCGGGCGGGCGGCTGGTCGGGGTGGTGATCGTGGACAACCACTTCACCGGCCAGCCCATCGACGAAGAGGACGAGCGCCTGCTTTCGACGGTGAGCACCAGCATGGCGATGGCGCTCGAAAATGCCCGCCTCTACAGCCTCACCGACGAGCAATTAAGCGCGCGTGTGGCCGAGTTGCGCATCCAGCAGCAGATCGACCGCGAGCTAAACGCTTCGCTGCAACTGGACCGCGTGATGACCCTCACCATTGACTGGGCGCTGCGCTTCACCAACGCCGCCGCCGGCTCGGTGGCGCTCTACTCCCCCGAAGACGACACGTTGCGTTTTGTCTACGGCTACGGCTATGGCCCTGACTTTGAGCAACGCCGGATGGTGTCGCTCGCGCCGGATCATGCCGGCGTGACCGGGCGCGTGGTTCGCACGGGCCGGGCGCAATTGGTCGAGGATGTGACGCAGGACCCCAACTATGTGCAGATGGTGCCCGGCATCCGTTCGCAGATTGCGGTGCCGGTGGTGCTGGAGCACCGCGTGGTGGGCGTGCTGACGCTGGAAAGCACCCGACCCTCGGCTTTCCGGCAGGATCAGGTCGAGTTCGCCGGGCGCCTGGCCGACCGCGCGGCGGTGGCGATTGAGAACACCCGCCTCTTTGACGAGACCAAGCGCGAGCGCGAAAAACTCTCCACCATCCTCGCCAGCACCGCCGACGGCGTGATTGTGGTCGGCATGGATGGCCGGCTCGAACTGGTGAACGTGGCGGCGAGGGCGATCTTTCGGTTAGGCCCCAGGGCTGAGTACCGGGGCATGTTGCTGACGGACGTTTTCGCCGATACGCCGGTTCTCGGCATTCACGCGCGCGCGGTTGAATGGGGGCGGTCGGTGATCGACGAGATCACGCTCGCTGACAGCCGGACCTATCACGTCCGCATCTCGCCGGTGCAGGATGTGGGCTGGGTGGCGGTGATGCAAGACATCACCCACTTCAAGGAAATGGACCGCCTCAAGTCCGAACTGGTGACCACCGTCTCACACGACCTGAAAAACCCGCTTAACGTGTTGGGTGGGTATGTGGAATTGATCGAGATGTACGGCGTCGCCAGCGAGAGGGTGAACCACTACCTGAATATGATCCGCCGTTCCATTGTCCACATGCGCCAGTTGATCGACGACCTGCTTGACATGGCGCGCATCGAATCGGGCATCAACCTGGAGCTGAGTCCGGTGGAGGTGCGCCAGGTGTTCGGCGAGGCGATGGACGCGCTGCACACACTGGCGGCAAACAAGGCCATTCACGTCTCCGTCGATATTGAGCATGGCGTCCCACTCATCCGCGCCGACCATAACCGCCTGCGGCAGATTCTCGTCAACCTCCTCAGCAACGCCATCAAATATACGCCGCCGGAGGGCGAGGTGCGCCTCATGGCGGAGCCTCAAGACAACTTCGTGCTGATCTCGGTCAGCGACAACGGCCTGGGCATCGCGCCGGAAGATCAGGCGAAGGTGTTCAGCCGCTTCTATCGCGTGCGCCGCCCGGAGACCGACAGCATCGAGGGGACCGGGCTGGGCCTGGCGATTGTCAAGAGCCTGGTCGAGCTTCATGGCGGCGAGGTTGGCCTGGAGAGCCGGCTAGGCGAGGGCAGCACGTTCCACTTTACGATGCCTCGCGCGGACGTGGAAGCTTAAGCCTCTTGCCCTATCGCCATCGGCAACGCAAAGCCGAATGTGCTCCCCTCCCCGACCTTGCTTTCCACCCACACCCGGCCCCCGTGCAGCTCCACCGCCTGGCGCACAATCGCCAGCCCCAGGCCGCGCCCGCCCGTCGCCCGGTTGCGCGAGCGGTCGGCGCGGTAGAAGCGCTCCCAGATGTGGGGCAGGTCCGCGTCCGCGATGCCCTCGCCCGTGTCGCGCACCGTAACCCTCACTTCGCCGTCCGTGCACGCCGTCGCCACCTCGATGCGCCCGCCCGGCGGCGTGTGGCGCAGCGCGTTGCCCAGCAGGTTGGTCAGCGCCCGCCCGACCCGCGCCGCGTCCATTGCCATGACCGGCACGTCTCCGCACAGGCGGATTTGCAGGTCCACGCCGCCCGCCGCCGCCTGGTTGGTGAAGCGGTCGGTCACTTCCAGCACCAGGTCGGTTACCGGGGTCGGGGCCAGGTTGAGCGTCGGCGCGCCCGTGTCGGCGTCGGCCAGGTAGGCGAGATCGGAGGCCAGCGCCTGCAACTCCGATACCTCACGCCGCAACTGGGCCGCCGCCTCATCCGGCGATTGCAGCCCGTCGGTCATCGCCTGGATCTCCAGCCCGATCAGGCTGAGCGGCGTGTTCAACTCGTGGGCGATGTCGTCCACGAGCCGGCCCCGCAACATGCGCTGCGTGGAGATTTCCTCGGCCATGCGGTTGAAGGCCGCCGACATCTGCCCCAACTCGTCGCGCGACCGGACCTGGACGCGCTGATCCCAGTCGCCTCCGGCGATGCGCCCGGCGGCGGCGGTCAGGTCGCGGACGGGGCGCGTGATCTGCCGGGCGATGACCACGCCGAGCACCAGCGCCGCCGCGCCCGCCAGCGCGCCGCTCAACGCCAGCGAGGCCGTCACGCCGTTGAGGAAGGCGCGCTGCTGCGCATCGTACAGACCCAACTCCGCGCCGACCAGCACGGTGCCCACGCGCTGCCCATTGACCGTCACCGGCGCGCCTGCCGCCAGCGCGCCCTCACCTAACAGTTTGTCGATCAACTCGCGGTTGCTGTCGATCACCACGCGACCGGCCTCATCCGCCACGAGCAGACGTTCCCCGCCGAAGAGCAACCCTTCCAACACCCAGGTAGAGGCTTCGACAGTCAACTGCGGCGGGCTGACCACCTCCACGCGCGGGCCGACGCGCTGCACGCGCATGGTGTTCAGGAACGCACGAACCTGTCCGGGTAGCGAGTCCAGATAAAACTGCGCGACTTCCTCTTCAAGCTGCCCGACCTGCACGGCGTTGTTCACCGTTTCCTGCTCGGCGTTGATGATGACTTCAACCACATGGTCCAGGTCCTCGCCCTCGGCCATTGCCAGGTCGTTGAGCGACCACCCCGATTGCACGTTATCAGAAGCTTCCAGGCCGCCGGTCGCCTCCAACGCCAGCCGGAGCCAGTCGTTCACGGGCGGGTTCTGCGCCCAGGAGAGGTTCGCGTTCTGCCCGGCGCGCGGCCCTCTCCCGTGCGCCCCCATCATGTTTTGCATCATGTTCTGCATCGCGTTCCCGACTTCAGGATCATACGGGTCGGGGAACAGGAAGAAATCCACCGGCGGCGCGGATTCCTGGGGCCGCCAGACGCGCTGCTCAGCTACGGTCTGCCAGTTGCCCCAGTAGGCGTATTCAGCGGCAAGGATCGGCGCAAGCGCTTCGGCGCGCGCGCGCCCGGTCTCGGAGATCAGCAGGTCAAAGCGTTGGGCGGTAGTGGCGTGAGCCAGAATCCCGGTCAGCCCGACCGCGATGATTACGGTGAGCGCGAAGCCTAAGGCTAGTTTCCAGCGTAAACTGTGCATAGTCTCCGACCTCTCCCAATCCGGTCGGGGTGCGGCGTGCCGCGCCCCGACCTTCGGGCATTACGGCTCGAACTTATACCCGACTCCATACACGGTCACAATATGCTTCGGATCAGACGGATCGCGTTCAACGCGCTGACGCAGCCGGCGGATTTGTACGTCGATGGCGCGGTCGTAGCCGTCGAAAGTCTCACCCATCGCCGCGTTGACCAGGTACTCGCGCGTGAGCGGACGACCGGCGTTGAGCATCAGGGTCTCCAACAGGGCGAACTGCGTCGGGGTGAGTGTGACTTCTGCGCCGCGCACGGTGCAGGTATGCGCCTCCACGTCCAGACAGATATCGTCGGTGCGCAAGACTTGCGGCGCGCGCACCTGCCCGGTCGCGCGGCGGAGCGTGGCGCGCACCCGCGCCACTAGTTCGTCAGGGCTGAACGGCTTGGTCACGTAATCGTCCGCGCCCGACTCCAGCCCGCCGATGCGTTCGCTCTCGCGGCCTCGCGCCGTCAACATGATGATCGGCACGTCCGACTCCTGGCGCAGCGTCCGGCATACGTCCATCCCGTCCATGCCCGGCAGCATCAGGTCGAGCACGATCAGGTCGGGCCGCTCGCGGCGCGCCATGTGCAGGCCCGTCGGCCCATCGTAGGCCACCAGCGTGGTATAGCCGGCCTTTTCAAGGTAGGCGCGCACCCAGTGCGCGATACGCTTCTCGTCCTCGATCACCAGAACCGTTTGCGTCGTCATCGGCAATTCCCCCATGTCTATTATAGGGGATCCCTTACGCCTTGTTAATCATCAATCGCCACAGGTACTTCTTTCCCAAGCGGTTCGCGGTCGCCTTGTGATAAAATCTATACAATATTTAAACTTTGTTGAAACTTTGGCGTTTTTAAATGACGATCTGTCAGAAATGCCGCCATAAAAATACCGTCGGTGAATTCTTCTGTGAGCAGTGCGGTAGCGCCCTGATAACTACCATCCCGGTTCCTGCGTATTCGTCCGACTTCGACGGTATCATTTGTGTGAATTGCTACACCCTTAACCGCCCCGGCAGCCTGTTCTGCAACCGGTGCGGCAGCCCTCTGCCCCTCGACGACGATACGCCCTACACCAACGGCGCTGAGCTGCACGCTCAGGTGCGTCGGGCCACGCAGGCGCGGAACGCGGAGAGCACCACCGGGTTTCGACACGGGCAACCGATGCTGTATATCCAGGGCGCGTCGAAGCCGTTTGCCCTCTCGGCCCAAAGAGAGAATATATTGGGGCGTAAAAGCTCCCAAACGGGCGTCCAGCCCACCATTGACCTCAACCTGTTCGACGGCTACAACCTGGGCGTCTCGCGCCTGCACGCAGCCATCACCTACGACAAAGGTTCCTTCTTCCTGCGCGACCTTGACAGCACGAACGGCACGTTCCTTAACGGCAAACCTGTGCCTCCGAATCATACCCTCGCACTCAACAGCGGCGACGAAATTCGCTTGGGCAACCTGGCGTGCTACGTTCATTTGTAGCTCACGTCCGGCGCGCACCGGATCGAACCCGGTTTCAAGGCGTTTTGATGGCAGCTCCCCGCGAGCTTCAGGCTCGCGGGGAGCTTGACACACAGCCGCCGTTCCGACGAAGGAGAGAGTCGCGTCGAAGCTAGCGATGGCGACGCCCGGACATACCCCGCCACTCATCAGCGCCGTCAAACCACTGATTCCGTCCCATATGCGGCATCATCTCCATCATGTCGATCATCGCGCCCCCCCACATCATGGGGAAGCCTTCGGTCACAAACGCCTCAACCCGGTCCGCCATGCGCGCGCGCATCGCCTCAGCCATTTCTTCAGACAGCCAGCCATCTTTCAGCGCTTCGTCGATGGTGGTGTTGATCCGCTCTAGGAGCGCGTCGATCACCGCTTGCGGGTCCACGCCGTTGGCTTCCGCCACTTCCGCGAGGGTCTGTCCCTCTTCCAGCGCCTTGACCAGCGCGTCGCGCGCGACGCCGATGGCCTCAGCCGCGGCATCCAGGCTATCCACGCCGCCCATCACGCCGAAGCCCCACACCATGCCCTCGCCGAAGCGCCCAAGGCCGGGCACTTCAACTCGTGGAGCAATCTCAATGCGCGGACCTATCCCCTGGCCCTGCCTGAAGGGGCGGGCCTCGTCGATGAACGGCATCGGGCCGAACCCCATGCGCACCGGGTCAATCTCCGACTCCACATAGTCCGCGACCTGCGCCGCGAGGTCCTCTGTCTCGGCGGCGACGATGGCGTCAATCACCGCCTGGGGGTTAACGTTGTTCGCTTCGGCCACTTCCGCGACGGTCTGCCCGTCGGCCAGGGCGTCCACCAGCGCGTCGCGCTCGATCCCGATGGCCTCCGCCGCCACGCTCAGCCAGTCCGCCGACCCGCCGACGAAAAGTTCTATCGCCATTCGGCCCTGGCCCCGGTTGCCAAAGAGCGGGCCATACATGCGCCTTTCCATCATACCCCTACCGAACAGACCGAGCGACCCTTGCACGAAGTCCTCAACCTGCTCTGTCAGACGTTCGGTCTCGGCGGCGACGATAGCGTCGATCACTGCGTCGAGGGTCACATCGTTGGCTTCGGCCACCTCCGCGATGGTTTGCCCGTCCGCCAGGGCCTCCGTGAGAGCATCAACGTCGATTCCGATGGCGTCCGCCGCGGCCTCAAGCCATTCCCTGTGCAGCGCGGGCGGCGTCACGGGCATGAGGTCAAACTTCAGCTCGCCAAACGGCAGTAAGCCTTCCAGCTCAAAGTCGAACATGCCGCGCGGCATCAGCTCGCCCATCAGCCCGGCTATGGGACCGCGCCCAAATCCCATCGGACCCACCTCGCCGCCGTACACCAGGTCCAGCGCCATCGCTTCAGCATGGCTGCGGAAGCGCCGGGCCAGGAGCGTCGGCAGGTTGTCCGCGCAGGCGACGGCGTGCTCGACAATGGCGTCAACCACCGTCTCCGGGTCTACGTCGTTGGCTTCGGCCACCTCGGCGACGGTCTGCCCGTCATCCAGGGCTTCGCGCAGGGCGTCGGCCTCAATCCCGATAGCGCTGGCGGCTACGGCGAGCCAGTCCGCGTCACAGCGCGGCGTTTCCTCATCCTGAGCGAAGACCGTCCCCAGGGAGGGCACGGCGCTCAACGCCAGAGCGATCAGCAACCCGGCAGTCAACATCTTGTTACGCATTGAAAACCTCCGTGAGAAAAACTGGCATGTTGCTGGAGAAACGTCAAGACTTTCTCCAAATTCACGGACATTATGGCGAAAACTTGTTACAATTTGATGTCAGCCGGCGCGGAGATTGCCGCTGCTGGCCCGATTCTGTTGACAGAAACCGGCCCTGACCGTATACTGCGACTGCATTCTTCTGCTACTCAGGAGGTCCTCATGCAGCAAGGCAACGGCAGCTTTCGGTTGATTGTGCGCCGTGGCCCGCAACCTAACCAGGTTCATGAGTTAGTCAAAGACGTTATCACGATGGGGCGTGACATCACCAACGACGTGGTGATTAACGACCCGGAAGTGTCGCGGCACCACTGCCGCCTGACGCGGACCAGCGCCGGGTACACGCTGGAGGACCTCGGCTCCACCAACGGAACGTTCGTCAACGGGCAGCGCCTCTCCGGCGCGCGGCCCCTCGCCAACGGGGATATGATCGGCCTGGGCGAGACGGTCATGATGGCTTTTGAGGGCGCGTTTATCCCGGCGAGCATGATGGGCGACCAAACAGTGTTGGGAGCGCCCTCGCCAGGCGCGGGAGTGGCCCCTGCGCGTGGCTACCCGCCCCCGCCTCCACCGCAGAAGCCTCCCCAGGTCTACGCGCAGCCGCAGCAACCCTACGCGCAGCCCTTTGAGCAGTCTTACCAGCCAGGGCAGCCCTATCGCCAGCCGCCGCCGGGGCAAGCGGGCCAGCAAGAGGCGGCTTACTACCCGCCCGGTTATTATGAAGAGGAGAGGCAGGGCGGCAGCAACACCTTACGCTACGTGCTGTTGGGGTGCGGCTTCGTGGTGGTGTTGTGCGTGGTGGCGGCGATTGCCGCCGTCATCATCATCGACTATGGCAAGCTGTGGTGTGACATTCCCCTCGGTCCCACCATCGTGCAGCTCGCCGGCGGGGTGTGTCCGTAGCAAGAAGCTGGGTGCGGGAAGCTCGAAGCTGGTGAGGAGGTTGGAGCCGGTCGTCGGCTGCTGACCTCTTTTTTGTTCCTTAAGAATGTGTTTGAAAAGGTCGCCCTTGCTTCCCCTCACCCCTAAATCCCCTCTCCCACAAGGGGAGAGGGGATTATAAACCCAGATTTGGGGTATCTTTGCCCCCTCTCCCGTCATACG
>DAOTXU010000312.1:0-1732 GCA_034435135.1 Anaerolineae bacterium | reverse complement strand
GTTGGCGCATCCGCTGCCATACCGGTCGGGCCTCCAACGCGCGCAGTTCCTCACGCTCGCCCACCGAAAGGAATTTCCCACGCTCCTCGATGTCGTACAACTCCTGGTACATCGCTAAGAATCGGGTCGACAGCAGCGGGCGATGCTCGCGTGCGTCGAAGATCTTCCGCCGCGCGTGGGCATTGCACGCCGCACGCACGATCCGCGAGTCGCTGCGGAGCGTGATCCCTTGATAGCCCGAGTAACAATCGCCCAACAGCTTGCCGACGAAGCCGCCGGCCACCAGAAACTCGTCCGGTCCGTCGCGGTGCCGGCTCACGGTGAAGTCGAACACGTTGACCGGCACGGTCAAGCTGCGGTAGGCCCACATCCGGCCCGAGACGCTCTTGCGCCCCTCGGCCCGTGCCTCGCTGAACACCTCGTGGATCCGCCGCGATTTCGCGTCGCCCTCCTTCGCCTCCGGGATCTCCGGCGGCAACAAGAGCGTCCCCCGCGTCTCGTCCGTGCCGATCGCTCCGCTGGCCAATACCTCGCCTCGCAGGTACAGCGCCAACGGACGGACCAACTCGGCCGACGCCCGGAAGATGTTCAACAGCGTGCTCCGGTCCACCGTCCATCCGCAGCCGGCGAAATAGTCCTGCTCGCGATAGATCGGCAAATGATAGCCGCACTTGCCGGTGACAATCTCCGCGGCCACGCTCGTGCCGTAACGGTTCCCCTCGACCAGCCCCGGCTCACGCGGCGGTTGGGCCACGCCGCAGGCCGGCTCGTTTTCACAGGCGTATTTCGGATAGCGAGTGACGCGCACCTTGAGCTTCGGCCGCTCGAACTCCAGCGTCTCCACCTCATCGAAGCCGATCGGTTTCCGCTCGCCATGCTGGGCACAGTGCTTGATCTCGTCGGACGCCGGGACTTCGACCCGGTATCGCGGCAGGTGCGCGGGCAACTGTTCGTTGCGCGGCTTCCGGGGCACCCGCTTGCGACGCTTGTACGCCTTGACGAGAATCTCGGCCTCTTCGACCGCCGCAGCCAGGCCCGCCGCCGCGTCGGCCGCCTCCGGCGTGTCGCCGAAGTCGAGCTTCAGTTGGTTCGGGTCTTCCAGATACCGCTCGCTGCGATGGCGGAAGGCCCGCTGCATGAGTTCGTTGATCGTGAGCTCTTGCTCTTCGACCCGTTGGTGCAACTGGGTGATCGTGCGGGCCTGCTCGACTAAGAGCGCGTGGCAGGCGGCCAGTTCGTCGGGAAGCGGCGTGGTGTCCATGACAGGATTAAGGTCTCCGGCGGTGTTAGGGTCTTCACTCTGCATGATACCTATGAAACACCACAGCCGCCTCAAGGTTTCGCTGGAGCGCGCGAAGATTTCTTGCCACGTGGCGAGGGATGCACGACGCGCGTCTTGCAAGAAGCAAACGCGGCGCGCCACCCGAAGCGGCGCGCCGCGTGCGAAGCACACCGTCACGACGCGCGCGAGTAGCGCAGACGGCGCGGCGTGCGGAGCGGAACGCCGCTTAAGAGCATGGCGAGCTGGGCCGCGTCGATCTCGATCGTGGCCGTGTCGGCCTCGCCGCGCAGCATCTCGAAGGTCCCCGCCTCAAGACGCTTGTAAAAAAGGGCCAGGCCATCGTTGTCCCACCACATCGCCTTGATCCGGTCGCCCCGGCGGTTGACGAACAAAAACAGGCTGCCGTCCAAGGGGTCGGCCTGGAACACGTTTCGCACCAAAGCGCACAGC
>DAOTXU010000311.1:0-8584 GCA_034435135.1 Anaerolineae bacterium | reverse complement strand
GCATGGCCCCATGCCCGCCCGGCCCCCGGAGAGTCGCCTTCAGCCAGCAGATTTGCTTTTCGGCCACCTGGATGGGGTAGAACTTCCGCCCACCGAAGTACGCCGCCCCGCCGCCCACCTCGCCGACGGCGTAGCGAATCCCCTCAAACAGCGCGGCGTGCTCCTGCACCAGGTAGCCCATGCCGTAATCGCCGCCGTTCTCCTCGTCGCTGACCAGGAGCAAGGCCACCTCACCGGGCGGGGTGAGGCCCTCGGCTTTGGCGCGCACGAGCGCGGCGACCATCATGGCGACGCCGCTTTTCATGTCCAGCGCGCCCCGGCCCCAGATATAGCCGTCCACGACCTTCGCCTCAAACGGCGGGTGATCCCACACCTGGCCCGCCGTCGTGACCACGTCCACGTGCCCGTAGAGCAGGAGCGGCGGCGCCTCCCCGCGCCCTTTCAGGCGGGTGACCAGGTTGGGCCGCGCCGGGTCGCGGGCGAGGGTGCGCGTTTCAAAGCCGGCCCCGGTAAGCAGATCGTTGAGGTAGGCGATGCACGCCGCCTCGTTGCCGGGTGGGTTGGTCGTGTCGAAGCGAATAAGCGCGCGCAGCAACTCCGCCGGCTGCTGGTAGACTGCGGATGGGTCGAGGATGGATGCCACGAATGCCCCCTGTGGTGATGTACGGAGTTAGGGTAGCGCGCCCGGCGCGCCTGTCAAGAAGTTTGGCGATTTTGCACTGATCCGGCCTCGAATATCTGCTAAAGGTGGGCTAAAATGCACTCCTGCATCACCTTTTTTATGCAGATGGAGAAAGCAGGCATGAAGCGGCTGATCGTTGCCCTGTCGTTGCTGCTGGTCATTGTTCCTCCTGTCAGCGCGCAAGACCAAACCACGTTCACATGGTCGCCCTATAACTTCACAATCACACTGCCGGGCGGCTGGACAGCGACGGACGCGGGCGGCTGGCTCGCGCTTGGGCTGCCGGCGGATGTGGACGCGGTCCTGGCCGGGGAGGTCGCGCAAGGGGCGGTGGTCATCGTGCAGGTGACCGAGCCGCCGCCGGGTGAGCGTGAGACGCTTCCTGAGTACACGCTTGACTATCGACTTGAAGTAGTCGTGCGGCAGTTCGGCGACGCGGAATGGCCGACAGTAGATATTCCGCCTTTGGGAGAGCGGCAAGGGATGCTGGTAAGGGTAGCAGACACGTTCCTGATCACCGCCAGCGCCCCCACCGACATGTGGACCGACTTTGTCCCGACGTTGAACGCGCTGGTCGCCAGCATCCAGGCGACGCCGGTCACGTGGACCGCCGCAGAACGGCTCACGCAAGCCATCGCGTGGCGCGAGCTAAGTTTCATGACCCCAGAAAACTGGATCGTCGGCTACGCAGGACAGGATAACGCTTACCTCCTGACGACGAACTACAACCGCCTGCAGATGGCGCAGACCTTCTCCCTGCAAGGTTTGATCGTGCTCATGCGCGATTACAGCGAAATCCGTTCCCTGTTGAACCCGGAAAGCCTCAAGCGATTGCAGTTCTTCTGGTATACACCGGACCAATATGCGTTCGGGGAAATCGAAGAGGGGGCGCTCGGCGGATTCACGGCGGCAAGCGCCGCCTTCACAGACACCGCTGCCGAGCCGGGGACCGCCGGCAGGGCAATGTTATTGCTCACGCCGGGAAGCGCCTATCTCTTTGTCGGGATGGCGGGCGGCGAACAGTGGCAGGCGAGCGAAGAAGCGCTCTTCGAGGCGATTCTGGCAACGCTCGCGCGGCAGGAGTAAAAGGCTGTCCAGCCAGGCGCGCAAAACACGGAACCTGTTCAGGAGGAAACAACATGTTGACCAACACACAACGGCGCGAATTGATCGAGAAAGTCCGCAGCTTTCCGGCCCAACTTGAGGCGGCAGTGAGGGACCTCACCCCTGTGCAACTGACGACGCGCTCCCTTGCCGGCGAGTGGACGGTGGCGCAGATCGTTCACCATCTGGCCGACTCGCACATCAACGCCTTCGTCCGCGTCAAGCTCATGCTTACCGAGGACCGGCCCACGCTAAAGCCCTACAACCAGGAAGCGTGGGCGGAGACGGCGGAGGCCGAGAGCGCCGCCATCGGGGGCGCGCTCGACATCCTGCGCGGCCTACACGAGCGCTGGGTCGCGCTGTTCGAGAGCCTGGGCGACGCCGACTGGGGGCGGAAGGCGCTGCATCCTGAATCCGGTGAGCTGACGGTGGACGACATCCTGGTCACTTACGCCAATCACGGCGAGGCGCACCTCGCGCAGATCAACAGGACGCTGGCGGCGGGAGGCGAGTAAGAACGAACCTGACCGAAGGGACGTTCGCCCTTACCAGAGCTTGGGGACAGTGGGCTTAAGCCCACTGTCCATATGGGTTCCACCGATGGGTTAACGGTTTACGCCAGCGGCAACGTCACCGGCTGATGGGTCTCCGCCGAGCGGTAGGCCGCCACCGCCACCTCCGCCGCCTTGAGGCCGTCCTCGCCCGTCACAAAGGGCGCGCGCCGCTCGCGGACGCTGGCGACGAACTCGTCCACCATCGCCTGGTCGATGTTCGACCCCCAGCCCTGCGCCTGCGGCCTTTGCAGGTCGCCCCGGTAGACGGTGATGTTCTGGATGAAGTAATCGGTCTGGAGCACGCCGCGCTCGCAGACCAGGTCGATCTTCACGTTGCCCCAGGTCATGTGAAACGCCGGGCGGCTCCAGCTACAGTCCAGCGTGGCGAAGACGCCGTTGTCGAACGTCATCATCACCAGCCCGGCGCTGTCCACCGTGATCCGGCCCTTGTAGAACAGATTGTCGATCTCGGCGTAGACCTCGACCACCTCTGCGCCCATATACCAGCGCAGCATGTCGGTCACGTGCACGAGGTGGTCAATGGCCGCGCCGCCGCCCGACAGTTCCTTCTGCGTGAACCAGGGGCGCACGCGGTCGGGGTTGTAGCCCTGATTGGTGCAGTTGGCGCAACGCACCGCGCCCAGGTCGCCGCGATCCAGCGCCGCCTTGACCTCGCGCGCGGCGGGGCTGAACCGCATCGGGAAGGCGGTCATCAGGTTGACGCCGGCGTTGCGGCACGCCTGAATCATCGCGCGCCCGTCTTCCACAGACGTGGCGAGCGGCTTCTCGCACATCACGTGCGCGCCGGCCCCCGCCGCCATCTCGGTCATCGCGCGGTGGCGGGTGTTCTCGCAGCAGATCACCACCGCGTCGGGCTTCTCGGCCAGGAGCGCTGCGTAGCTGTCAAAGAGGTGAACCCCGTGCTGATCCGCGAATGCGCGGCCCCGCGCCCGGTCGTCGTCGGCCAGGCCGATCAACGCTACGCCCGGCGACGCCTTCAGGCATTCGGCGTATGACGCCGTGTGTACGTGCGCCGCACTCATGATCCCGATGCGCATCATGCCACCTCCAGCGGTTCGAGGGTCACGGGCTTGCCGGTCATCGCCGACTCGCGCGCGGCCAGGGCGATCTGCAACGCGGCGAGGCCGTCCTCCGGGGTCACGACGAAGGGCTTATTGTTTTTCAGGGCGTCCCAGAAGTGCTTGACCTCGACGACGTAAGGGTCCTCGGCCAGCGGGCTGCTGGCAATCGGCACCTCGGAGACGGCACCACCGCTGGCCCGGAACAGGTGCAGGACGATGGGCCTCGTGCTCATATTGTCGAACTCGATCAGGCCGGCGTCGCCGGCCACCTCGACCTTGTAGACGAACATGGGCGGCGGGTAGGCCCAACTCCCCTCGACGTGCGCCATCGCGCCGTTGCGGAAGCGCAGGATCGTCAGCACGTGGTCTTCGAGAACGTCCGGGTTCTGGGTGGCGACGCTCTTGGCGAACACGCGCACCACCTCGTCGCCGGTCATCCAGCGCGCCTGGTCGAAGTCGTGGATCGGCAGATCGACGATCATGCCGCCCGACCTTTCCGGGTCCATGAACCAGTCATCGCGCTGGCGCTGCGGGCGATAGACGGCGCGGGTGAGCCGGATCACGGCGGGCGCGCCGATCTGCCCGGCGTCGATGGCGCGCTTGGTCGCCACGTATTCGGGGAAGAAGCGCACCACCATGGCAATGAAGAGCCGCACCCCCGCCGCCCGGCAGGCGGCGATCATCTCCTTGCCGTGCGCCACCGTCAGGGCGATGGGCTTCTCGCACATGATGTGCTTGCCGGCGCGCGCGGCCTGTAACGTCATCTCGTAGTGCAGGTGCGTGGGCGTGCACAGGTCAACGACATCCACCAGGGGCAGGATGGCGTCCATGCTGTCGAAGGCGCGCCATCCGTATTGTGAAGCCAGCGCCTCGGCCTTCCCCGGCTTGGTATCCGCGACGCCGACCACCTCGGCGTCGGTTCTGACCCATCCCCTGCTGTGGGCGGTGCCCATCGAGCCGGCGCCGATGATGCCAACGCGCATAGGTTTACCTCCTCGTGTTCGTGGGGCGTGAAGAAGAACAGATACCTGAACGATATATGCCTATGCGCGATTTGTCAACGGCTATCGCCACTCGGCGGGCGGCAATCCCCGGCGCGTCAGCTCCTCGTTGATCTCGGCCAGGTGGTGCTGAGAATGGCGCAGCGTGTAAACCATGCGCTCCATCGGGCTGGCTCCGGTCCATTCAAAGGGGTTCCCGCCGAGCAGCTCTTCGTCCGATGCGCCCCGCAACCAGGCATCAACCCGCGCCCGCACCTTCTCCAGGTAGGCCAGGAGTGCGTCGCGGCTGGGGAGCGCGTTCAGGTCGCCCTCCAGGGAGTCCGCGCCGCCCCACTGTTCATCCCAGCGGAAGTCCTCCGGGGTCGGTCGGGTGTAGTAATCCACGGTCTCGATCAGGTGGCAGGCCAGGCGCACCGGGATGAACGCCGGGTGGTCGCCGCGCTTCCACTCCGCGTCGGGGCAATTCTCGATGGCGGGGCGGACCTGCATCCACACGCGCTCAAACTGGCCCGCCAGCGCGTCGCCGATCTGGTTCATGGTTCCTCTCCTTCTCGTGCAAAATCCGCGTCTGGCCTTAGCATATCACCATCGCGATTTTAGACCAAGTGTTCTATCACGGAGGCCCAAACGTAACGTGATTGGTCCCCTTATTGGGATCCATTTCGGCCTGGAAGCTACAGAAGACAGACCCTTTGGCACGCCAGTTGCAGCATTGATGCAAGGAGCAATGGCGTGGAACCCAGGACAAACAGCCGGGGAAAGAACGCTATCCAGGGGTAAGTCACATGGCCAGTCACATGAGGAAGTTTGCCCGTCGCCGCAACGTGGAGTATAACCAACGCGGGACAGGCATTGCGGTAATGTTAAAAACGTTTAAGATGAGTGCGCCACCGTTAAAGCAACTGGGTCAATACGAAATCCTCGAAGAGTTGGGGCGCGGCGGAATGTCCACCGTCTACCGCGCGCATCAGCCGTCGATGGGGCGCGAGGTCGCCATCAAGGTGCTCTCGGCGGACCTGGCGCGCGAGACGGGCTTCATGGACCGCTTCATTAAAGAGGTCCAGCTCATCGCCCAGTTGGAACACCCGCACATCCTGCCGGTCATCGACTACGGCGAAAGCGACAACGCCGCCTACTTGGTCATGCGGCTCGTGATGGGCGGCTCGCTGGGCGAGCGCATCAAGCAAGGGCCGTTCTCGCTGGAAGAAGTCAGACGGGTTCTCAACCAGATCGCCTCGGCGCTGGATTACGCGCACCGGCGCGGCGTCATCCACCGCGACCTGAAACCGTCCAACGTCCTGCTGGACCAAGACGGCAACTGCTACCTCACGGACTTCGGCATCGCCAAGCTGCTGGACGCGGACGATGGCCTTACGACCACCGGTCACGTGATGGGCACCCCGGCTTACATGTCGCCGGAGCAAGGTCTGGGGTTGCCCATCGACGGGCGCGCGGACATCTACGCGCTGGGCCTGATCCTGTACGAGATGCTGGTGCGCCGCCGCCCGTTTACCGCCGATTCGCCGCCCGCGCTCATCTTCCAGCATGTCTACCATCCCCCACCCCGGCCTACCGTTCTCGTGCCCGAACTGCCCCGGTCGATTGAGAAAGTGGTGCTGAAGGCGCTTGCCAAGCGCCCGGAGGAGCGCTATCAAAGACCGCTGGACCTTGCCGAGGCTTTCGACTACGCCATCAGCGGGGACGCCAACCACACGACCCGGCTCTCGCGCATCCTGGCGACAAGCGCGGTTCCCCCGGTCAGCGCCGTTTCCAGCCCGCCCGGCCCCGCTCCCCTCCCGGGTTCCGCCAGGAGCGAGGATATGCCTACCCGCACCATGACCGACTCTGAACGCCAGGTTCCCCCCTTGCCGGGGGAGCGCGCGCCTGAAGCGGAGGCTCAACCTGCTGCCGGGGCCGAGCGACCACACCGCCGGAGCCGCATACTCGCCCTGTTGGGCCTAGTCGCCATCGGAGTGGCGGTCATTGCGATCCTCGTGGCCGGCCAGTTCTTGTTGCCGGGCGCGGCCATGTCAACGACCCCGACGACGGTCACGCCGCGCGCCAGGTTGACGGCGACGGAAACGCCTTTTTCGCCTGGCGACGCATCGACGCTCACGGTCGAACCGACGCTTGCGCCAACGCTCACAGTTACCGCCGCCGCTTCTTCATCCGCGACCCCTGTCCCGCCCACTCCGACGCCTTCGCCTACGGGCACACCTACCGCCAGCCCCACTGCGACGGCATCCGCAACTGCCACGCATACGGCGACGCCAGCGCTGGCGATCACGCCCGGCGCGATCACCAGCCTGGAGGTGTTTCCCGTCAGAGAAACCGGCGTGCGCGCCCAACCCGCTCCCGACGCCGAGGAACTGGCGATAGTCAACCCAGGGCAACGTCTAAACGCCACCGGGCGCAGCGCCGACGGAGAATGGATATGGGTCAGGGTCGCCGCCACCGGGCGCAAGGGCTGGGTGCGCGCCGCCGACCTGAACCCGCCCCGCGAGGCGTTGTTGGGGCTGCCGGAGCAAGCGCCCTGACGTTTTCCTAATTTGCTTAAGCAAAATTGACAAACCCACGCGGCAAGAATACAATCTGAGTATTACACAAAGACCCAGCAAGCGTGGGGTTGACCGACCATGCAGCAAACTCGGCAGCACATCCTGGAAATCCTCAAAGAAAAGAGGGTCGCAACCGTCGATGAGTTGGTGGGCGAGCTGCGCACCCGCACGGGCGACATCACCGCCGTCACCGTCCGTTACCACCTGGACATTCTGCGCAGCGAGAGTCTGGTAGAGACCGCCAACGTGCGCCGCCGCCGCAGCCCTGGCCGCCCGCAGTACGTCTACGCCCTCACCGATGAGGCGGAGGCGTATTTCCCGAAGAACTATCAGGCGCTGGCGGATCACCTTCTCGGCGAAATCAAAGTGAAGTTCTCGAAGGCCGAGTTCAACGATTTGCTCAAAGCCGTCGCCCGGCGCATGGCCGCGGAGGCCGATGAGCTTCCCGACGACACGCCCCCCACCCAACGCCTTGACCATATCGTCAGTTTCCTGACTGAGAAAGGGTACCGGGCCAGTTGGGAGGCGATCGATTCCAACAACACCTACCTGCTGCATATCAGCAATTGCCCTTATCACCCGGTGGCGGGCAAGCACTGCGAACTCTGCCTGCTGGATACGGAGCTGATTAACATCCTCACCGCCGACACGTCGGTGGCGACGAGCCATATCGCGCAGGGTGCGGACACCTGCACCTATAAGACGCGCCTTTCCTGACGAATTTCGCTAGCGATTTTCTTGCTTATTGACGGGGCGCTCCTGGCGTGATACAATCGCATCGTCAATCCAGACAGGCCTGATACTCTAGGAGGCTGTGATGTCTATCGAGACCGAAATTGGCGCGGAAACCCTGACCCTTACACCCCTGGCGTTGCAGAAAGTCAAGGAGATACAGGTTGCGCGTGACCTTGAAAACTACCTGCTGCGCGTCTATGTGGCCGGGAGCGGCTGCGCCGGCATTCAGTACGGCATGGCGTTTGAAGAAGCCGCCCAGAGCGACGACACCGTCATCAAGTTTGACGGCGTCACAATGGTCGTGGACCCGGTGAGTCTCCCGTATGTCACGGGCGCGCACATTGACTTCGTCGAAGGGCCGATGGGCGCCGGTTTCCGCGTCGAAAACCCCAACGCGATGGGGAGTTCGTGCGGCTGCGGCGGCGGTTGCTCCTGCTCGTAGGGCAGACGGGCCGGTGAGAATTCCATAAAACGCTCTCTTGCCAGGAGGTCGCGTCGTATCTGTGGGATTGGACCGATCTCCTGGTATTATTGTGCCGACGGTTCGCAACGCGCTTCACATTGAACTGATTCAAACTTACGCCAACCGGTGGCCGTGCTAGGGCCTTTCTCTACCTCACCCCCGTCTCGCCTGCGGCTCGACACCCCCTCTCCGCAAGCGGAGAGGGGGACGGGGGGTGAGGTGCCCGCCAACACGACCAGCACCACACGCACCGCAGTCGTTGGCTCAAAAGCTTGAATCACTTCTAAGAATGTGTTTGAAAAGGTCGCCCTTGCTTCCCCTCACCCCTAAATCCCCTCTCCCACAAGGGGAGAGGGGATTATAAACCCAGATTTGGGGTATCTTTGCCCCCTCTCCCGTCATACG
>DAOTXU010000310.1:0-16517 GCA_034435135.1 Anaerolineae bacterium | reverse complement strand
ACCCATCGCTGCTCGGTGGGTTGCCACTATTGCCGCTGTTTTTGGCAAGCTGGTCTTCCAGTTCCTGGATGCGCGCAGCGTGCTGCATGACCAACTCTCGCAAGTCGAGAATGATTGCGACCAGACTTGCCTTCTCCAGTTCGTGCAGCGCTTTTTCATCTTGGTTCATGCTGCAACTATATCGCTTTTGGCCTCAGGTCCGCATATTTTGGCCTGAGTAGTTACGATATAATCCAGATAAATAAGATAAACTGATGGCACAAACAGGTCATGTTGCATCGATACCTGATTCTCGGACTGCTTTCCGAATGCCCGATGACGGGTTACGAGATCAAGAAGCGCGTCTGCGAGACGATGGGCATGATCGCCAGCCCCAGTTTTGGGGCGGTGTACCCCATCCTGCATCGGTTGCTTCGTGAGGGCGCGGTGACGATGGATGTGGTGGAGCAGGAGGGCCGGCCGGCCAAGAAGGTGTATTCCATCACCCGGCGGGGGCGCAGGGACTTCGAGCTGTGGCTGCGCGAGCCGGCCGCGGCGGACCAGGTGAGGCGCGAGTTTCTGCTCAAAGTGCTGTTGGCCCGCAACCTGGAACCTGAACCTCTGAATGAGCACTTACAGAGACGGCGCGAGGAGACTGAGGCGCTTTGCGATGCGTTAGAGATGATGTACGCGCAACCTGACCGGCACATCAATGGCGCTCACGCCTGGGTGATCGACTACGCACGAGAAATGTGTCGAGCAGAACTCCACTGGCTGGACCGCGTGGAGCGGGCATTGTTAAGCGGCGAACTGGTGAACGCGGCGTTGCTGCCCGACCCGGATTAGCCCGACGCGCAGGGCGTGTCGCGCCGATGCGGCGATGGTGGAAGCTTTGTTGCGGTGCGCGGATGATTTTGCAGATGGGAGTGGCGTGATAGTGGACATGGATACGGAAACGAAAAACGACCAGACAACCGGCGAAGAAAACCCGCTCAGGGAGGAGTTTCTGGAGTTGCTGGAAGCCTCGTTCAAGTATACGCCGTTGGAGCGGGGCGACATCCGCCAGGCGGTCATCTTGCAGGTGCGCCCCACCGAGATCCTGGTTGATCTGGGGGCGAAGCGCGACGGCGTGGTCCCGTTGCAAGACCTGGAGCGCATGGACGAAGCCATGCGCAAGAGCCTGCAAGTCGGCCAGCAGGTGCCGGTTTACGTGTTGAACCCGCAGGATCAGAACGGCAACCTGTTGGTGTCGATCAACCTGGGGATGCAACAGTACGACTGGGATCGCGCCGGGCAGCTGTTGAAGAGCCAGGACGTCACCGAAGTGGCCGTGACCGGCTATAACAAGGGCGGCATCCTGGTGCAATGGGGGCGCCTGGAGGGGTTCATCCCCTTCTCGCACCTGATGACCCTGAGCGCGGAGATGTCCAGCCGCAACCGGCGCGACGTGTTCGAGGAGCTAAAGGGGCGCACGCTCGGCGTTAAGGTGATTGAGGTCGATCAGAAGCGGCGGCGGCTCATCTTCTCCGAGCGCGAGGCGCAGCGCGAGTGGCGCGCGCATCAAAAGGCGCGCCTGATGACCGAACTCATGGAAGGCGATGTGGTGCGCGGCACCGTGACGGGCATCCGCGACTTTGGCGTCTTCGTGGACCTGGGCGGGGCCGATGGGCTGATCCACGTCTCCGAGCTGGCCTGGCATCGCGTCGAACACCCCAACGATGTGCTGGCGGTGGGCGATGCGATTGAGGTGTTTGTGCTCGACCTCGACCGCGTGAATAACCGCATCGCGCTCAGCCGTAAGCGCCTGCTCCCCGATCCCTGGGTCGACGCGATGGAGCGTTACAACGAAGGCGACGTGGTGTGGGGCACGGTCACCAACGTAGTCGATTTCGGCGCGTTCATCGTGATGGACGACGGCCTGGAGGGCTTACTGCACCTGAGCGAGATGGGCGACGGCAGCCTCCCGGAGCCGTATTCCTACGTCAAGAAAGGCGACCGGCTGCAACTGCGTATCTCCCGCCTGGAGCCGGATAAACGCCGTGTGGGCTTCACCCAGCGCGGCCTCGATCTGGCGCAGCCTGCCAAGCCTGACGCCGAGGCGCAGGCAGCAGCGCCGCCTGAGGGCGCCGCCGACAACGATGCGCTGACGAACGACTCCACAAACAGCAATGGCGCGGTATAATTGCCTGTTAAATAACGAGACGAAAGGCAGGTGATAGCGGGTGGCGCGCGTCGAGTTGCGTCCGAACGAAAGCCAGGATCAGCTTTTGAAGCGCTTCCGCAAGGAAGTGACCAGGGCCGGCATCTTGACCACCATTCGGCGCAAGCGGTGGTACGTCAGCAAGAGCGAGGCGCGACGGCTGGCGAAGAAGAAAGCGATCCGGCGTCTGCGGCGGCGGATGCGACGTCAGTACACTACAGAGTAGTCCTCTTTCGCTGAGAGGAAACCGCGGCGCACCCTCCTGAAAGGGTGCGCCGTTTTTCATCTCGCGCCACCCTGCGCGGTAGCTCCACAAGCCTCCTTAGCATTCCTCTGTTGCGGATTGATGGGTTATCTTCGAGCAGGAGCCTCCACGCGGTAGCTGTCAAAACCGAAGTGGAAATACTCATCCAGCCGCCGCCCTTCTGCATCCACCAGCGCCAGCCGCGCGCCGGTCTCCGGCAGGTAGAAGCTCAGCGAAAAGAAGCCCGTCGCCGGCGCGGGAAAGTTGTCATGGATCGGCACGCGGTACCGATCCTCGATCACCTCCCCCGGTTGCCAGCGGAACGTCGGGTATTGGTCGCGCCCCGGCGTGGACTGGCAGAACCCGTACCCCTGACCGTCCAGTCCGATGGCGACCAGGCTCGTCATGTACCCCACGTCGATGCGCCGGTCGGTGGTCAGGTACAGCGTGAGCGTCACCGTCTCGCCTGCCGTGACGGTCGGCGTCTCGACGCGATAGCCCAGCAGCGCGATGCCGTTCTCGAAGCGGGCGTCTGCCGGCGTCACCTCCGGCAGCGCCGCGAACTGCGCCACGCTCAGGCGGGGCGGCGGCGCGTAAGTCGGCCAGATATACAGGAACGGCGCCCATATAGCGATCAGCAGAACGGGTGCCAGCATCGTCGCCGTCCTGACCTGCACGCCGCTTCGCAGCGGCAGAGGCAGCGCGGCCCATCCCAGCGCGAAGATCACCCCCAGCGCTGAAACCGCCGGGGCGAAGTAGCGCCCGGCGGCGACCAGCCGCGCATCGATCAGAGAGCGGTATAGCGAGACCAGAGTCACTGAGAGCACAACGGTCAGCATCAACAGGAGCGGCAGCCATGCGGCGCGCCGCCTCTGTGCGTTGGATTCGGGCAAGGGGCTTATGCCCCTTGTCTGGGGCTTAGGGCCTATCCGAAACACCACTCTTGTCGCCTCGGATAGGGGGCTTAAGCCCCCTGTCCTGGACTTTTCGGATAGGCTCTTGTCAGAGAGGTGATGCATGAAGCTCGCCAGCACACCGGCCAGGGCGACCAGCATCCACGCTCCGAACACGGTGTACACCCACGCGCTGATTTGCACATTTTGCCAGCCGTAAGCGGCGATAAACGTCCAGAACGTCTCGGAGAGGATCGCCGGCAGCCGTTCCCAGCGCAGCTTCGAAGCCAGCGCCGAGGGGTTCTCGATGAACCAGAAGAACGCCTGAATCGCGCCCACGTAACGCTGACCCGGCTCAGCGGCGAAGACCCAACCCCTGACAAGCGCCAGCGCCGCCGCCGCCACAATCAACGTCGTTGCCAGCGCGACGATCACCGCCAGGCGCGCGCGCCGGTTCCTGGCTGAGGCGCGTATCAGCCAGGCGACCAGCGCCAGCGCTGCCGGGGCGACCAGCGCCACCCCTGACACTTTCGAGAGAATACTCATCCCCAACGCGACGGCCATCCCCGCCACATCCCGCAGGCGGGGCCGGGCGGCGACCATGCGCATCGCAAAGAGCAGAAACAGCGCGCCGGCAAAGATAATCATGCTGTCGTTGTTGACGATGCTCCCGATAAAGAGGAACTGCGGCCAGAACGCTACAATCCCTGCTGCGCCTAACGCCAGCGCCGGGTGGTCGGGCCAGGCGACCCGCGCCGCCATCCACGTGAGCCACGCCGCCGCCGTGACCAGCGCTGTCGAGACCAGGCGCGCCAGGTGAGCGGCCAGCGCCGCACCACGCCAGGGGAAGTCTTCGCTGTGCGGGTGCAGATAAATGTTGGCGCTGATGGGAAGTTCGCCGCACGCGGGCAGAGGTTTGGCCGGGCCTGGGACGGGGTCGCCGGCGGGGTCGAACAGCGCCACGATGGGCGCGATGAGCAGGTAATACAGCGGCGGCTGCGAGAACTGCCCCAGCCCCTCGGCGGCTTCCATCTCCGCCGCGCGTTCCTCCGGCGAGGGCAGGCGGCGCTCGGCAGCGAGGAAACGCGCGAAGCGATAATGAAACGGCTCGTCGTTGGCTTCCCAGAGGGGGATCGTGACGGTGTAGACCGCCCCCAGCAGCAGCCGCGCCGCCAAAAGCGCGATGAGCAACGTCAGTGACCTGGATCGCACGGTTTTCAGACTCATCAGCGCTTCACGTCTTGATAGGCAACGTCTCCATCTGCCCTGAAGTCGTCAGATTATACCCCTTTGATGATCTATTTGTGCTTTTTTATGCTTTTCTTCAGGATTTTCTAACCAAAATATGTGCGACATTCACGCATGATCGTCGGTTTTACCATATACTATGAACTGATTCAAACTTTTGCCAACAGCCGGCCGTGCTAAGCGTTTCTCTACCTCACCCCCGTCTCGCCTGCGGCTCGACACCCCCTCTCCGCTTGCGGAGAGGGGGCCGGGGGGTGCGGTCGCCCGCAAACACGACCAGCGCCACCGCATCGGTGTTGTTGGCTCAAAAGCTTGAATCACTTCGTGGTTTAATTCTTTTCCCCTTCAAAAAACGCTTATGGGCCTGGTTCAATCTTCTGGCGAAAAGTGACAGGCGCTCAACTGGCGTTGCCTGCGGCGGATAGGCGACAGGCGGGCGTAGGGCGGGAGTCAAGCCGCGCGCCCCGACCTGCGGCAAGATACGGACGGAGTTTATCATGCGTCGGGATGCGCTTGCGTTGATCTTTCTCGCCCTGGCGGCGCTGGCCTGCAACATGCCGCGCGGCCCAGTCGCGCCTGCCGTGTTGCCGACCGCCGCCGCGCTGGCGGACCAGACTGCGCTGCCGGGCGGTACGCCGCAGTCTGAGGAGAACCATGCCCGGTACGGCTGGCGCACCTACACCGTCGCCGAGGGCGACACGCTGGGGGAGATCGCCGAGTTGACCGGCAGCACGGTCGCAGATCTGGCCGCCGCGAACGGCCTGGCTGACCCCGGCGAAATTTACGTCGGGCAGACGCTCGCCATCCCCGCCCTCATCGAGGGAGCGACCGCGCACACCGTGGCGCAGGGCGAGACGCTGGGGCAGATCGCGCGACTGTACGGCGTCTCGGAGAGCGCGATCAGCGCCGCGAACGGCATCGCCAACCCGGACCTGATCTACGCCGGGCAGGCGCTCGCCATCCCCGGCGCGCCGACGCCCGCCGCCGCGAACCGGGTCTACCTGGACGTGCCCATCGTCAAGCAGTCGCGCAACCTGAGCTGCGAGAGCGCCACCGCGTGCAGCCTGATGCGCTACATGGGTTACGGTTGCAGTGACGATACGGTCGTGTTTAACGCGCTGCCGCGCTCGTATGACAACCCTCACCAGGGCTTCGTCGGGCCGGTGGACAGCGAGGCCGGCTCGCTGCCGCCCGGCGCGGCGACCGAGAAGGTGGGTGGCTATGGCGCGTATGTCGAGCCGGTGCACGCGGGGCTGGCTGCGCTAGGCGTCAAGGCGCAGTACGCCTATGGCGCGAGCCTCGACGCGCTGCGCGCGCTGCTCGACCAGGGCGCGCCTGTGATGATCATCGCCACGCACGGCATGGGTATTTACGGCTACGAGTCGGTGACGTTCACGCCGCAGGACGGCGACGGCGGCAGCGTGACCGTGATCCGCTACGAGCACTCTTACGCGGTCGTCGGCTACGACGCCGGCGGGTTCTGGGCCATCGATCCCTGGTCGGGCAGCGTGGATTACTTCGACAACGCCCGCTTCGACGCCGACTGGGCGCGCCTGGGCCGGCAGGCGTTGTGGCTGACGCGCGCGTGATCCAAACGGCGGGCATGTTTCAGAATGGTAACACGCCGTTGCGAAGCCGTGACACGGCTGTCACCGCCCCGTAACACCGGCGCGTTACGGTTAAGAGCGTGACGGTCGCCAGGAGATGCGGATGTCTTGCAGGCTATTCTCGGCGCTCGGCGTCGCCCTGATGGTGTTGACCGCCTGTGGCGGCGCACCACCAGAAACCGCCTCTCCGCCGACGGAGTCGCTTAGCGTTACCCCGCCGTGGCAGTACATGACAATCGTTGACGCCAATGCCTATACCTGCCCCGAACTGGACTGCGCGGTCGCGTTTCGGCTCCCCGCGCGCGCTGAGGTACAGGTCATTGGGCGCATTCGCGTCGGGCCGACGACGCGGTGGCTGCATGTCGTGTATCGGGATGAACTGGGTTACGTGGGTCCGTTCATCGCGTCTTCCGCGTTAAGCGACGCTTACACCTGCCCGCGCTTCGATTGCGAAACGATTGCCCCCGACGCGGAAGCGGAAGTGTATCTCGTCGAGACCCTCCAACCCCGCCCCGGCGAAACCTGGTGGCGCATCCTGCGCGACGGGGTGGTCGCGTACCTCTCCCCGGCCAGGCCGGGTCCGTCTCCAGATGGTCCCACGAGCACGCCGGCGTCAGAAACAAGCACGCCCCCGGTCGCGCCGACGCCCGATCTGACGCCGACAACTCAACCTCCTGCACCATAAAGACGGGGCTTATGCAGACACCTGCCACGCCTCACCGACGCGCGATTCCGCTTCTGCTGGCCTGCGCGGCCCTGATGGGGGCGTGCGGCACGCTGGAGGTGGGCGTCGAGTACGCCACCACACCGGACCGCACGCTCACGGGCACGGTCGAGGCGCTGCAAACCGACAACGCGCGCCTCGTCACCCAACTGGCGACGCTCAACGCCGTGACTCCCACGCTGCATACCCCCGCGCTGAAGATACTGACGCCGGTCCCCTCCGCGACCCTCATCCCGACCGCTAACCCTGACCATAATCCCTCGCCGTCCGCCGCGACTGCCACGCCCACCCCGGAGTGCGCCGTGCGTTCCGAGTGGCCCATGTACACGGTCGTCCGGGGGGACACGCTCTATGCGATTGCGCGCGCCGCCGACAGCACGGTCAAGGAACTGGCTACAGCAAATTGCCTGGAAGACCCCGACCGGATTTACGTCGGACAGCGGTTGCATGTGCCGAACGTGCCCGTCTTCCCCACCGACACGCCCGCCGCCCCCCTCGGTTCCAGCGACACCCCCGCGCCCACACTCACCCGCGCTTCCCTGACCGGGACGCCTGCGCCCACCGTCCCCCTCGCTACGCCTGAAGGCCTTGTGCCCGGCCCCGTCCGGCCCACCGAGTAGAGGAGAAGCGCTGCCGTGAGCCAGGCGGTGGCCGGCCTTGTTCTTTTGAGTTGCTTACTCGTCAGCGCGGCCTGCACGACCATCGCCACGCGCACCCCGCCGCCCCCGCCGACGGGCGCGGCGAAGGTGATCGCTTTCACCGCCAGCCCTAACCCGGTGAATCGCGGCGGGACGGTGACGCTCCGTTGGGCAGTGCGTAACGCGGCGCGCGTGAACGTCTGGGTGATGTTCCCGGACTACAACTTCGGCGCCCCCTGGTTCCGGTCCAGCCTAGAATCAAACCCAATCGCAAGCGACCAACCCGCGACCGGTTCCTGGACCTACAACGTGCCGGCGCATTACGATGTCCCGCTGCGCTTTGAACTGGAGGCCTTCGACGCCGGCGGCGTGAGCGTCAGCGCCCGCTCGGACGTGGTGGCGCTGACCTGCTACGCGTTCTTCTTCAACCCCGCGCCGGACTGCGCCACCGCGCCGCCGCAGCCCATGCCGGCCCGGTACCAGCCCTATGAAGGGGGCCACGTCATCTGGCGGGAGGATACATCCACGTTCTACGTGCTCTATGCTTACGAGGCGACCGGCAGGGTCGGCTGGCGCGCTTATGTCAGCACGTGGACGAATGAAACTGGGGCGGTCGCGGTGGACGAAGCGCTGGGTGAGCCGCTCGCGCCGGCGCAGGATTACACGGCGCAACTGCAATTCTATCTTGCCTATGAGATGACGGACAGCGCGTATATTTCGTTGCCGGATGGGCGCGTCATCCATTTGATTAGCTATGGGGGAATCGACCTCAGCAGAGGCGGCCCGGCATGGCGGGTCATCGAGCACCTGGCGCGCGGCAGGGATGTGACTTCTCCGGCGTGATGTTGATTGGCGCAGCCTATAGCTTGCCTTCCAGGTGGTCGAGCAGGCCGCGCGCCGCGCCGACCACGCCCGCATTGAGCCTCAGGCTGGCGGGTACGACTTTTATCTGGTCAAACGGCACCATTGCCCCGCGCGCGTGGATCGTCCGCAGCAGGGTGGGGGCGAGCAACGGCCAGCTTTGCATCACGCCGCCGCCCATCACTACCACCTCCGGCGCGAGGATGTTCATCAGGTTGGCGACGCCGACGCCCAGGTAGAACGCAGCCTGCTCCATGCCCTCTCGCGCCACCGGGTCTCCCGCTTCGGCGGCCTGGCTCACCAGCCTGGCGGTGATTTGTGCACGGTCTCCGCCGGCCAGCGCGAGCAGGGGGCTGCCCTCCGGCGCGCGCTCTGCCGCAAAGCGCGCGATGGCAGGGCCGGCGGCGAGCATCTCCCAGCAGCCGCGCGCGCCGCAGTAGCAGAGCGGCCCGTTCAGGTCGATCACGTGGTGGCCGACCTCGCCCGCGAGCAGCCCGACCCCGCGGTGCAGGCGGCCATCGACGATAATCCCCGCCCCGATCCCCGTGCCGACCGTGACGTAGATCATGTGGTTCGCGCCTTGCCCGGCCCCGGCCCAGTGCTCCCCCAGCGCGGCCACCGCGCAGTCGTGCAGCAACAACGCCGGCAGGTCGAACCGCTCCACCACCGAGTCCACCAGCGGCATGTCGTCCCAGGTTGGAAGGGTGTACGGGTTCATCACGCGACCGCGCACCGAATCCACCGGCCCGCTGCAACCGATGCCGACGCCGCCGATTTGTGCCGCGCTCAGCCCCGCCCCCGCGACCACCCTGGCGATCAGGTCATTGATGCGGCGCATCCCGTGCTCCGGGCCGCGCTCGGCCTCGGTGGGGATGCTGAGGCGGCTGAGCACGTGAGCGTCGCGGCTGGCGACGACCGCCGCTGCAATGTTCGTCCCGCCGATGTCCACGCCGACGACATACTCAGGCAGCGCGCTTTCCACAAATACTATCTCCCCACAACACCGCGCAGGTTACTGGCGGCTGACCGTGATCGTCACTTCCAGGTCGCCGTTGAGCGCAGGAAGCGCCGGCGAGGCGATACTATCGGTCAGCTTCACCCGCGCGCCGTGCTGCGCCGGGATGCGAAATTCGGTGATCTCCGCCAGGCGCAGCCCCTGCCACAACAACTGTGAGGTGTACTCGGCGTGAGTCCGATCCGGACAGAGTTTATCGTAGAACTGTAACAACATGCCGTCCTCTGGCTTCAGTTGCGTTACCAGGAACAGGTCCTCGCCCGCTTCCTCAAGCCGCCCCTCCAGCCGCGCCCAGAAGTCGCCCCCGCTGCGCACGCGCGCCACGCAGCCGGGGTGATCCACCATCGTGGCGACCTCGCCGCGCCCGCTGATCTGGCCGGTGATGTCCACATCGGCGCCAATGGAGAGCACGAAGTAGGTGTGCTCGATGATCTGTCCCTTCGTGAAATCGAAGCGGAAGTCCAGCAGCCAGCGTCCCATCACCTGCTGGATGTTGTAGGAGGGGGTGTCGGTTGGGGCCGGGGTGGGCGTGTTCAGCGGCACGATCACCGAGACAGGCCCGGTATCAGGCGCGACGGTGGGCGTGGGCGTCGGTTGCTGGCATCCGGTCGCGGTCGCCAAGACGAGCGTGAACGCTGCAAGCATGGCCCTTCGCATCAATTGCCTCCTTTTCGGATTCGCCCCCTGAGTACACGGAGAGGTAGCTCCACAAGATAACGTGGTCCAGCGCAAATGTCCCATCTGGAAACAGGACAAGGGGCTTAAGCCCCTTGTCCCACCCACTGGATGGTTGAAACAGGCCAAAAGACGCGCGTGGCGCCCTATGAATGGACGCTCCACGCTGTTCTGTAGCGCTACCCAAATGGCGATCAACCGGTTTTTTTAGGCAAATCTGATGTTTTTAGGTTATGATGGTGAAAACGGATCTAGACACGAAGGTTGCGCAACGTGGCCGTTCGGACCATCATTACTCCAGAAAACCCGATCTTGCGGCGCAAAGCGCGCAAGGTAACGGCGTTTGATAAAGAACTCCAGCAACTCATCGACGACATGGTGGAGACCTTGCACGCCGCGCCCGGCGTTGGGCTGGCCGCGCCGCAGGTGGCGGTCAGCCAGCGTGTGATCGTCGTGCACATGCCAGACGACGAGGAGACTTACGGCTCCGGCGCGGGGCAGCTTCACATCGTCGTCAACCCGGAGATCGTGAAAGCCTCCCGCGAGATCGTTGACGGCACGGAGGGCTGCCTCTCCATCCCCGGCTACCAGGGCATGGTCAGCCGCCACGAGTCGATCAAGGTGAAGGGGCAGGACCGCCAGGGCAAGGAGATTCGCATCAAGGCTGACGGCTGGCTCGCGCGCGTCTTTCAGCACGAGATCGATCACCTGGACGGCGTGCTTTTCATCGACATCGCCTCGAAGGTGTGGCCGGTCGAAGAGGGCGAAAAACTCGAAGGGCCGGAGGCGATGGAGGCGGCGATCCCCTCACCCCCTAGGGAGTGAGGGGAGAAACGCTGAACGCCGGCCACCCTTCCACCGTAGCAATCGTCTCGGCATCGCCGCCCAGCCGCGCAACCCTCAGCGCAAACTTACCTTCCACCGAAGCGATATACACATAAGTCTCCACATCGACCCAGGCCAGCTCCAGCGCCGGCTCGCCGGGGAAGGGCTGGCGGTCGCCGCCGGACGTGAGGGTCCACATCGAGGTTGCGTCTGCGGTGTCGATCCGGTACACGAAGGCGCTGCCGTCGGGCACCCATCCCAGCGGCGCATACGCGCCGACGGTCCCCTCGTCGTGGCAGGCCGGGTTGCTCCCGTCGCCGCCGGCGATGCACAGCGCCATCCGGTTCTCGGTGGGTGCGCCGACGCGCTGCGTGTAGACGATGTGCGCGCCGTCAGGCGACCAGAACGCCTCGTTGAACACCACGCTGAAGTAATCGGCTGGGGCTGCCCCGATCTGCCGCGCCTCGCCTTCGACCGACACCTCCCACAGCGCCACCGGCGGCGTGTTTTCATATGCATACACCGCATCCGGGTCGGGGATCGCCACGCGGAACGCGCTCCCATCGGGGAACCAGTGGGGATGGGGGTAAAACTCGTATTCGCTGGCGGTGCTGACGCCGGGGAAGGTCAAAGCGTCAACGCGGCTCGCGCCCTGCGCATCAAACAGGTTCACTGCGCCGGGCGTCTGCGCCTCGTGATAGCGCCCCGGCCTGGTGACCGCGACGTGCGCCCCGTCCGGCGAGACCGCAAACTGGCCGCCATCCCCCGGCGCAAGGAGCGGTTTGATCTCGCCGGTCTCTATCGCCACACCCCAGAGGTCGTTCTTCGCAAAGGTGTAGAGCGTATCCGGGAGCACGGACATCGTGTTGAAGTACAGGGTCACGTCGCCGGACCACGCAATCTGGTTGATGGCGCGGCGTTCGTCGTCCGTTGAAATATCGTCGCTGGTGATCGCCATAGCCTCGGCGTCGCCCTCGCCAGTCCCGACAATCCACAGATCGTCGCCGCGCTCGGTGAGCATACTCCGGTAGGCGACCCGCACCCCGTCCGGTGAGAGAAGCGGCTGCTGCACGTCACCCGCCACGATCAGCCGCGCTTCACCGCCCTCCTGCCAAAGCCACAAGCCTTCCTCCGTGACATAGGCGACGGTCAGCACAGGCGTCTCGTCTTGCACGACCGCGCCTGTGGGAAGAAGTACCACTGCCGCCAGTAGCAGCGCTGCCAGCCTCATAGTTCCTTCCCGCTACGCGGATAGCTGTCCTTCAGTTCCGCCGTCGGCAGCACGATCACCCCCTCATCGAGGTCGCCCACGCGCGTGACCCGCGTCGGGTCGGCGGCGGCGAGCCAGGCGGTATACGCCGCCGCCGCCGCGTCGAGCGTGTCATGATCGAGTAGCAGGCCGTCGAGGCTCAAGTCGCCAGTGAGAAGGCGGTGCGGGGTCAGTTCCTCCAGCACAGCCATCGGGTCGGGAACACCCACCCCGGCGCGATAGAGCGCCATCTGGCGCTGCAAGCGCCCTTCCAGGGTCATCTTCTTGAGCGGACGCCACCCCAGCATCACCGTGAAGCAGGCGTGCGGGTGCACCTCAAACATCTGCCGCGCGCCCTCGGCGGGCCAGGTGACGAAGCCGGCGGCCTCCAGCGCCGCGTAGAAGCGCCAGCCGAGTTGCATCCACCGGGGCGCTTCGTCTGCGTCGCGCGGCGTGTTGTAGAGGCCGATGCCCCGCCGTTTGAGTTCCCATTCGCAGACCTTGTAGCTGCTATAAGTGGACGTTCGCGGTGACAACCCCAGCCGCGCCCGGTACTCAGGGTCGGCCAGGAGGCCGGCGTTAGGCGTCTGCGGCGCATCGACCGCACACACAACGCACGTACAGGCGCTCACCGCCGCTACCGCCTCGTTGAAGTCCACATCTGCGCACGCGACGATGCGCTTGCGCGCGTTCAGCGCCACGTAGGTGATTGCCCTTGCGCCTGCGGTCAAGTCCATTCCGATAAAGACACGCTCGCTTGCTGTTTGCTCGTCCATCGGCCCCCCCTGGCTTTACCGTTAGTCTTAGCAGTATGATGGCACGAAGCGCCTTGCAGGGCAACTTGGCAATGCCAATCCTGGCCGACTGTCACTTTTTCTGGGAGAACGACGCCGCTATTGGTTAAGCGGAGCAGAATGAAACCACAAATAACACAAATAACACCAATTCAGAAGAAATATCAGACCCGTCTTACAGAGAGAGCGGGACAAAGTGACGCGCGCGGGTTCTGAATATCGTTCTGATTATTCGTGTTATTCGTGGTTAAATCCCCCTCTTGCCCAGATGAGGCGAAAGTGATAGACGGCCAGATGCCAATCGAACGAATGGAAATGCCTTGAATCGATTGGGAAAGTGCCTTATAATCATTTTCCGAGAGAATGTGTCGTTTTAGTCTAAGATTTCCTGAAGCGGCGGATTTGTGGAATCTCGCGGCTCGTTTGCACGAGCATATTAAGGAGAAGCCATGCTTACCAGTGAGATCATGAGTCGACCCGTGATTACCGCCTCGCCAAACATCTCGTACCATGAGGCGGTTGATTTGCTTCGCAAGCACAACATCCACCACCTGCCGGTGCTGGATCATAGTCGGTTAGTAGGCATTGTGGTCCAGAAAGACCTGCTCTCCGCCCAGCCGTCAAAGGCGACGACGCTCAGCCGCCACGAGATTTACGGATTGCTGGAGAAAGTGACCTTGCGCCAGTTGATGAGCAGCCCGGTCTTCACAGTGCCCGAAAACTGCCCCGTCTGGGCGGCCACGTGGGCGATGATGGACCTGCAGATTGGCTGCCTGCCGGTGGTGCGCGGCGCGGAGTTGGTGGGCATTATCACACAGACCGATGTTTTCAAGACGCTGGTCAAAGTCCTCGACGGAGGCCGGCCCGGAATGCGCTTCAGCGTGCGGTTGCCGAACACCCCTGACAAGCTGGTGCAGATCAACAACCTGGTGAGGCAAGCCGGCAGCGATGTGGTCAACGTGATGGTTTGGCCTTTAGAGAACGGGCAGTACAGCGAGTTGACGATCAAAGAGCGCGACGCCGACGGCGACAAACTGCGCGCGTTGCTCACCCAGGCCGGCGCGGAGTTGCTGGACATGCGCCAGGATGACTATTGCGACGTGCGGGAGTTTGGCGGGGAGTAGCCCCGATTTCGGCTTTGCACTGAGCCGCGTGTGCCATGTTTTCGTCGGCCCGGCGGCTCTAATCCCCGGCATCGGCTCAAACAGCGCGAACCTCATGAATCAGCCCCCGGCTTCAATCGGGGTATTTTGGGAACCAGCTTAGCGCAGCGGCGGCGGGTCGGCCTGCGTGAGCAGGCGGAGCAGCGGGTGCCCGTCGATCTCGCACGTCTCCGGCACCTGCTCCGGGTGAATTTCCGCGAGCGGCGCGCCGGGGTTGAACGTGTTGTAGACCAGCCGAGACAGCTCGGCAATGTTGATCCAGGCATCCAGATACGTAAGCCAATCGCGCTGATGCAAAATCATCACGAGTACATAGTCGCCGCCGGGGGTAAAGACGATGGCGGCGTCGCCGTGCGTGTCGCCGGTGGTCCAGCCGTGCTTGTGCGCGACCGTGATGTTATACGGCACACCGGCCTCAATCATTGCGCCCAGGTAGTTCTGGTCGAGCGCGTGGAGGATGCGCCGGCACTCGGCCGGCGTCAGCCCGTCGAGGCGGCTGAGCAGCGGGCCGCTCTCCTGTTGCCCACATTGGTAGAGCGCGCCGAGCAACCACCCGGTCTCGTCGGGCGTGGTCTGGTTGTAGGGGTCGGGGTCGGTAGCGACCTGATCGACCGAGGTGCGGATGGGCGTCAGATTCTCGTGCTTGGAGAGTTCGGGGTCTTCGACAAGGGGGGCCTGGAGGAACGTGTTCCGCAGCCCCAGATCGCGCATGGTCTGCGTGACGCGCTCCGCGCCGGCATAGGGGTCGCCCTGGCCCAGGTCGCGCAGGATGGCGTTGGAGGCGGGGTTGTTGCTACACGTCATCATCCCGGTGATCCACTCGGCCTGGGCGTCGTTGGGCGGGCCGTTCAGGTAGCGGAAGTACGTCATCAGCACCGGGATTTTAATCAGGCTCATGCCGCTGTAGGCGACGCCGGGGTTGAGCGAGAACGACTCCCCGGTTTGCAGGTTCAGCCCAAACGCCGACCCCTGCCGCTCCGTGCGCGGGAAGTAGTCGCGCTCGTAGAGATAGCCCAGGATCGCCTCGCCCAGCACAGTCATGCTGACCGGGCCGGCGCCGGTGGGCGTCTGCCCCCAGGGTGAGACGCCGGGTATCACCACCGGCGGCGTGGGCGTGAGGATGGGACATGCGCCGCCGGCTGTGGTGATGGCCGGCAGCGTGCTCAGGTCGCCGGTTACTTCCACCAGGTCTTGAAACACCCAGGCTGACGCGGTCGGCAGGTAGCGAATCTGCAACCAGGGGAAGGTCGCGTGCCGGCTCAACACGGCGTAGGTCTCGTCGCTGTTGATAGACCCGGCGACCAGGTAATCGGTGCCAGGGCCGCAGCGCACATTGGCCCGGTTGATCGCGCGCGCCGTGACGCCGGTGAGCGCCTCGGTAGGCTGCGCAGCGAGGGCGGCCTGCGTGAGGGTGGGGGTGAGGGTCGCGCCGGGCGAGGGCGTCAGGGCAGCCGGGGTGGATGTCGGCGGAGTTGACGCGGAACCGCCCCGGTCGATGGCCGCGTCCTGCGGCATAAACGGCACCTGGTTCAGGTCGCCAGTGACGGCGACGATCTCGGTGTAGACCCAACCGCGCTGCACCGGGTCGCCGAACTCGATCAGCAGCCAGGGGTAGATTTCGTGCCGCCCGACCACGCGGTAATGCGCGCCGGCGCGGATGCTGCCGATCTCGCGGTAGTCGATGCCGGGGCCCTCGCGGACGTTGGCCTGCTGAATCGCCTCGGCCACCACCGGCGGGGGTGTGATCTGAACGCCCGCACTCCTGGGCGGGCTGCCGGGCCAGATCGCCAGGCTCAACACGACCAGGCTGGCGAGCGCGAGGGCTGCGGTGCGTATGCGGGCCATACGCCTAATGATAGCGCGCTTGCGCGCGGGCGTCACACGCGGGGGAACGGTGTAGGGTGGTTGCACGAAAAACGGAGTCGGTTCTGATTCAGGGAGACCCGGAGAACGAACCGCTAGTAATGAAGTGATTCAAGCTTTTGAGCCAACGACCGTGGTGCGTGTGGTGCTTGTTGTGTTGGCGGACACCTCACCCCCCGTCCCCCTCTCCCGGCTACGCCGGACTATAGCCGCTTGCGGAGAGGGGGTGTCGAGCCGCAAGCGAGACGGGGGTGAGGTAGAGAAAGGCCTTAGCACGGCCAGCTGTTGGCGTAAGTTTGAATCAGTTCAATGCTAATTACGCGAATATTAATCTTAGAAGGCGGGCGCATTTTCGTGGAAAACCCCGGCTGATGCGGTCAGAATTCGCGTTATTGGCGTTATTCGCGGTTTCTTCTGCGTTTCATGCAATCGCCCTGGAACGGCGCTCCAACACAGCACATAACGGCATGTCTTTGGCATGTCTTTAAAGGGGGACGAGCGCGTCGCTGTGATGGCTCACGCGCAATGGCTTCAACCTG
>DAOTXU010000309.1:0-4498 GCA_034435135.1 Anaerolineae bacterium | reverse complement strand
TCCCCTCACCCCTAAATCCCCTCTCCCACAAGGGGAGAGGGGATTATAAACCCAGATTTGGGGTATCTTTGCCCCCTCTCCCGTATGACGGGAGAGGGGGACAGGGGGTGAGGGGGCTTTTCAAACACTTTCTTAGCACGGCTAGCTGTTGGCGTAAGTTTGAATCAGTTCTATGTTACAGCCGCTTCAAACTGACAACCGGCTCGCGCGCCAGCATCTCGCGCAACACCGAGTAATCGGGCAGGCTGAGCGCCCCGGCAATCGCCCTGTCAATCTCGGCCCGCGTCTCGTCCTCCTGCATCCTCGGCAGCGGGTTGAGCGCGACGGCGCACAGCCGGTCGTAGGCGGCGGCGAGCGCGCTGAGCTGGCCGGGCGACAGCGCCCGGAGGTCGAGCACGGGCAGGGCGGCGAGGACAGGTTTCTTGAACCCTATCCATGCACCTCTCGTCTCTTCTCTATGTGCGAGAAGTTGAAGTAATCCAAATGTGGAATTTAGCCATAACATCATCGCTTTCTCGTTTTGGTCAGACTGGAGGTTCGGATTAAGTACGAAGGGCCACCAAACATTTGAAAGGACTTTTTCTGATACACGCATTGCAACAAGCCGTTGTGTGACTAGCCAAAGCCTCTCCGCCATTAAGATTCTGCCTGATTTCGGCCACAGGTCTTCTACACGCCTGAGAGGACGCCCTTTCTTTGCCTCTGGGAGAGGAATCAGGTAGCGGTTGGGTTCCTGAGCCATTGTCAGCGCCTCTTCTGCCTCATGGCCCCAAAAAGCCGGGTATGCAGTGGGCGTGTTGCTCAGGGCAAAGCCATCATGAATGTCGCGCCGGTCCGGTCCAAGTTCGCCAAGCTCGCCCAACGGGCACAGGCTCATCTCCCCGACCTGTCCGTAACCAGGGAGCCAGAGGGTTCCATGCCGCAGGTGATAGGCGACGCGGATCAGGTCGGACTGGGCGAAGGCGAAGGGGAGCATCCACAGGTCCCAGTTCTTCATTTCGTCCCAGGGCAGGGCGACCGCCTCGCCGAACTTCTCGTTACCCAGGAAAATCCCCAGCGCGCCCTGGCCGGCGGCGATGTCGGGCGCGCCGTCCCCCTCAAGCGCGCGGGCGACCGCGAGCGCTTCAAACGCCGTCGTCGGGTTGCGCCACAGGTTCACCGCCGTTACACGGCGCGGCGCAGCGACCTCGCCCTGGGCAGGGGGCTTAAGCCCTCTGTCCTCCAGTTTGGCGGCCAACACCAACACTTCGCTCAGGTCGGTGCTTTCCGAGAAGTTCCAGCGGTGCGGGTCCTGGCTCACAATGACGAACTCAACGTGGTAGCGGCTGGCGAGAAGCTGGCGGGTCGGCTCCCACGCCACGCCGGAGATGAGCGCTTTGGGCAGCACGAGCGCGAGGCGGCCCTCCGGCTTGAGGTGCATGTCCGCCGCCGCGACAAACACCGATCCCAGCCCGGCGGTGATGTTCGCCAGCGCCTTCTTGCGCTGCACCAGCTTTTGGAGCTTTTTCTGCATCCGCTCCCGCTCATCCTCCGGCGCGGAGCCGAAAAGCAGGTTGCCGCCGACGCTGCGGGTAAACGGCGGGTTGATGGCGCACAGGTCCAGCGGCGGGAGCGACGCGACGGGCAGGTCTTTCGCCTCGGTGCCGGTCAACTGCTGCGCGCCGCTGGTCGCCGCGCCGAACATGTCCGTCACCATCTGAATCTCGCCATTCTCCAGGAACTCGATGCTGCCCAGGCGGTTATGCTCGCCGCCGAGGGGCAGGCTGTACATGTGCATCCGGGTGAAAGGCGTCTCCGGCGCGTGCAGCGCTAACGTGGAAGCGGTCAGGTGCAAGGCGGAAGGGATCACGTCGTAGCCGTAGAGCGCATTCTCGATCAGAGTGGCGTGCAGCGCGGTGAGGTCAATCTCGCGGTCGTGCTCCGCGCACCGACGGATGTAGTTGTCCGTCAGCGCTTCGGCGGCGGCCATCAACAGCGTGCCGGTGCCGCACGCGAGGTCGGCCATACGTAGTTGCGCGACCTGATCGAGATCGGCCCAATCAACCGGCCAGGCTCCGGTGCGCAGCGCCAGTTTGAGCAGCAGGGTCGCCGCCGGGATGCTGGTGTAGTACGTGCCCAGGTACTTGGCGCTGCTCAGCAGGCGGTGGTAAATGCGGCCCATCAGGTCGTGGCGCAGCGCGGCGCGGTTGCGCACGATGTCTTGCGCGATCCGCGCGAGGTTCTCCAGCGCGTCGGAGATGGCGGCGTTCGCCGTCATGTTCACGAGAAGCTCCAAAGCCAGATGGAAAATGGGAAAGTAGTTGATCTGGTCGATGATGTCTTGCCAGGGCCGGGCAAGCTGGACCAGCGGCGCGCGCCGTTGCAGAAACGGTTCCAGCGTCGTCACACGGTTGTCGAACCCCGCCAGCATCTCGTGGAAGATCAACCCGTTGGTGATAATCAACCCCGCGATGCGACTCACCGCCAACGTTTCCTCGGTGGGTTTCCCGTCCACCAACTCCCCGCCCATGTTCAGCACTTTGACGATGCGGCTGATGACGCCCTTTTTCGTGACCACCGTCAGCGCAAGCCGCTCAACGCCGGCGTCAAGCGCAGCAACCGCCTGCGCGACCACATCCTCCTGCACCAGTTGCGTGAACGCGCGCCGCAGCGCGTCGCCGAGGTGAGCGACATCGCCGCGAAAGAACTCCGGCGTCCCTGATTCAGTCACGATGGCGGTTTCCAGGCCGCTAACCGCCAATTGCCCCTTCAAGTCGGGGAACTCCACCTCGCGTAAGCGGGCGGGATAGACAACGGCGACTCCGATGTGAGCGATGCCTTCTTCGACGCGGTTTCGCGCCGATGCCAGCGCGCGTTCGCCGGCGTCGGGCCGGTCGCCGACTTCGCCCTCAATAGCGGTGCGCAGACCGTGAAAATCAACCAGAACATCGGGCATCCGCCGCCCCTGGCCGGTCGGGGTTTTCAGGATGCTCTCAGGCGCGCTCACGATGCCGCGCTCGTTGAGCAACTGCGCAAGGAGAATGTTAAAGACTTCCTGGCGATAGCGTTGAGTCATTCTCGACTCCGGTTTTCCTACTCCTCGCGCACCTCGCGCGTGAGCGGGACGAAGATCACCCCGCCCAGGTTCTCGGCGCGGTAGTCGTCGCCCTCGCGGACATAGAGCCACAGCGATTGATACCCGCCCGGCGGCCCCACCGGGATCACCAGCCGGCCTCCCTCGGCGAGCTGGTTCAGCAGCGGCTGCGGCACATGATCCGGCGCGGCGGTGACGATGATCGCGTCGAACGGCGCGTGCTCCTCCCAGCCGAAGTAGCCGTCGGCGTGCTTGACGGCCACATTATCGTACCCCACGCGCGCGAGGTCCTTTGTGGCGCGTTCAGCCAGCGCGCCGACGATTTCGATGGTGTACACCTCGTCTACGATCTCGGCCAGGATCGCTGCCTGGTAGCCGGAGCCGGTGCCAATCTCCAACACGCGCTCGCCCGGTTGCAGGTCTATCGCCTCGGTCATCCACGCGACCACGAACGGCTGCGAGATGGTCTGCCCGTAGCCAATGGGCAGCGGGTGGTCGGCGTAAGCCTGGTCCTGGTACTCCTGCGGGACGAACTCGTGGCGGGGGACGGCGCGCATGGCCGCGAGCACAGCAGGGTTGGCAACGCCCCGGCCCTGGATGTCGTATGCGACCATCTGCTCGCGCTCGTCGGCGCGCGGCCAGGGGGTCGCTTCGGGTACAGGCGTGTCAGTCGCTTCGTTCAGCCTCTCGAACGCGGGGAGGACCGTCTCACAGCCGGCGAGCAGCAGCAAAGAAACCCCGACGGCGGCGCGGATCAGGGTTCTCATCGTCGCACCTCCTTCGTCTTGACCGACTCGCGTCATCACGAGGCTGAGAGCATTGTAACGCGCGCACCGGGCAGGGGCAATGCGGCGCATGATTGTGGTGAAACATGGTATAATAACTCTAAATACTCGCCTTTGCCTTGCAATAAAAACGGGGAGATGCGTCTATGGCTGTGTCTGAAGTCGCGGTTAAGTCCGACGGATGGTATTACCCATCCGAGCAAATCGTCCAGAGCGCGCGCGTACCTGACTACGAAGCCGTATACACCAGAGCACAGGCCGACCCGCTCGCCTTCTGGGCCGAGCGCGCCAGCGCGCTCGAATGGTACAAGCCCTGGGACAAAGTCCTCGATGACCGGGACGCGCCGTTTTTCAAGTGGTTCGTCGGGGGCAAGACCAACATCGTGCTCAACGCGCTCGACCGCCACGTGAAGACCTGGCGGCGCAACAAGCTCGCGCTGATCTGGGACGGCGAGCCAGGCGACACCCGCTCGCTGAGCTACTACCGCCTGTGGCAGGAAGTCAACCAGTTCGCCAACGTGCTGCGCAGCATGGGCGTGAAGAAGGGCGACCGCGTGACCATCTATATGGGCCGCATTCCCGAACTGCCGATCGCCATGCTCGCGTGCGCGAAGATCGGCGCGATTCACTCCGTCGTGTA
>DAOTXU010000308.1:0-1748 GCA_034435135.1 Anaerolineae bacterium | reverse complement strand
AGGTGAGCGGTATGGGCAGAGCGGAGAACTCGCCATCACCAGAATATCTGTGAATATTTATTCAACGTCTTGGTATCTAGTCATGTCCATTATATGACAGTCCGCGAATCGAGTCAATCTCTGCCGCGTGGTTGATAGCATGACAAAGTCCGGGGGAAAGGGGAGAATGGAGAAGGAGAAAGGGGGAGGCCATGAGTAGAAAAGGGCGACGCGAAGCGAGCTGGGCCGTGTTTGAGCAACAGGTGCAGGAGGAGTTGGAGAAGGCACGGCGACGTGCCTTGCTGGCGGAGAGCTTTGACGAAATGGAAGAGATTGCCGTGGAAGTGGGACAGCGCTTGCAGCAAGGGTTGTTGGCGGCAGCCGCCGCGCAGCGCGAGCCGGAGCATGGGGGGGAACGGTGCCGGGAATGTGGGGCAAACATGGAGCGCAAGGGGCGCGAGCCGCGCAAGTTGAAAACCAGTGTGGGTGCGGTGGAGATCGCGCGGGAGCGATGGCAGTGTCCGGCGTGTGGGGCGAGCGTTTTTCCCCCTGGATGGGCGGCTGAAGCTGACGGCCTATAAGCAGACCACGCGCCGCCTTGAGCGCCTGAGTTGCGAAGTGGGGGTGCGGCTGCCGTATGCGCAGGCTGCCACGGTGTTGCAGGAAACCCTCAACATCACGATGAGCGGCAAGCAGGTGGCGCGGATCACGGAGGCGCACGGGCAGCGCGCGGTGCGGTGGCGCGATGCGGAACTGGCGGCAGCGTGGGATGCGCCCGAAGCGGTGGGGTGGCAACCCCCAGGGCCGCATGTGCTGTACATTGAAGCCGATGGCGCGTGGGTCAACAGCCGGGAACAGCTGGAGATGGAAGGCAAGGTCGGGCTGGTGCATCAGGGGCCGAAGCGGGTCGGGCGCAACCGGATGCAACTGCAAGCGGCCACCTATGTGGTGAGCTTCGCCGGCAGCGCGCGCCTGGGGGAAGAACTCTACCTCGAAGCCGACCGCCAAGGACTGGAACGCGCCGATACGGTCGTCGTGCTGGGCGATGGTGCGGCTTGGGTCCGCGCCCTGCACCAGGAACACTTCTATGACGCGCTCTATGTGCTGGATTGGTTTCACCTGGGCCGCGCGGTTCACGCGGCGCTCCAGCCAGCAACGGTCGAGTTGGGGGCGGACTACGTGGCCGCTGTGCGCATGACGTTACGGGATCTGCTCTGGTTTGGCGAAGTCGCGCTGGCACTCAACCGTCTCGACCGGCTGCGGGGACAACTGGCGCACGCCGACGCCCGTGACGCCATTACCGACCTGATGCGCTACCTGCGCACGAACCAAGACGGCATCCGCTACGCCGAACTCGACGCGCGAGGCATTCACGTCGGCTCTGGCCCGGTGGAGAAGGCGGGCGATTTGATCATCAACCGACGTTGTGAGCTGCGCGGCATGACCTGGTACCGGGATTCCGCTAACGCCATCTGCAACCTCCGCGCCCTGCGCTTCAACGACCCGCAGCGCTGGGCCGATTTCTGGAACTAACCCCGGACTTTGTCATGCTATCTGCACGGGGCGCCGACTTGAATAACTGCCCAACGTGCACTACACTGCAATGGGGCGCGCGTGAACCGGGTCGGGGCGCGCGCGCAGAACCATCGTCCCGATCGCATCCTTTTTTCGCTAAGGAGGGCAGTCACATGACCTGGCGCGAGAAAACCGTTGTCATCACCGGAGGCGCTACCGACCTGGGTCGAGCCATCGCCGGAAGTTTCGCCGAC
>DAOTXU010000307.1:0-7330 GCA_034435135.1 Anaerolineae bacterium | reverse complement strand
CCCGACCCCCCCTCCCCGCACGCGCAGTGGGGGACGGAGGGTGAGGTGTCCGCCAACACGACAAGCACCACACGCACCGCGGTCGTTGGCTCAAAAGCTTGAATCACTTCATTGTATCGCGCCGGGGGGGTCGCACCACACGACCCATTTGGTCGCTGGTTCAGAGGAATAGTATAATCCGATTCATAAAGTCAGATGGATGGCGAGAGTTGCGTGATGAAGCGTCTTAACGTTGTTCGGGTGATCTTCTTGTTGGCGTTGACCCTCGGCGGCATGGGCGCGCGCGCCTACGCCTTCCCCGACGACTCCGCGCCCGTCGATGACCCGCTCCCCGCCAGCGGCGCGACAGCGGTCGGTGTCTCTCCGTCTCCAATAGAGTTGCGCGCAGTCGCGGTCATGCCGCCCAACCCATTGGAGGTGCTGCCGATCCGTCTGACTTCTGTCACGGTCGCGGACGCGGTGAGCAAATCCTACGCGCGCGTCACCACCCCCGACGCGCCGGTCTACAACGCGCCGGGGGGGGCGGTCATCCGCACGATGGGGACAGGCTTTATCTTCGTCTCGACCGGCGGCAGCCAGCACGCCAACGGCGAGTCGTGGACCGCGATCAACCACGGCGAGTGGATACGCACCGCCGACCTGACCTGGCGCGAACCGTCGAAGTTTCACGGCGTGCTCTTCGACGACTGGCCGGACTACGAGTTTGCATGGGTCTTGCAGCCGAATCAGCCCTTGCTCACCCCCGGCGGCGAACCGAACAAGGCCGCGCCCTTTTTGGAGCGCTACCAGATGGTGAGCCTTTACGCCACCGAGTGGGTAGGCGAGTGGCGGTACTACATGATCGCACCCGACCAGTGGGCGAAGGAAAGCTGGCTCGGCAAGGTGCGCATGAATCCCGTCCCGGAGGGCGTCAGCGGGCGGTGGATTGACATCGACCTGTACGAGCAAACGCTCACCGCCTACGTGAACGAGACCCCCGTGTTTGCGACGCTCGTCGCTTCGGGGTTGGAGCAGTGGTCCACTTCGGAGGGCTTGTTTCAGGTGTGGTCGAAGGTCGCCGACACCCCCATGTCCGGCAGCGAGGGCAAGCCGGACTACTATTACCTGGAAAACGTGCCCTGGAATCTGTTCTTCAATGGCGAAGCAGCGCTGCACGGCGCTTACTGGCACGACGGCTTCGGCTACCGGCGCAGCCACGGCTGCGTGAACCTCGCGCCGGCGGATTCGCTCTGGCTGTTCAACTGGGCCGACGAGGGCACATGGGTGCACGTGCACAGCAGCCATGAGTATCGCTAGGCCCAAGCGAAAATGAGCGTTTGCTAAATCCGTCGAGAATTGTTGTCAGCCGGCCCCAAAAGTGGTATAAAGAGGGCAACCTGCCGTGCACGTGATGCCGCGCAAACGGTTTTGAGCCAACACCCAGAAAATGGGGGCCTGTGTCCGTAGCCGAGACGGTAGGCTCTGAGCCAAGGTCGAAGCATACGGCGGGGCACCCGCCCTGCGAGAGCAGGTTCAAAATCCCGCGGCACACGACATGGCGGGGTTTTTTCGCCGTATCATCAGACAGGGGGCTTAAGCCCCCTGTCTGCCTATTCGCGCGGATGGATCGGATCGGCGCGCGCACGGTTGGAAAGCCACAACTCCCCGCAAGATGTTTTGCGGCGCATTGTGACACAAATTGTCACAAACCTTGACAGCCGCGTGTGTAACTTCTATACTCTCCCCGCTGAAGCGCAATTCGCGCGGGAGGCGCGCCCCGACGCCGATCCTTCAAGAATGACGTATGCTGCGGGAACGAGTCGCAGACGATATTTACGTTTTTACGAGCGAAATCTACGCACAAGTCACCGCCGGCGCTGTCGTTACTTCCGAAGGCGCCATCCTCATCGACACGCTCGTCTTTCCCTCCGAGGCGCGCGAGATTCGGAGCTTCCTCGAAGGGCGCTTGAACTGCCCGGTGCGTTATGTGGTCAACACACATTACCATGCCGACCACACCTATGGCACTTGCTTCTTCCCTGAAGCGCTGGTTGTCGCGCACGACCTGTGCCACCAACTGCTGGACACGAAGGGCCGTCAGGCGCTGGCGATCGCCAAAGCCAACACCCCAGAACTGTCCTCAATCGAGGTCGTCTTGCCGACGGTTGTCTTTGACCAGGGGAGCATGAGCCTGCATCTGGGTAACAAGACCCTCAAGATATGGCACATGCCTGGCCACAGCCCCGACGGCACGGTCTGTCTTGTCGAGGAAGACCGGGTGCTCTTCGCCGCCGACATCATTATGCCCGTGCCTTACTTCGTTGATGGCGACTACAACGACTTCGTCGCTTCGCTGCACTCGTTGCAGAACCAGGGGTTTGAGAACATTGTCCAGGGCCATGGCGAGGTCATCCTGCGCGGCGAGATCGAGGACAAAATCAAAGACGACCTGCACTACCTGGAATGCCTGCGCCGCCGCGTCGTGGCCGCGCTCAAAGAAGCAGACCCCGAAACGTACCTGGAATCGATCAGCATCGAAAGCTGCGGCAAGAGCCGCATTCCGCTCAACGGCGTCGTGCAGGAGTTACACCGCAACAACCTGCGCGCACTTTACGAGCAGATGAAAGATCAGGTCGTCGCGTAACGCAGGGTGTGCAAGTGTGATGGATTATCCGCAGCAGGCCCGGCGGCGCACCGCTACCGCCTACGACTCCCCCCATCCTGAGCCAACGGCGCTGGCCCACGCGCTGGGCTTCACCGCGCAAGACCTGGAGGCGAACCGTCTCGGCGCGTTGACCGAGCGCCAGGCTGAGCGCATCCGCCGGGAGGCGGCAGTCCGCGTGGCGCAGGCGGCGGCGGTATGCCTGCCGACCTTTGTCATCCTCACGCTGCTCTTCAATACCGCCGCTATCGACGGCGTGCTCTGGGCGCTGATCCTGGCCGGGGTTCCGTTTGTGACCCATGCGGTGATCCTGTGGCCGGCCATTCAAGACGCGAACGCGTTGCGAGTGCGCGCGGTCAGCGGTCGCGTCATCCCAGAACGCTGGCAACCGACCTTCTGGGCGCGCGGCGGGTGGCTCTTCCGGCTCAGGCCAGGGTACTACTATCGTATCGAGAGCGAGCGCTTCCGGGTCAGCCGCGAGGCATTCCTGGCGCTCGCACCGGGCGCCTACACCCTCTACGTGACGCCCAACGCACGCCGCCTGGTCAGCGCCGAGGCGTCCCGTTCCACCTCCGACCGCGAGTATACGTGATTGGGGGGCGCGAGGCACCTCCTGCAATCTCCATGCTTGCCGGAGGCCTTTTCCCGCTTTTGACGTAAGCCCTTCGACCGTTTGCCCACCGGCCTTTGAGGCGCTAAGATTGGGGTCTGGACAGCGTGGGTCAGGAGACGGCTCTTTCACATGCCCAGCCCGTCGTTCATTTTCGGCTTCATCCTGGCGACTTTATACGGCGCGCTCTTTCATCTCATCTTTGGCGGCAATGCGCGCCGGCTCGCGTTGTATCTACTCGCCGGCTGGCTGGGCTTCTTGCTGGGGCAGATGATCGGGTCCGCGCTCAACGTGACCATTCTCGACGTCGGCCCGCTCCACACCCTGACCGCCACGCTCGGCGCATGGCTGGCTCTGTTTGTCGCGCGGCTGCTCACCGGCGCTTCTAACGCTGAGAAGGATGTCGAATAACAACATGAGCGAAGAACAACCCAAGCCCCCGACCCCTCCGGCCCAACTTCCACCCGGACCCAACGACGCAGCCGCCGCCGAACGCTACGCGGAGATGCCGCGCCAGGCGGCTCCCACAACCGGGGGTGGCAGGTCGCCCATGCAAATGTTCATCATGGCGATTGCCATCGTAATCGCTGTCGTGTTGGTCGGCACACTCGTCGGCGTCATCATCGCGCTGGCCGATCCGGGCGCGGCGGGGAAGATTGGCGCGGTGCGCGACATTTTCATCATCGTGCTCGCCTGGTTCTCCATCCTCATCGCCCTTTCACTCGTCATCCTGGTGTTGCAGATGGCCGCGCTCGTCAACGTGCTCAAGAACGAGGTGCTGCCCATCCTCGAATCGCTCCAACAGACCGCGAACACCGTGCGCGGCACCGCCCGCTTCATGGGCGCGAACCTGGCGAAGCCGGTCATCCGTGCGCAAGGCTTCTTCGCCGCCATTCGCCGTATCCTCGAAATCTTCCGCCTGATGAGTCCCAACTACGAGCCGGAAGACTACCTGAATGTTGACGACTACCGGGAGGGCTAAATCATGACTCAGACGCCACCCCCCGACCGTCACTGGGGCGCGTTCACCTTCGGCCTGGCGATTGGCTGGGCCATCGGCGTGGTCGGCGGCATTCTGAAAGCGCCCCGCTCCGGCGCGCAAACCCGTCGGATGATTTCCAGTGGGGCCGAGAAAATCGTCGGGGAGATTACGCTGGAAGTCGAGCGACGTGGCCGCCAGGTCGTCGAAGAGCTGGAGCGCGACCCTGTGCAAGAGGCCATCGAAGCGGGCAAAGCGGCGGCCCGCGAGCTTCAGGCCGGGCGCGCTAACGCGGCTGCCGAGACCCCTGAAGAGGACGAGGCGAGATAGCGCTTTATCTGCCGCCGGTGCATAAGGTAGCGCAGACAGCAGGTTAAGGCCTGCTGCCTTTTCATAGAACTGATTCAAACTTACGCCAACAGCTGGCCGTGCTAAGGCCTTTCTCTACCTCACCCCCGTCTCGCCTGCGGCTCGACACCCCCTCTCCGCAAGCGGAGAGGGGGACGGGGGGTGAGGTGCCCGCCAACACGACAAGCACCACACGCACCGCGGTCGTTGGCTCAAAAGCTTGAATCACTTCCTTGCATAATGCTGATTTCCTGGATCAGCATACACCCCAACACCTGACATCTCCTGTCAGGATTTCGAGATACAATCAGGACAAGTGCCGGATTTCACGAGGAGGTGTCGATGCGCGCAGACCGGTTGCTGTCACTGCTGATGTTGCTGCAAACACGCGGGCGCATGACGGCGCGGCAGTTGGCCGACGAGTTGGAGGTTTCAGAGCGCACCGTGTACCGCGATATTGAAGCGCTCAGTCTCGCCGGCGTCCCGGTCTACGCCGAGCGCGGGCCGGGAGGCGGTTGCGCCCTGCTTGACAATTACCGCACAAGCCTCACCGGCTTGACCGAGAACGAGGTGCGGGCGTTGTTTATGCTCAGCATCCCCGCGCCCCTGACCGAACTCGGCGTGAGCCAGGAGCTAAAAGCTGCCTTGCTCAAGCTCGCCGCCGCGCTGCCAGCGGCGCTCCGCTCTGACGAGGAGCGCGCGCGCCAGCGCGTCTACCTGGATTCGGTCCCCTGGCACCAACCCGAAGCGCCAGCGCCGCATTTGCAGACCATCCACCAGGCAGTATGGCAGGATCGCAAGTTGCAGGTGACGTACCGCCTGCCGTTCGATACCCGGACGGAGTGGCTGGTTGAACCCTACGGCCTTGTCGCTAAGGAGACCACGTGGTATCTGGTCTGCGCGATGAACGGCGCCACGCGCGTCCTTCGCGTTTCACAGGTAGCCGATGCACACATCGCGGATGCGCGCTTTGAACGCCCCCTCGATTTTGACCTGGCCGCCTTCTGGAGCGCGTGGTGCGCCGCGCGTAACGAACACCGCCCGTACTATCCGGTAAAAGTGCGCGTCGCGCCGGAACTGGTTCCCCTGCTGCCGCACTACTTCGGCCACTCAGTTCGTGACGCCTGCGCGCAGGCCGGGCCGCCCGATGAGAGGGGTTGGACGACGTTGACGCTCGTCTTCGAGCGGCTGGAAGCGGCGCGCGACCGCTTGCTCGGCTTCGGGCGGGCGGTCGAAGTCCTGGAGCCGGAGGCGTTACGCCTGAGCCTCATCGACTTTGCGACCCAGATCGTCGCGCTTTACGGGGAGGCAGGATGATTGCGTCGGTTTCGCTCTTTGTGGGCTACTCCGCGCTGACGAACCGCACGAACACCTGATTGCTCACCAGCCGCGCGCGCGGCGTGAGCCGCACCGCGTCGCCGTGACGCTCCAGCAGCCCCAGGGCGAGCAGCGCGTCCAGTTCGGGGCCGAAGGCGTCCCACAGGTCGCGCCCGAAGCGCGCCGCGAACCGCCCCGCCGACACGCCCTCTTCCACCAAGCGCAGGCCCAGGATCATCGCCTCTTCCATCATCTCGCGCTCGCTGAGAGGGTACGTCGCCCCTGCCGCCGGCGTCAGCGGCGACAGGCGCGGCTCTGAAGGTCTGCTCAAAGATTGCCGGACAGAGGGCTTAAACCCCCTGTCCGCGGGAGTAAGGACAGGTTCGGGGTCTGCCACGCGCCTGATGTACTCTTCTAAGTCGCGGATGACTTCATAGCGCACCCCATTGACGTAGCCATGCGCCCCCGCCCCCAGGCCGATGTACTCGCCGCCGCGCCACACGCCGAGGTTGTGGCGGCAGGCCAAGCCGGGCCGCGCCCAATTGGAAATCTCGTACTGGCGCAGCCCCCCCGCCGCCAGCAAGTCGGTCGTCACGTCGTACATCTCGGCCATCCAATCGGCGTCCGCGACCGTCTCCTGCCCCATCTCGACGCGGCGCGCCAGGGCCGTCCCCGGCTCGACCGCCAGCGCGTAGGCCGAGACGTGATCCGGCTCCCATGCCAGCGCGCGCGCCAGCGACGCGCGCCACCGCGCCAGCGACTCGCCGGGCAGCCCATAGATCAGGTCCACGCCGGCGTTGCCGAAGCCCGCAGCACGCGCCCACGCCAACGCCCGCGCTGCCTCTGCAACCGTGTGCGCCCGCCCCACGCGGCGCAGGGTGTCGTCGTGGGCGCTCTGCACGCCGAAGCTCAGCCGGTTAACGCCGAGCGCGCGCAGGTCGCGCAGATAGGCAAGGCTGACGGTGGCCGGGTGCGCCTCCATCGTGATCTCGGCGTCGTCGGCGAGGGAGAAGACCTGCGCGCACGCCGCCAACAGAGTCTCAACCTGCCGCGCCGTGAGCAGCGAGGGCGTCCCGCCGCCGAAGTAGACCGTTTCGACGCGCTGCCCCGCGCCCATGCAACGGATTTCGCGCTCCAGCGCCGCGACATATGGCTCGATGAAGTGATCCCGCCCCGCGAACGAGTGCAGCGCGCAGTAAGCGCACTTGACATGGCAGAACGGGATGTGTAGGTAGACTTCCACAAAACTTCCCCGGCTTCAAATGCGTATCGTTATCAACGGTAGCACTACAGAATAGCGTTGAGCGTCCATTCATGGAACACCACGCGCGTCTTTTAGCCTGTTCAACCCCTCTGTGGGTGGGACAAGGGGCTTAAGCCCCTTGTCCTGTTTCCAAATGGGACGGTTGCGCTGGACCACGCCATTTTGTGGAGC
>DAOTXU010000306.1:0-12535 GCA_034435135.1 Anaerolineae bacterium | reverse complement strand
AGCGATCCATTTGCCGAGATTGGCCGGAGTGGGCTGCCGGTATGGGGCGGGCGGCCTCACGCCGACCCCCTGCGCGAGTTGCGCGGCCCGGCGCAATACCGCGCCTTCAACGAGATGCGCCTCAACGACCCGGTCATCGGCGCGACGCTCTTCGCCATCGAGCAGAGCATCCGCGCGCTGGAATGGTCGGTCGAGCCGAAGGGCGACGCGCGCGCCACGTTTCTACAGGCGTGTCTGGACGACATGAGCCACACCTGGAACGACCACCTCTCAGAGGCGCTGACCATGCTCCCGTTCGGTTGGTCTTGGTTCGAGATCGTGTATAAGCGCCGACCTGACGGGCGCGTCGGCTGGCGGAAGTTCGCCATCCGGGGGCAGAACACGCTCCACCGCTGGGAGCTTGACGACCAGGGCGGGATTCGCGGCATGGTGCAGGTTTGCCCGCCGCGCTACGCACCGGTGATGATCCCCATCGAGAAGAGCGTGCTCTATCGCACGCGGCTGGAACAGGGCAACCCCGAAGGGCGCAGCATCCTGCGCGCGGCGTACACGAGCTACTACTTCGCGCGCAACCTGCGCGAGATCGAGGCCATCGGCGTGGAACGCGACCTGTGCGGCCTGCCGGTGCTCCAGCCGCCGGAGGGCGCGGACCTGAGCGAGGGCAGCCCCGACCGCGCCGCCGCCGAGGCGCTGCTGCGGCGCGTCCGCAACGACGAAGAGGCGGGCGTGCTCGTGCCGCCGGGCTGGACCTTCAGCCTGGCGGGGAGTTCGGGCCGCCCGGCGGTGGACACAAACCGGGTGATCGTCCGCTACGAGATGCGCATGGCGCTCAGCGTGCTGGCGCAGTTCCTCATGCTGGGGCTGGAGAACACGGGCAGCCTGGCGCTCGCGCGCACGCAGGCGGCGCTCTTCGCCTCGGCGATCAACGCCTTCGCGGACATCATCGCCGACACGTTCACGCGCTTTGCCATTCGGCGGCTGCTCGATCTCAACGGGATGCGGCCCGACGGCGTGAAGGTGCAACACGGCCCGCTGACCGAGTTGCAGCTTGCTGAGGTCGCCGAGTTTCTGGAGCGCATGACGGGCGCGGGCCTGATCGAAAAAGACGCGGGACTGGAGGCGTGGGTGCGCGCGTTGATCGGCGCGCCAGAACAGATGAACCACGAATAACACGAATTCAGATACGCAATCCATGTGATGGGCGTTATTTGCGGCTATGTCTGATGACAAAGGAGGTGAAATGCAAGGAGTACGTTTGGTCGAGCGCTTCGCGCTGGCGCCCGAACGCGCCGCCGGGTGGCTGCGCATCCTGCCGGTGGGCACGTTCGCGCGCTTCGGGCGTCAGATCGCCGTCACGCCGGCGATGATCCGCGAGATGGCGGCGCACTTCGGCCACGTGCCGGAAACCGGCGTGCCGGTGACGCGCGCGCACGATGACGCGGCGGGCAGGGTCGGCGACGTGATCGCGGTGGAGGCCCGCCCCGACGGGCTGTGGGGGCGCATCCGCTGGACCGCGACCGGCCTGCGGCTGCTGGCGGAGGGGGCCTTCCGCTACCTCAGCCCGGAGGTGGTGTGGGGGCCAATCGACTACGACGGGCGGATGGTGCGCAACGTGCTGGCCGGGGTGTCGCTGGTCAACCAGCCTTTCTTTGGCCGGCAGGTGAGCCTGTTCCGGCTAACCGCAGATCACCCCGACAAGGGGCTTAAGCCCCTTGTCGGCAGCCGCGCGCTGGTCGCGCGGGGCGGGATGTCCGTGCAGAACAAATCACAGGAGGTGTTGATGGACGAAAGCACGAAAGAGACGGTGCAAGCGCCGCGCGGCCTGCTCGACCGGCTGCTGACGCGGCTGATCGCGAGGCTCGTGGCGTGGCTGTGGCCGCAGGGCGTCGAGGCCGAAATCCAGGCGCGCCTCGACGAACTGGAGGCGGCCCAGGCCGAACGCGCGCAGGCGGGGCGCTTCGGCGCGCTGGAGGGCTACGGGCTGGGGCGCGACTGGGTAGATCGCCTGACTCGTGTCGCGCACTTCGATGCGGCGCTCGCTGACGAGCTGGCAGGCAAGTTCCGCGCGCTGCTGGCGCAGAACGCGCAGGCGGCGCTCTTTGAGGAAATCGGCTCGACCGGCGCGGAGGCTGCCGGGCCTGTCGAGCGCTTCAACGCGGCGGTGAAGGCGTCGATGCACACCTACGGCCTGGATTACGCCGCCGCCGGGCAGAAAGTCGCCGCCGAGCAGCCGGAACTGTACCGCGAGTATCAGGCGGCGGTCACAAACAGGCTGTGATGCTGAAAGCCTGAAGCTAGAAGCTGGTAAAGCAGCCCGAACGCCACCGGTCAGCTTCCAACAGCCAGCTTCCAGTATCCAGCTTCGAGTATCGAGCACCGAGTATCGAGTACCGAGTATCGAGTACCGAGGAGACGAGCATGGCATACGATCACGTGACGTTGCGCCTTCCGGGGCTGCGCGCCGCTGTGGACCTGAGCGATAAGCAGTTCCACGCCGTCAAGCCGGCCAGCACCGCCGGCGCGGTGAAGGTCGTGAGCGCCGTTGGCGACGACTGCATCGGCGTCCTGTACAACAAGCCCGGCGACGGCGAGCCGGCGGAGGTCGCCGCCGGGGGCGTTCTCAAAGGCGTGGCGGGCGGGAGCATCGCCGCCGGCAAGCCGCTGGGCTTCAACACCACCGGGCGGCTGGTGCAATCGACCGCCGACCAGCGCCAGTTGGTCGGCTATGCGGTGGAGGCGGCGAGCGCGGGCGACGTGTTCGCGTTCGTGTGGGAGCGCAGCCGGTATTAGGGGCGAACCGGTGGTTCGCCCCGATGAACAGATTGTGAGAAGAGAGGAGAACCTATGGCTCAACCTGATCGCAGCGAAGTGCATGTGGATACGTTCCTCACCGAGATGTCGGTCGCGTACCGCAACCAGGTGAGCGCGTTCATCGCCGACCGGGCCTTCCCCATCGTCGAGGTGGCGAAGGACAGCGGGAAGTACCCCGAATATACGCGCGACTACTGGCTGCGCCCGGAGATGCAGGTGCGCGCTTACGGCGCAGAACACCCGCGCGCCGGCTACCCGATCAGTTACGGGACCTACGCCACCGAGCAGTTCTCGCTGGAGCACCCCATCCCCGACGAAATCGCTGCCGCCGCCGACAACCCGGTTGACCTGGACCGCGACGGCATGGAGTGGCTCACACAACAGATGTTGCTCAAGCGCGAACTGACGTTTGCGCAGGGTTTCATGGTCGCGGGCGTGTGGACGTTCCAGGACAACAACTCCGGCACGGGCGTCGGCATCGACTGGGACGACTACGACAACTCCGACCCCATCGGCGCGGTGCGGACTTGCCGCCGCACGGTCGCACAGGCCATCGGGCGGCCCGCCAACGTCATGGCGATGGGCCTGATCGTGCACGACGCGCTGCTCAACCACCCCGACGTGCTGGAGCGAATCAAGTACAGCGAGGCGGCGACGACGGCCAACGTCAACGCGGCGATGGCGGCGATCTTCGGCGTGGAGAAGTACCTGGTGAGCGAGGCGATCTACGCCACGAACGAGGAGGGGCAGGCGGCGGCGCTCAGCCCCATCGTAGACGACGACTGTCTGATCTGCTACGCCAACCCGACGCCGGGGCTGCTCTCGCCGAGCGCGGGCTACACGTTCGTGTGGCCGGCGGGCGGCGGCGCAGGCACGATCTACCGCTGGCGCGACGAGCGCGTTGAGTCCGACGTGCTGCGCGGCAAGATGCAGTACGACCAGAAGATGGTCGCGGCGGACGGCGGGTATCTGCTGATCGACATCGTGTGACCTGCGCCCCTCACCCCCGGCCTCTCTCCCACAAGGGGAGAGGGGAGCCGGATAGGATAGAAGAACGCTCCTCTCTGATGCCCCCTCTCCCTGCTATGGGAGAGGGGGAAGGGGGGTGAGGGTAGAACACAGAAGGGATTCGGCAGCCACATGTTGACTGGGAGCGTCTACATCGGGGCGGTTGGCGCGGAGATGCAGCCGGTGGCCGCCGTCGCCAGCGCCATGGCGATCCGCCGCAGGCCGGGCGACGGCGTCCCGGTGATCCTGACGCCGACCAAAGGCTACGAGGGCCGCGAGCAGCACGTGAGCGACTTTCTGCACTCGACGCACGACTTCCTCCTGCTGCTCGACCTGGACATGCTCCACCCGCCCGACCTGCTCGAACGCCTGCGCGCGCACGGTGAGGCGTTCGTGAGCGGACTGTACATGAAGCGCGCCTACGCGCCGGTGCAGCACGTGTGGTTCGAGGACGACCCCGACTTCCACTGGCCGATGCGCCCGATGACGCGGATGCCGCCGACCGGCGCGCTGGTGAAGCTCGGCGCGGCGGGCTGGGGCTGCGCGTTGATCCACCGGGGCGTGTTCGAGGGCGTCGCGCCGCTGCTGAAGGGCGAGCCGTTCATCGTCGAGGACGATATGGACGTGTGGCCCTACGACCTGGAGGCGGTGCTGCGCGGGGCGGAGGCGCTGCGCCCTCTGCGCGGGATGAAGGACGCGGTCGGCTCGGACATCCGCTTCTGCTTCTTCGCGCGGGTGGCGGGCTTCACGCTCTGGGGCGACCCCGACGCGCGCTCCGGGCACTACATCAGCTACCCGCTGTCACCCGGCGACTTCATCGAGAGCGCCGAACTCAGCGCGCATGTGGACGAACAGATCGAGCAGATGCGCGCGGAGTGGCGGGCGCGGCTCTCGGCGCTCACGGCTTGGCGCTCGTTACCGAGCCGGCTTGCAAGCGACAAGAGCCAAGAAACGAGCGACGAGGATCGATGAAAGCGCTCTTTCTCGCACAAGGCCCGCTGGAATGGGCCGGCAGCCGCTACCGCGCCTGGTGGATCGCCAGGTATGCGGGCTGGGCGGACTGCGCCCTCATCAGCGAGCGCGAGGCGGCGTGGATGCCGGCCTACGGCGCGCTGATCTTCCCCAAGTGGTGCGACGCCGAGGCGCAGGCGCTCGCGCGCGAGGCGAAGGCGCGCGGCCAGCGGGTGATCTGGGACCTGTGCGACCCGATCTGGTGGCTGACGCCGGGGCCGGCGCGGGAGTTTCTGCCGCTGGTGGATCACGTCGTGGTCAGCAGTCAGGGCCTCGCCGACGGCCTGCGCGCCGATTTCCCGGCGCTGGACATCGGCGTGACGGTCATCCCCGACCGGATGGACCCGGCCTTTCACCCGACGGCCAAGCGCCACACAGAGACGGCATGGCCGGCCCTGCTCTGGTTCGGGCAGGGCTGGAATCGAAACGCCAGCCTGAGCGGGGCGCTGCTGACCCTGCACCGCCTGGCGGCGGAAGGCGTGCGCTTCCGGTTGCGGGTTCTGGACAACGGCGCGCCGGGCGGCGTGCAGGTCGAAGGCGTGGACGTGGAATACCATCGCTGGCGGCTGGAGACCTTCCACGAAGAGCTGCTCGCGGCGGATGTAGCGCTGTGCCCGCCGTATCCGGGTCCCTGGGGCGCGATGAAGAGCGACAACAAGCTGGCGACCGCGTGGTGGGCCGGCCTGCCCACCGCCGATGGGCTATGCCCGCATCGCCTCAAGGCGCTGCTGACCGACGCGCGCGCCCGCGCCGACGCCGGGCGGTGTTATCGCCGCCTCGCGGAAGCGCAGTACGACGTGCGGCAGAGCGTGAGCGAGTGGGAGGCGTTGCTCTCGAAGTCGGAAGCCCGGTAGCTTCCCGAAAGCTCGCAGCTTTCGGGAAGCTGTGAAGTGAGCGCCACTGCAAAGGAGCTTAGGCAAGGCAAACATGACGCCGACGTATGTCTACCAATGCGACACGCCGGGATGCGGCCATCGCTTCGAGGTGAAACACCCCATGGCCGCCTGCGACGATCCGGGCGAGGCGCCGGCCTGCCCTGTCTGCGGCGCGCAGGCGGCGCACCGCGTGCCGCCAGCGACCGCCGTCAACTGGGGAGGGCTGCCGCCCTCAGCGGGGGCGCTCTCCCCGGCGGTGCGCGCGCTCGTGGATGAGGGCAACCGCCAGCGCCGGGTGGAAGCATACGCCGCAAAGAAGGCCGCACCTGGCGAGACAGCTGGAAGCTAGATGCTGGAAGCTGGTCTGACTCCCTGCCAGCCGGTTTCTAGCTTCCAGTTTCGAGCTTCTTAACTTGAGGAGAAGGAACAATGCCTACGGGATCAAGGAGGCTGCCGGGGCTGAACCCGGTGAGCTTTGAGACGTTGACCCTGAACAACAGCACCGCGAAAGGGCTGAACAGCACCAGCCGGGCCGGGTCGGTGATCCTGTTCAGCGTGGAGGGCGCCGACGCCCGGCTGCGCGACGACGGGACCGACCCGACCAACAGCGTTGGGGTCGTGTTCGGCGTGGGGAGCGCGCCGTACTTCTACTCCGGCGACCTGAACAAAGTGAGGTTCGTGCGCAAGGGCGCGTCGGGCACGAGCACGGTGCACCTGTGCGCCTACAGGCAGCCGGGAGACTGAGGCATGGTCGTCCGTGACGCGCCAAAGGGCATACCGACCACACAGCCGGTGCGGGTCGCAGCGCTGGCGGCGGGCGGCTTCATCCTGCACGACGCCTTCGACGGTTCGGGCGCGCTCTCGGCGCACGCCATCGCGCCGGTGAACCGGATCGGCGCGAGCTGGGGCAACGACGCCGCGTACATCGCGCTTTCGGGCGGCTACGCCGCCCTGTCGAGCGCAACGCCCCGGCTGACGCTGGTCTCCGGCGTGGCGACCGGGGTCATCTCGGCGCGGTTCCGGCTGGCGGCGGCCAGCGACGTGAACGCCACGTTCTCGCTCTACTTTCGGAGCGCCGCCGACGCGGCGACGTGTCTCGTGCTGCAATGCGGCTTCGGCACCGGGTCGTTCGGCGACCTCCGGCTGTACGAGTTCCCTGGAGCAGTCCAGCGTGCGATGGCGGCGTTCGATTTCGTCCGGGATACGTGGTACGAGGTCGCGGTCTACAACCGGCCCAACGAGATCGTCGCCGCCGTCGATGACGACGAGAAGTTCGCCTACGCCAGCGCGGCGGCGGTCGCCAACGCCCACGCGGGGATGCGGCTCGCCTCTGCGGGCGTGGATCAGACGATGCAAGCCGATTGGTTCAAGGCGGAGGCGCTATGAGCGTGGTGGAAGCTGTCATCATCGGGCCGTGGGCGGCGGATGGGCAGGGAGGGAAGACGCCGCAGGTGGAGCGCGATTACGGCATCAGCCAGTACGTGGACCTGACCGCCCAGCCGGCGGCGAACATCCCGCCTGCGCCGAACGCCTTTGTCCATCTCGTCCGCTGCGACGCGGCGACGTTCGCGCAGATCGAGATGGACGCAACCTACGCCGTGTTGACCGTCGAGGAGGTGCAGTGATGGGGAGTCCCCCTGTGACTGTCACGCCCAGGCCGGCGGACCAACCGCTGGATGCGACGGAAGTAACCGCCCTGCGCGCCCGCCTGCGCGGCTACGGCTTCACGGCGGAGCAGGCCAACCGGGTGCAGGCCGGCATGACGCGCCGCGCATTGGTGCGCCTGCTGATCGAGATATGCCGGGCGCTTCCGGCGGCGTAGCGCTCGTAGCTCGGTGATCGTCGCGCGCCGGATTGGCGCGAAACGAGAACCGAGAGACGAGCGCCGAGAACCGAGGAGCAAGACAATGGCGATTGGAGCCAACAGCTACGGCTCGACGACGGGCGTGCTGGCGTTCACGCGCCACCTGCTCGACGGGCAGAGCACGTTCAACAGCACGACGCGCCCCACCCTCGCCGAGGTGGAGGCGATGATCGACCGGGCGTCGGCGGCGCTGAACCTGGCGCTGGCCGGCGCGGGGCTGGCCGTGCCGGTCACCCAGCCTGATGCAAAGCTCGCCTGCGACGAGTGGGTAATCGCGCGCGTGGTCGGCATGGTGGAGCTGACGCGCCAGGCGCAGGGCTGGAGCGGCGACGAGGGCAGCCGGGCGGGCGGCTTCATCGGGCTGCACGCGCCCGCGCGCGCGTTCGCGCAGGCGAACGCGCTGGCGTTCAAGCGGCTGGGGTGCGCGGTCGCCGACGAGTCGGCGCAGGGTCTCACCTTTACGGGCGAGACTGACCCCGACGACCCATCGGCGGCGCAGCCGCGCTTCCGCCGCGACATGTTCGAAGAGTAGACGCCGGAAGCTGGAAGCGGGTAAGAACGCCCCCTCATGAGGCCGGTTTCTGACGCCAGCTTCCAGTATCCAGCTTCACCGCCAGGAGAAGCCATGACTTATAGCGTGGGAGAAGCCAGCGCGCTCGCCATCTTGCGGACCAGCGACGATTTCGACGAAACCAACTCCGCCAGCCTGGCGAACAACAGCCCGCCCGGCGGCTATGGCCGGCTCGACAGCGGCGCGGCGGCGCAGTACGCCTTCCTCAAGCCGGGGCTGTTCGAGCGCGCGCCGGGCACGCTCAGCCGCCTGACGACGACCTGGACCACGATCATCGAGCTGTGGGTGCGCTACGCCGACCCATCCGCGTACCAGACGCTCGCCGCCGTGCGGGAATCAGCGCTGAGCGCGTTCGACAAGTATGCGGCGCTGGGCGGCATGGCCGGCGTGACGCGCAGCCTGGTCACGCAGGGCGGGCCGGTGGAGGCAGAGCGCTCGCCGGGCGGCGGGGCGCGCTATCTGCGTCAAGACCTCATGCTCGTCTGGGACGAGGAGAGCGCGCCGACGCTGGAGGATTGACTCCATCCAATCCGGACAGGGGGCTTAAGCCCCCTGTCCAAACGGATCGGCACGCTGCGCCCCTCTGAAAAAGGGAATACGGTCTGAACACAAACCCGCCCCAAAAGTGAAGTGCACTCTGTGGGAGAGGAGACAGGACAAAGGGAACATGAGCCACAAATCGCAGCGCAAGGTCACGATACGCATCGACGATGTAGGCGGCGCGCTGACCGATGTCAGCGGCGATGTTGATAGCTGGTCGCTGGCGCGCACCGTGGAAGCGCTAGAAGCGACCACCGTCGGCGACGCGGACCGCGCGTACCTGCCGGGGCTGCACGGCGGCGAGTTGACTCTCGGCGGTCCGTTCAACGACACCGCGCCGCAAACCGACGCGATCCTGGCCGGCGCGCTCGGCTCCAGCGTGACGCGCACGGTGGAAGTGGGCATCGACGGGGCGCGCTTCTATCACTTCGAGGCGCTGGTGCGCCGCTACGCGCTGGGCGGCGCGCCGCCAGGCCTGGTGACGTGGCAGGCGACGTTGCAGATCACCGGCGCGGTCAACCGCACCAGCGTCGCGTTGTAGGGGCGCGGCGCGCCGTGCCCCAAAGATAGCTCCCCGCGAGCTTGAAGCTCGCGGGGAGCTACAAGAGGTGTCACTATGGCAACCATCACCTACGCCTTTCAGGTCGATTGGGACAACGACGGCGACTTCTCCGGCGCGGACGAGGACGTGACCGCCTACATAATCGACGCCGAGTGGGAGATCGGCTACGCGCGGCCTTACGATCCCACTGCCGCGCCCGGCTGGTTGACGCTGGCGCTCGACAACAGCGACCGCCGCTTCTCGCCGGAATACGCCAGCGGCCCACTCCACAGCGACCTGCTGCCGATGCGCTACCTCCGCGTCCAGGCGACGCACGAGAGCGCGACGCGCACGCTGTTCTACGGCTATCTGCAAAGCATCGAGCCGACCGCCGGCGCGAAGGGCGAGCGGCGCGCGGTCTTCCGCTGCGTCGATGGAGTGGCGTTGCTGGCTCGCTACCCGCTTGACCTGGCGCTGCACACGAACAAGCGCGCGGACGAGATCATCGACGCCATTGTGCGCGCGGTGGCGTGGCCGCCGGCGCTGAGCGGCTACTGGGTGCTGGGTGTGGCCGGCCACGCCGAACTCGGCGAGACGACGCGGCTCGGCGGCGCGAGCGTTTACCGCGACTTCGAGACCGGGCAGGAGACCTTCGCGCACGCGGGGGACACCTGGCCTCCCGAACAGGCCACCGCGCTCGAAGCGATCCGGGAGACGTGCGCCAGCGAGTACGGGCGCTTCCACTTCACGCGCGCGGGCAAGGCGCGCTTTCTCGACCGCCACTGGCCGCAGAAGGAGCATAGCGTCGCGGCGACGCTCAGCGACAGCATGGCCGATCTGCGCTACCGGCGCGCGATAGATCACGTGTACAACGAGGTCGTGGTGCGCATGGACCCGCGCGAGGTCGGCGGCTCCGGCTCGGTTCTGTGGGAGCACCGGGGCGCGCCGATCCGGCTGCCGGCCAACAGCGCGCGGACCATTCGCGCGCCCTTTGTCACCGCCGACGGGCGGCGGCACGGCGCGAGCGCGGTCATCACGCCCGCGCCCGGCACGGACTTCACCGCCAACGCCCTCGCCGACGGGACCGGCGCGGACTACACGTATGCGTCGCAGCTTGCAGTCAACGTGACGCCCAAAGCCACTAGCGCGGACATCACCTTCCAGTGGGGGCAGGTCGGCGGCGGCGGCGCGCCAGTGTCGGGGCCGATTTACATCACGTTTCTGCGGCTGCGAGGCACACCGCTCAAGGCCTTCGATCATGAGGAGATCGCCGCCTCGGACGCGCTCAGCATCACGCGCTACCAGCGCCGCCGCCTGGACCTGTACGCGCCGCTGCTCAACACGCCCGCGACCGGCTATGCGATGGCGCATTACGCGCTCCTGCTCCACAAAGACCCTGCCGGCGGCGCGGAGAGCGTCGCATTGACCAACACGCCGTCCCACGCCGCGTACATCCTGGATCGCACCCTGTTCGACGTGGTGCGCCTGAGCGAGTCGCAGACGGGGATGAGCGCCGGGGATTACTTCATCATCGCCGAGCGTCATCGCGTGGCCGGGGGCGGCGCGTCGCACGCCTGCACCTGGCGGCTGGAACCGGTTCCACCCTTCCGGGCGTGGCTGCTGGGCGTGAGCGGGCGGTCGAACCTGGAGCAGAGCACGCGCCTGGGGTTCTGAAGGCCCAATAGGATTTGTAGGGGCAAGGCGTGCTTTGCCTCTACTAGTCAAGGAGGTTAGTTCTATGGCATGGACGGCGATCCCGGACAAAAGCACCGGCGATCTGATGGATGAGACGTGGTACGACACGCACTTCAAGGCCAACATGGAGTATCTGCTCAGCGGGCGGCCAACGGGCAGCGTATACCGCACTGGCGCAGCCGATTATGCAACGACGAGCAACGCCTGGGCGAACGTGGACCCCGCCAACCTGGCGCTGACGTTGAACATCGTCAGCGGGCGCGCGTTCCTGATAGCGACGTTCCGGCTCGAAGCGGACACCACCTCCGGCAGCGAGGCCGAGGCGGACCTCGCGGTGGATGGCGTGCGCGCGGGCGGGACGCATGGGCTGGCGCGCCTGCCGCAGAACCGGCAGGAGTGGGTGGCGGTCGCCGCGCTGTTCGCCGGCCTGTCCAGCGGCAGCCGGGCGTTTACGTTGCAGTACCGCAACGTCACCAACGGCGCGACGGCGACGATCAAGAACAACGGGTTTCCGATCACCCTGCTCGGATGGGAGGTATGAACGCCCAGACAAGGGGCTTAAGCTCCTTGTCCTGATCACCCTATTGGGGATGGGAGGTGTAGCGAATGCGTGAATATCGCATTGGCGATGCGCCGCCGGTCAATGTCCCGCGCCTGGACGAGGAGCTGCGCGGCGCGCTGAATGCAGTCTACCTGGGGCTGGCGACCGATCCCGATGGCGTGCGCGTATTCCTTGACGACGGCGCGACCGAGGCGCACGAAGCGACGGCGCGCGCGGTCGTGCTGGCGCACGATCACACGCGGCTGAGCGCCGGGCAGGCGGCGGAGGCGGAACGCGCGGCGCGGGTCGCTGCTGCCGCCGCGCAGGTCAGCGCCGCCGACGTGAAAGGGATTGTCGCGGGCGCGGGGGAGGCCTCGACGTTAGAGGCGCTGCGCGCGCAGGTCGTGAAGCTGGCGCGGCTGGTGGGCCGTCTCGCCGAGGCAGGGGGCTTCACGCCGGCTGTCGAGTCAAGTGAGTGAAAGGAGCAAATAATGGACGCTTTTGGTCTGCCGGAGTGGTTCAACAACCTGACGGTGGCGGGGCTTGCGCTGGCCCCGTTGACCGTCGCGGTCGTGCAGGTCATCAAGGTGATCGGCGCGCGGCTGGGGCTGCCTGAAGGGTACGGCGGCTACATCACGCTGGCGGTGTCCGCCGTCATGGTGATCGTGGCGCTGGCGGCGGGCTTCTTCCAGGTGGAGGCGCAGGTCGCCGCCGCGCTGCAAGTGATCCAACGCCTCGCCGAGGCCATGCTCACGCTGCTGGCGGCGCTGGGCTGGTATGCAATCGGCAAGAAAGCGCGGATCATCAGACCGGTGCGGTGGTAAAGGGCTACATTCCTGCACAGACACATCGGCAGTATAGAAAGCGCCCCTGGTAAGGTTGCCAGGGGCGTTGGTGTGTATCCCAACGTCGGCAGCGGCGCGGGTAGCACTACAGAATAGCGTGGAGCGTCCATTCATGGAACACCACGCGCGTCTTTTAGCCTGTTCAACCCCTCTGTGGGTGGGACAAGGGGCTTAAGCCCCTTGTCCTGTTTCCAAATGGGACGGTTGCGCTGGACCACGCCATTTTGTGGAGC
>DAOTXU010000305.1:0-2499 GCA_034435135.1 Anaerolineae bacterium | reverse complement strand
ACACAGGAGGCTATGGAAGATGAAGAGGACGCTTATCCTCATCGCGATGGTCGCCGCGCTGCTCGGCAGCGCCGCCCCCGCCCTGGCCGACGGGATCATCATCCCGCCCTGGCCGCCCGAACCGCCGCCGCCCGGCGTCATCACCAACCCGCAATGGTTGACCATCCGCTACCACCGCGTCCACGTCGTCATAGACAACCAAATCGCCACCACGCACGTGGACCAAGTCTTCGTCAACGAAGGCGAGTTCACCGCCGAGGGCACTTACATCTTTCCCCTGCCCGAAGGGGCGACCGTTAACGACTTTGTGATGTGGGTGGACGGCAAGCCCGTCGAGGCGCGCATTCTGGAACGCGACGAAGCGCGGCGCATCTACGACGACATCGTGCGCCGCTTCCGCGACCCCGCGCTGCTGGAGTACATCGGCACGCAAATGGTGCAGGCCAACGTCTTCCCCATCGCCCCCGGCGAGGAGCGCCGCATCGAACTCGAATACGCGCAGGCGCTCGACGTGGACCAGGGCCTCGTCACTTATCGCTACCCGCTCAACACCGAGCGCTTCTCCGCGCGCCCGCTGGAGGAGGTCACGATCAGCGTTGACGTGGTCTCCAACGACGACATCGGCGCGATCTACTCCGACACGCACGATGTCGCCATCCGCCGCGACGGAGCGCGCCGCTTTAGCGCCGGGTACGAGGCGTACAACGTCCTGCCCGACACCGATTTCATCCTGCGCTACGGCCTGGCGCGCGAGGAGATCAACGTCAACCTGCTCACTTACCGAGAGAGCGCCGACGGGCGCGGCTTTTTCGCACTGCTGGTGGCCCCACCCATCGAGGTCGAAACCGAGCGCGTCGTGGCGCGCGACATCATTGTAGTGCTGGACCAGAGCGGCAGCATGGACGGCGAGAAGTGGGATCAGGCGCGCGCCGCCGCCGCCTATGTGCTGGAGCACCTGAACCCGGAGGACCGCTTCAACCTGATCGTCTTCAGCACGGGCTGGAGCGTCTTCGCCAATGAGATGCAGCCCCCGCGCGAGGCGCAGGCCGCGATTGAGTGGATCAACGACCTGGAGGCCATCGGCGGCACCAACATCAACGAGGCGCTTCTCCAGGCGATGCGCTTCGTCGGCGAACGCCCGGCGGTAGTGATCTTCCTCACCGATGGCCTGCCGACCGAGGGCGAGGTTAACACCTCTACCATTCTGGCAAATGTGGCGGACGCTGCGCCGCCGAACGTGCGCCTGTTCACCTTCGGGGTAGGCGACGACGTGGACCCGATCCTGCTCGACTCGCTGTCGAAGAACCATCACGGCGCGAGCGCCTACGTGCGCCCCGGCGAGCGCATCGACGAGGAGGTGAGCAGCCTCTACGCCAAGATCAGCGCGCCGGTGCTCACCGACATCGCGCTCGACTTCGGCGACGTGATGGCCGAGGAATACTACCCCGCCGCGCCGCTGCCTGACCTGTTCGCCGGCACGCAGATGGTGATCGTCGGGCGCTACCGCGACGGCGGCGAGGCCACCATCAAGCTGACCGGCCAGGTGGGCGGCGAGGAGCATATGTATGTGTATTCGGGGCTGGAGTTCCGGCGCAACGCCGGCGGCGAGAGCTTCATCCCGCGCCTGTGGGCCACGCGCCGCATCGGCGACCTGCTCAACCAGATTCGGCTGCACGGCGAGAACCCTGAACTGGTCGATAGCATCGTGCAACTGAGCCTGCGCTACGGCATCATCACGCCGTACACGTCTTTCCTCATCACTGAAGACGACATCTTCACCGAGGAAGGCCGAGAGGCCGCCGCGCGCAGTCTTGACCAGGCGCAGTCTGGCCTTGGCGGCGGCCCTGGCGCCATTGACGCCGCCGAAGAGATGGAGATGCGGGCGGCGGCGACCGCGCCCGCGACGATGCCCGCCCAAGTTGCGATGCCATCTACGGGCGGCGGAGCGGGCGAGGGTTATGTCAAGACGAGCGACGTGATTCGCCTAGTCAACACCAAGACCTTCGTCTTCCGCGACGGCGTGTGGATCGACACCGAGTATGACCCCAACGTTTACACCGACCCGGTCAAGGTCGAGTTCCTCAGCGACGCTTACTTCGACTTGCTGACCGAGCACCCCGAACTGGGCGACTACTTCGCGCTGGGGGACCGGGTGATCGTGGTGTACGCGGGCGCAGCTTACGAGGTGACACCGGAGGGCACGGCTTACCACAACGAGTCGCCTGAAACGGCAGCCGATACGTCGTTTAGTGTGGCTCCTTTCGTGGGGCTGGCCGGGCTGGCGCTGACCGGGCTGCTTGTGGCGGCGGGCCGGCAGCAGCGCGGCTGACCGCTCGCCCTCTTTTGGGGCAACCACTTGGGCAGGGGGTCTAAGCCCCCTGTCCATATGAAGTGATTCAAGCTTTTGAGCCAACAACACCGATGCGGTGGCGCTGGTCGTGTTTGCGGGCGACCTCACCCCCCGTCCCCCTCTCCGCTTGCGGAGAGGGGGTGTCGAGC
>DAOTXU010000304.1:0-13936 GCA_034435135.1 Anaerolineae bacterium | reverse complement strand
GAGAGGGGATGTCGAGCCGCAGGCGAGACGGGGGTGAGGTAGAGAAACGCTTAGCACGGCCAGCTGTTGGCAAAAGTTTGAATCAGTTCGGTGTTATTCGTGGTTAAACTCCTACTCCTTCCGGCTTCGCGCTCGTCTCCCACTGGCGGAACAGGCTCAGCACCTTGCCCGCCGCGCCGCTCGCCTGCGCTACCGTTTCGGGGATGTCCTTCGGCCCGGTCGCCGCGCCCGCCAGGTACACGCCGGGCCGCGTGCTCGCGACCGGCTGCAACTCGTCGTCGGGCGACCCGAAGAAGCCGTGCGCGTCTACCTCGATGCCCAGGCGCGCGGCGACCTCCGGCGCGTCGGCGCGGGGGAGCACCGCCATCGCCAGCACGACCAAGTCGGCGGCGATCTCCACCTGCCTGCCGCTGAGCGTGTCCGCGCCGCGCACGATGACCTTGTCGCCGTCGCGGTAAATCTTGCTCACCTTGCCGCGCAGGTAGACCGTCTTCTCTTCCTCGATGCCCCGGTTGATGAACTCCTCGTAGCGCTTCCCGCCGGCGCGCACGTCGATGTAAAAGATGTACGCCTGCCCGTCGTGCACGCGGTGTTTATAGAGCATCGCCTGTTTGGCGGTGTACATGCAGCAAATCTTGGAACAGTACGACGCGCCGCGTTCGGGGTCGCGGCTGCCGGCGCACTGCACAAACACGATCTCTTGGGGCGTAGCGCCGTCGCTGGGGCGGCGCACCGCGCCCGCCGTCGGCCCGGAGGACGCGAGGAGCCGCTCGAAGGCCAGCCCGTCGATCACGTCGGGGATCGCCCCGCCGCCATATTCGGGCAGGCGCGCGGGCGACATCAAGTCGTAGCCGGTCGCCACGATGATCGCGCCGACCTCTTCCTCGAAGTACGCCGGCGCGTCGTCAAACCGGATCGCCTCAGTGGGGCAGAGCTTCTGGCACGCGCCGCACTGCGGCTTCTTGCCCTCGGCCTCGCGCTCGGCGCGGGTGAGCAGCCACTTGCACGCGCCGGGGTCGATGACCGGCTTGTTGGGCACGGCCTGCGGGCTGAGCGTGTAGATCGCCTTGCGCGGCCCGATGCCGCGCTCGAAGTCGGACTCGGCCTTGTAGGGGCATTTCTGCTGGCACGTGCCGCACCCCGTGCACAGGTTCCAATCGACGTAGGTCGGCGCGCGGCGCACGCGCACATGGAAGTTCCCGGCCTCGCCCTCGACGCGCTCGACCGCGCTATAGGTGAGGAGCTTGATCTTGTCATGATGCCCGACTTCCACCGTGCGCGGCGTCATGATACATTGCGAGCAATCGAGCGTGGGGAAGGTCTCGCTCAGTTGCGCCATGTGCCCGCCGATGGACGGCAGCCGCTCAACGAGCACGACCTCGTAGCCGCTGTTGGCGACATCGAGCGCCGCCTGAATCCCGGCGATCCCGCCGCCGACGACCATCACACGGGGGATCACGCGCCCGCCTCCTCACGCGCCGGAATCGGTTCTAACAGCGGCGTCGGATCAACATACAGCCCTTCTAGCCCCCAATTCTCCGCCGGCAGGCCGAGCGCGACCGCCATCAACTGCGTGAAGTAGAGCACAGGCAGCCCCCTCACCCCCTGCCCCTCTCCCAGAACGGGAGAGGGGAATCCGCGCTGCGGATAGTCCAGGTTGAACTGGCACAGCGGGCACGCGGTGACGAGGGCGTCTGCGCCGTTGACCCGCGCTGAAGCAATGATCGTGTGCGCGAGCCGGTCGGGGACCTCGGCCTTCTCGACCGCCAGGTAGCTACCGCAGCATTCGACCGCGTAGGGGAAATCGATCACCTCCGCGCCGAGCGCCAACAGGCAGTCGTGCAGGATCGTCGGGCGCTCCGGGTCGTCGAGTTGCATCTCTTTGGCCGGGCGCAGGAGCAAACAGCCGTAGTACGGCGCAACCTTGAGGCCGCCCAGCGGGCGCTTAACCTGCGCGCGCAGCCCCTCCCAGGTGAGTTGGTCGCGCAGCATCTCAAGGAAGTGCACCACGCGCACCCCGCCGTGGTAGGGGTTCTCCGTGAACCAGTTGATGCGCTCCAGCATATCGGCGTCGCGGGCGAGGGCGGCCTGCGTGCGTTTGAGGACGTGATAGCAGATCGCGCACAGGGTAGCGACCGTATCGCCGGCCTTCTCCGCCTGGGCGAGGATGCGCGTCGGCGCGACGAGCGCCATGCTGTTGTCGGTGGCAAGTGGGAAGGTCGCGCCGCAGCACTGCCAGCCCGTGATCTCCTCAAACGCCATGCCGAGCGCGGCAGCGACGGCGCGACCGGACCGGTCATAACCGGCGGCCTTCGTGCTCAACGTGCAGCCGGGGAAGTACGGTGTGCTCATCAAGACCTCTTGCTAGCGTGTGTACTTGCGGAATCCGCCGATGAGCGCCAGTTGCGGCGCTTCGGCGATCAGCTCCGGGTCGATTTCGGCGACGCGCAGGCGGTCGTCGCCGCGCCGGAGCGCGATCTGCCGCAACGCCTCCATAACGCGCGGCAGGTCAACTCCTTTGGGGCAGCGCGCGACGCACGTCAGGCACGAGGCGCACGTCCAGATGGTTTCGGCCTCTAACGCGGCCTCCGCGCCGAGTTGCGCCAGGCGGATGACCTGGTTGGGCAGCACATCCAGGCTGAAGGCGACCGGGCAGCCGGCGCTGCACTTGCCACACTGGTTACATGCAAGCAGGTTGACGCCGCTGATGGCCTCAACCTGCTGGACAAACTCGCCCCGAACCGTTGCAATGGAGAGACGTGTCCGCATCAGAATCCTCGTGTCGAAGAGGAGCGATCTTATCTAGATTGTAACGGAAGGCACAATCAAAACGGCACTACCCTTTGTCACACCCGTGACGGTCCAAATGTCATTTGTCGCGGAGAGCGTCCTTGTGGAGCGTTGCAGAAGCTCCGAGCTTCCGGGAAGTTGTCCACCTGGTATAATCCCCCCGCATCCGAAACACCAGAAGGGCGCTCGACGTGCGCATCTTGCGTGCAATGCATCACCGCTTCAGAGACTTCCCGCTCACGATCCATCGCAAAATGCGCTCCATTCCTCATTCTATCCTGGACTTCTGGCTGTGCCTCTCGTTGCTGCTGCCCGGCTGGACTGCCGCGCCCCCGTTGCAAACCTCTCAAGTTGACCGCCTGCTGGCTTCGATGACGCTGGCGCAGCGCGTGGGGCAGTTGTTTATGGTCAGCGTGCAGGGGATCGATCTGCCTGGCAACGCGCAGCGCTTTATTCAACAAGCCGCGCCCGGCGGCGTAGTGCTGTTCGAGAGCAACACCGGGCGCCCCGCGACGATGGCGTATCTCACCAACGCGCTGCAAGCCGCCGCCGTCGCCGCTGGCGTCCCGACGCTCTTTATCGCCATTGACCACGAAGGGGGCCTGGTTACGCGCCTCAACGCCGAGGACGGCTTCACCGTCTTCCCCACCGGCCAGCTTGTCGCCGCCACCGGCGACCCCGCCAACGCCGCCGCCGTCGGGCGCGCCATGGCCGAGGAGTTGCTCGGCGTCGGGATCAACATGAACCTGGCCCCGGTCGCTGATGTGGAGACGGACCACGCGAACGCCCTCATCGCGCGGCGCGCCTTCGGCTCCGATCCTGAGACGGTCGGGCGCATGGTCGCCGCATTCGTGCAGGGCGCGCAGGAGGCCGGCCTGGTGGCGGTCGCCAAGCACTTCCCCGGCCATGGCGCGACCACGCAGGACTCGCACACCGATCTCCCTACCCTGGATTTTGACCTGGCGCGCCTGTATGAAACGGAACTCATCCCCTTCCAGAGCGCCATCGACGCCGACGTGGGCGCGATTATGGCGGCGCACATCTGGTTCCCCAGGCTCGAACCGGTCGAGGGGCGGCCCGCCTCGCTCTCTTACCCGATTCTCACGGGGTTGCTGCGCGAAGAGATGGGCTACCAGGGCCTCATCATGACCGACGCGCTCGAAATGGACGCCATCGACGGGCATTTCTCCTACAGCGAGGCCGCGCGCCTGGCAGTCGAGGCCGGCGCAGACCTGATCGCGTTCGGCGGCAATGTCGCTCTGGAAGACCAGCAGGCCGCGATTGATGCGGTGATTCAGGCGGTTGAGCGCGGCGACATCCCCAAAGCGCGTATCGACGCCTCAGTGCGCCGCATCCTGGAGACGAAAGCCCGCTTCAACCTGCTCAACGGGTCGCCCATCGACCCTGCCTCCGTTACCGGGAGGATGAACCAGGAGGCGCATCGCCGGCTGGTGGCTGACCTGTTCCCGCAGGCGATTACGTTGGTCAAGGACGAAGACGCGCACTTGCCGCTCGACCCGGCGCGAAGGAATCTGCTCGTATACCTCACGTGGTATGGCGAGGCGGCGCTCCGATGTCGGCGGGAGATGCCAACTCTGCGCCTGGTGAGCGTTTCCTATACGCCCGACGAAGACGACCGCGCCCGCGCAGTGGAAGCCGCGCAGTGGGCTGATACCATCGTCGTGATGACGAACGACGCGATCACCGTCCCGGAGCAGGCGGCGCTCGTCACCGCGCTGCCGCCGGGACGGACCGTCGTCGTGGCGATGCGCTCGCCTTATGACCTGCTCAGCTTCCCGGATGTGTCGGGCTACGTGGCGGTGTACGCGCCTCTGGTGGAGGCGCTGCCTGCCGTCTGCGACCTGCTGTTGGGCGAGATCACGCCGCGCGGCGTGTTGCCGGTTGCCCTCTCAGAGCAGTACCCCGCCGGGACCGGCCTGCAAGGCTTCGCGCCCCGCCCCTGACGCGGCGCTGCCCTCTCAATCCTGGCCTGACGCCGCGTTCTCAGCCGAGAGCGAGACATCGCCCGCCAGCAGGCGCACTCGCTCCCCGGCGTCCGTGCGCAGCCAGAGCGCGCCGTCTGCGTCCGCCGACTCCGCATGGCCCGTGAGCATCCCGCCCGGCGTCGTGACCGTCACGCGCGCGCCGAGCATGGTCAGCGCGCCGCGCCAGGCGTCGAATAAGGTGTCGCCATCAAGCGATGGGTACGCTTCCCACAGTTGCGTGAGCAACTCGGTCAACACCTCTGCGCGGTCCATCGGCGCGCCGCGCGCCTCCGCCATGCTGATCGCCCGCCCGGCAAGCTCTGGATCGGCGCTGAAGTCCGTGTTGACGTTCAGGCCGATGCCCAAAACCGCCCCGGCGAATGTCTCGCCCAGGAAGACTGCCTCCGGCAGCACGCCGGCGGCTTTACGCCCGCGCAACAACACGTCGTTGGGCCATTTGAGGCTCACTTCGCCCGGCGCGAACCAGCGCCGGAGCGCGCGCAAGGTCGCCACCGCGCCCAGCATGGTCAGGCGGTTCAGCCGCGCCGGGTTGATCGCAGGCCGCAACACTACCGACATCAGCACCGCTGCACCCGGCGGCGCGGTCCAGCGGCGGCCCATGCGCCCCCTGCCGGCGGTCTGCTCGTCGGCGGCGACGACCGTCCACGCCGGCGCGCCTGCACTCAGGAGGCGTTTGGCTTCATCGTTGGTCGAGTCGATCTGCGCGAAGTAGCGCAGCGGCACGTCCAGGCGGCGCGCCTTGAGTGCGGCGGCGATGCTTTCGGAGTCATATTGCTCGGCCATATCGCTATCATTCCCGTTTTCTAGCTCCCTGGGAGCTACAACCCCTCTTCAACAAGGGAGTGGATTGTACTGATCGATTTAGGGGCGCGTCAATTTCTCTTCACGCCGCCTGGCTGGTACAATCACAGCCAGCCCTGTCAGAAGGATGGACGATGGACCACCTGTGGACGCCCTGGCGGATGCCCTACCTTAAGGGGACGGGTAAGGATATGGATGATGCCTGTATCTTCTGCCGGAAGGTCAACGCCGAAGACGACGCCGCCGAGCACGTGCTGGCCCGCTCGGCGCATGTGTTCGTGACGCTCAACCTGTACCCTTACAACAACGGCCACTTGATGGTGGTGCCCTACGTGCATGTCTCCAGCATGGAGGCGCTGCCTTCCGAGGCGCTGACCGACCTGATCGAGACGACCAACCGCGCGCTGGCGGTGCTGCGCGAGGCGTCAAACCCACAGGCGTTCAACATCGGCGCGAACATCGGCGCGGCGGCGGGCGCGGGCATTGAGGAGCATTTTCACCTGCACGTTGTGCCGCGCTGGGCCGGCGACACCAGCTACATGACCATCGTCGGCGGGACGCGCGTTATCCCAGAGTGGATCGACGACACCTACCGGACGCTGCGCGACATCTGGCAACGCCTTTACCCAGCCTGATAGCCAGGCAAAAACTGGCGGGTGAAAAGTTAGAACAGCCGCCGCGCCGCGCTGATAACCAGACCCAGCACCCCCAGCGCCGCCAGCCCAATAATGGGGATAGCCGGCGGTAGCCCGCCTGCGCTCGCTTCGCCCTGACTGCTCCCCGGCGAGAAGGCAGCAGGTGGTTGCGTCGGCGCGAGCGGCGGCGGCGTAAAGGTAGGGGGTCGGGTCGCGGGTGTCCCGCCTGCGCCGCCCGCCTCGAAGACGCCCGTCGGCAGGAGCGCCGCCAGCGCGGTCACCGTGCCCAGCGCGCCGGGGGTCTGCGTCAGCACGGCGAGGGTCTCCTGCGCGGCAAGGGCGGCGGGGTCCTGAGTGGGGGCTTCCGGGCCTTCGATGATGGGTACGTTCTGCAAGTTCCCGCTGAGCGTCACCAGGTCCTTATACACCCAGGCGATGCCGCTAGGCGAGTCGGGAAACTCGATCTCGTACCAGGGATAGTCGCGGTGCACACCGATCACGACATACTTGCTGCCGTTATAGATCGTCCCCAGCCGGGTGAAGTCGATGCCCGGCCCGGAGCGCACGTTCGCCTCGTCGATAGGCTCGGCGAAGGCCGGCCCCGGCGGGGTGGGCGTGCGGGTGGCCGTTTGCTCGATGATTGAATCGTCCAGCGCCGGGGAGGGCGACTCGTTGGGGAACTGCAACTGCCCCGGCGTGGGCGAGGTCTCTTGCAGCGCTGAGGCCGGGATCAGCATCAGCGCGCCCAGGCAGGCCGCGCCTACAACTGACAATCCAAGACACGATAACGCTAAAACTCGTCGCATTGTACTTCCATTACGTGTATATTAAACCGTTCCGTGAACAGGGGTCACGAAGCGCGTCAGCTTCCACCCGCGCTGTACTCGACCTCCGCCGCCTGGGTGAGGGTGCAGCCGTCCTCCGTCGTGAGGACGATCTCGGCCTGGAGCTGTTCATCCTCCACGACGCGCACGGTGCTGGCATACGTAATCGTCGCGCCCCGGAACGCGAAACTGCCCAGTGCCTCGTACACGCCGGGTTGAATGCGCGTGTATGGCGTCTGCCCCCATACGAGCCGTGCGCCGCCGGCCTCGATGCGCACCGTCGCGGGATACGGTTCCTCTGGGAAGGGGGGATAGCGCTCGCGGCTGCCTGTACAGGAAAGCGCCTCGGCGCTCAGGGTCACCTGCCACTCGCCCGCTTTGGGCGCGATGTTCAGCGCGTCGATCTCGGCCTGGGTCAGCGCCGGGGCGACCGTGACCTCGCGCGCCAGGCCGCCGAGCGGAAGCGCCGCCAGCGCGCCCGCGTCATAGGGTTCCGGCGCTTCGAGAGGCACCGACGCCGACAGGTCTGTGTCCAACGGCACACGCAGACGCGCGCCTGCCGGGACGATGTGGGTCACGTCGGAGGCTGTCACCATGGCGCCGCCCTCGATGACGTTGATCGTCATCTCGCTGGGCGTCTGCATCTCCAGATAGACCGTTGACGCGATTTGAAGCGTCACGTCGTTAACCACTAAGATCGCGTCCTGCCCGCTCCCCGGCGTCTGGATCAGAAGACCGCTGCCAGCTTCGGGGCATGGCGGCGTCTCCTGCCCGGCTTTGAAGTAAAACGTCTGCATCGGGCCGTAGCCAGGCCCTTCCACCTCGAAGGGTTCCGGTGGCGCACTGGGATCCACGACCTTGAGCGCGTTCAGATTGGCCGCGCTGCCGATGAGGTTTGCGAACACCCAGCCCCGTTCCTGCTCCGTGTCCGGCAGCCGGATGCGAATCCACGAGCCGTCCGCCAGGCGCCCGTCCGCGATGACCAACTGGCCGGCCCGCAGCCCCGCGACAACCTCCGCGTTGGTTGAGGGGCCGCCGCGCACGTTGACGCCGCGCAGGGGATTGACCTCGATCAGCCGCGGCGGCAGGTCGGCGTAGTCAATTGCGTTCGTCACCTCTACGTCGCCGAAGAGGAGCAGGGTCACGTACTCGTCCTGCGCCTCGTCTGACAGATTCGCCTTCAGGCGCATCAACGCCATACCCCACTCGCCCGCGTCAAGGTCTGCCCCGCTCAGGCGAAGGGTCTGCACCTCGCCGGCGTTCACCCGGTCGCCGACGCGCGCAAAGGTGAAGCGCCCGCCGAAACTGGGCTGCGGCTCCGCCTGGACCGCCTCGTTGCCGTAACAGACCTGGTCCCGGCCTGTCGCTGAGCAGCGGGCGTTGGTCGTTGTCAGCGCCTGCTCCACGAGGTCTGCGCAGGTGTCCTGTTGCGCGCCAGTCGGCGCGCTGGACGCGAACGCCAACAGCAAGAGACCCCACGCCGCGCTCCACCGTGAACTTTTCATGTATCTTCGCTCTCCCTACATTCGCGCGCCCGCGACCTGCGCCTGCTCCTATCATAAGCCCCGCTTAGCGTTTGTCAAAAGAGGGGCCGCCGCCTTCGGCGGCATTTCCTCCGGCCACAACGGCGGTTCGCCTCTACAGACGATCTACGAGATCGCCCCTATTCGGCCTTCGGGCGCGCCGCGACCTGGCCCGCGTCCTCGAACAGAATGGCGGAGCCGGCGGGGTTCAGGATGACGTTGATCACAAAACTGCGCGGCAGGTTATACGACAGGTCGGCGGCGGAGCGGCCCTTCTCGAACACGTCGAGCCACACGTTCGCGTTGTCGATCTGCGTGAACGCGACGTTGTTGCCGTCCAGCACCACGATGTTCGCCAGCGCGTGCGCAGGCGCGGTGTAGAGACGGCTGTTGGTATCGTCGATCAGGTTGTAGAAGCGGAAGCCGCAGAAGTTCACGCGGATGGTCACCGGCCACTGGCCGAGCACCTGCAACCCGCGCTCCTGCATCGAGTCGGGTGGGGTGCGCTCTTCCTGAAACTGCACCAGGCTGAAGAACACGCCGGTGGTGCTGGCGTTCCACGCCAGTTGCCCGACGCTCAGGTTGGGGTCGGTGGCGGCGGTGATGACCCGGTGCGGCGTGTCGAGCTTATCCAGGTTGTAAATCACGATGGCGCTCGCGCCGTCGCTCCCCTTGGGCGCGACGCCCGCGATAAAGCCGCCGTCGTCGCTGAGAACCACGCGCGCGATGTCGGCGACAGGGGTATCTACCTGGGTGTTCAGGTCGAGCACAGCGACCGTCCCGCCGCCGCAGTCGGTTGAATGCACGATGCGCGCGCCGGTCCAGTAGAACGCGATGAAGTTGCCGCCCAGGCTGGCCGTCTCCATCCAGTAGAGCGCCTCCGCCGGGTCGGAGGTGCTGCCGCCGCAGCCGTGCATAAAGTTGAACGAACCCAGCAGCAGCGACTCGCGCGCGGGGTCCTCCGGCGAGACGGCGAAGACGTTCATGATCTCGTTGTTGGCGTCGAACTGGCCGGTGGGGAGGGCATAGGCGAGCAACGAATCGCCGTTCCACGCCGGCGGGAAGGCGGTCGCCAGGCCGGCAGCGACCGGCTCCAGCTTGAGTTCGGGCTGCGTCACATCGACGATGTAGAGCGTGCGCCCCGCGCTGTCGTTGCGGACGAACGCCAGCCACTTGCGGTCGGGCGACCAGCGCGGCATCTCGTAGCCGATGTCGTAAAAGGGCGGGTACGCCGCGTTGCCGACGGCGCGCACGGCGTCATTGGTGAGGGCGAGGTCGGTGTTATCCTCGTACCGGAGCCAGACGTTGCCGCCTTTGATGTACGCCAGGGCCGGTTCGGGCCGGGCCTGCGCGCCGGCGACGCCCGGCAGCGCCACGACGAGCAGCGCCAGCAGCAGGGCCAGGGTGAGAACGTGTTGCGATTTCACGGGGTGTTTTCCTCCGGGTGCATGTGTTTGTTTAGCAAGCGCAACAGTACCATCCAGGCGGCGTCTCGGCAAGTTGGGGACATCAGGGAAAACATTAGAAGGGACAGACTTCCCCAAATTCAGGAGAATCGTTGACCTTGCCAAACTTTTGCCAGTGCCAAAAGGGCCAACCATCGCTATCATCGATGAATGCGAGCACAGTTTCGCACAGTTTCATTGTATCACGGGTGTTTTATGGCATACTATGAAGTGATTCAAGCTTTTGAGCCAACGACCGCGGTGCGTGTGGTGCTTGTCGTGTTGGCGGGCACCTCACCCCCGTCCCCCTCTCCCGGCTACGCCGGACTATAGCCGCAAGCGGAGAGGGGGTGTCGAGCCGCAGGCGAGACGGGGGTGAGGTAGAGAAAGGCCTTAGCACGCCCACCGGTTGGCGTAAGTTTGAATCAGTTCTATAAGTGCAAAGTGGTGTGTAAGGGTTGGCAGCGATGAACGCGATCAAGGTCAGCGTAACCGTCACCCCGGATGGGCAACTGCGCGTGCAATCCGAGGTGCAGCCGGGCCTCGCGCCGGGCGAGTACCAGGGCGTGTTGGTCCTTGCGGAGCAAGTTGTCGCAGAGGCAGAGAAGTCCACGCGCCCGCCGCTCGACTTCCCCGTGGATGATTGGGGTCCCTGGCCGGAAGGGCTGTCGCTAAGACGTGAGGATATGTATGGCGACGATGGTCGATAGGCCTGTCTTCATGGACACCAACGTCCTCATCTATGCATATACCAAGCAGGCCCCGTTGCATGAGAGCGCGCTCGATACTATCCAACGCTTGTGGGGCGCGGGAACTGAGCTATGGATCAGCCGCCAGATTGTGCGCGAATTCCTGGCAACGTTCACGCGCCCACAGACGTTTGCGCAACCGCACCCAATGGAAACGGTGATCGCACGGGTAAGGTTCTTCCAGACCCAATTCCACGTCGCCGACGAGGATCACACCGTGACCGAAAAACTGCTGGCGCTGCTCGCTGAAGTCCCCGTCGGCGGCAGGCAGGTGCACGACGCCAACGTTGTCGCCACGATGCAGGCTTACAACATCGAGCATCTGCTCACCCACAACGTGACGGACTTTGCGTGTTTCGCCGATTACATCCGCATCTTACCGCTGGCGAAGGCGAAATCGGCACTTGACGAAGCGCCCGAATCTGGATAAGATCGAACATATGTGCGGACGATTTACGTTAACTGTTGACCTAGAAGACGTGCTTGGCATGGTGCCCGGCCTGAAGCCCAAGTTCGAGCAGTGGCCGGGGCCGCGCTACAACGTCGCGCCGACGCAGCCGGCGCCCACCGTGCTCAACGACGGCGCGCGCGCGCTCACGTTCTCGCGCTGGGGGCTGATCCCCTTCTGGGCGAAGGACCCCGACATCGGCAACCGGATGATTAACGCGCGCGTCGAAACCGTGCACCAGAAGCCCGCGTTCCGCTCGGCGTTCAAGAAGCAGCGCTGCCTGGTGGTCGCCGACGGCTTCTACGAGTGGACGGCGGTGCCGGGCCAGCGCCGCAAGCAGCCGATGTACATCCGCCTCAAGTCGGGCGCGCCGTTCGCGTTCGCCGGCTTGTGGGATCGCTGGCGCAACCCCGCTAACCCCGACGGCGAGCCGATCATCTCGTGCACCATCATCACCAGCGAGCCGAACGCGCTCGTCGAGCAGTACCACAACCGGATGGCGGTCATCCTTCCGCCGGAGCATTACGAAGCCTGGCTCGACCCCGCCGAGCGCTCCCCCGATGCGCTGTTCCCGCTGCTCAAGCCCTTCCCCGCCGAGCTGATGGAGGCGTACCCGGTCTCGACGCGGGTGAACAGCCCGGCGTATGACGATCCCTCGCTGATCGAACCGGTCAACGTGTAAAATCTCCAGAAATCAGACAAGGGGCTTAAGCCCCCTGTCTCTATTGCCGTTGCGCCTGAGCCTCTCAAGGGCCGGGCGTGGATCAGTCGATCAGCAAACCCGGCCGGTGCGCGAAGCTGAGCAGGCTGCGCGGGCGCATCAGCGTGACGGCTTTGTTGTAGCCAGCCAGCGCGCCGCGCACCGTGCCCAGCGCTTCGTAGTAATCGTAGTAGCGGAAGCTCGCATAACCTTCGCGCATCAGCGCATGGGTCTTGAGCAGCTTCAGGTAGTCGTCGAACACGTCGGTCACATCCAGGTAGACGTCGGCGGAGTAGCCCTCCATGTCCTCCCAGTTCTCGGCGTAAAACAGCGCCCTGGGCGAGTGGGCCGGGTGCTCGCGCCGGAACGCTTGCAGGCCGGCTTTAAACAGCGCCTTGCCGACGATGTCGTGCGTGTTGTTGTGGTCGCTGTGGAAGCTGCCGCGCCAGTGTGTGACGATCACCGTGGGCCGGTGCGTGCGGATCAGGTCGGCGACGGCCCAGGCCGCCTCGTCGGTCACCTCTAGCTCGGCGTCCTGGTAGGGCAGGATCACCATGTTCGCGCCGAGGAACGCCGCCGAAGCCTCCGCGTCGGCGACGCGCATCTTGTTGTACGCCTCCGGCGTCAGGGTGGGATGCCCCTTGTCGCCGGCGGTCATGTGCACGATGGTCACGTCCCAGCCGGCGCGCTTGTGCTTGAGCATCACCGCGCCGGCCATGTTCTCCGCGTCGGAGATATGCGCGCCGATTACCATCATGTGTTCAGGCATAGAGTCGCTCCTTATGTTGGATTCGTGATGTTGGATTCTTGAAGGGACAGCGGGCTTAAGCCTGCTGCCCCGACATGATCTGTAAAGCTATAGCGCCTTGCGCAACACCGCGAACTCGCGGCGGCGCTGGAACCCGGCGAGCGCATAGAGCCGCGCGGCGTTCTCGTCGGTCCACAGGAAGTAGGCGTAGAACACGTGCTTCGCGCTCATGATCTCCAGGCAGCGGAACAGCAGCAGCCGCCCGATGCCCTTATTGCGGCACGCCTCGTCCACGCCGAACGGGCCGAAGCGCTCGCCGCGCTGCTGGCAGAAGCCCACCACCGCGCCGTGACGCCGCGCCACCAGGAAGCAGATCGGCGCGGTGGGGCTGCCGCCGAACATCTCCAGCAGGTACGACTGCGCGTGCCGGTACCAGTCCCAGCCGAAGTGCTTCACGATGAAGGGCATCAGGTCGGGCAGGTCGGCGGAGGTGACCTGACGGATGGTGATGCCGTCTTCCTGCTCGCGCCTGCGCTCCAGCTCCCGAATCTCCGGGGGTATCTGGAAGCCGGTCAGGTCCGCGCCCATGCTGATCGCGCGGTAACGCTCCTCGAAGCCGAGCGCGTTCTTCAGAAAGTCGAGGGTGCCGGGGTAGGCGTTCACGTCCACGCCGGGCACGAAGTAGTTAGGCACGTAGGGCGAGATGTCCACTGTCTTGCGCCCATCGCGCGCCAGGCGCGCAAGGACATGCTCAAACAGCACGCACCCGACCCCGCGCCGCCGGTAATCCGGGTGCACGCCGAACGCGGTGATCCACGCGCTTTCCGGCTCCAGCCCTTGCAGGAACATCGGCACCTGCCGGGTGATCGCCAGCACGAAGCCCACCGCGCGCCCATCTTCGACGGCAACAGGCATGTTTTCCGGGAGGAAGTTGGGGTCGAGCAGCACCTTGGTGCGGAAGAGGTCCTCGCTTACGCGGTCGTGCGTCATGGCCGCGCGCCACACGTCCAGCAGTTGGGCCTCGTCTGCGCCCTGATAGGGTCGGATATGCATGGTTCACCCGTCCTTTGGGTTTGCTGTACTTCACACTGGGCAGAGGGCTTAAGCCCTCTGTCCACATTGCCCTATAGGGGGCCTAGTAGTCTGACCATCTGATCATGATGGAACAAATCTTGCATCGCTCAGGTTGAAAGGAGACCTGAAGATGCCAAGAAAAAAGTACCATGTCCATCTCAGTGCGGAAGAGCGCCAGACCCTCATCGAGATG
>DAOTXU010000303.1:0-5924 GCA_034435135.1 Anaerolineae bacterium | reverse complement strand
TACACGCGCCGCATTCGCCGGTCTCACAGCCATGCTTGACAGAGAAGAACCCCTCGCGCCGCAACACGTCGAGCAGGCGGTCGTTGGGCCGGATCGGAAAGGTACGTTCTTCGCCGTTGATGGTGACGTGGATCTCGTTCACAGTTCTGCCTGAGCCTGTCTTCGAGATAGAGAGTGAAGCCAATCCAGAATCAGAAACGCTCTCAAAGAATTCTCTTCACTATCATAATGCAACTCCACACCATGCAGAATTGCGTGACGATGTAAGAACCTTCTTTCACCTAGACCCAATGTCTGCAACTCTTTGTTGAAATCTTCAAACATAAGTCTGTTATAAAAAACCTCATAAAGTACCTCGGCTGCAATATCTCCCGCTACGATCTCCAGAACATCTTGGCTTTTATCTGCGGCTTCCTCAACCATATCAACGATATATCTCGCGCTGTCTCTCTTTCCGGGAGTAACCCCAAGAATCTGTGCACCAATTCCTTCGATTTGAGGTAGTAGTGTTGGGATGGAAAGAGTGAACTTGCGATTGATGTGTGCTTCTAGTGCATCATTGAAAATGTGCTGCCGCTGAGCAAACCTCTCGTCGTCGTACCAATCAGCTACCAAACCTTTGAGAAGCACTCCATCGTCTTCACGAAATTTGGCAAGAATCAGGGATTTGAGTTTCTCATCTGTGAGCTGCCCTTGTTCTTTTAACGATCTGACCTCCTGCCATATGTCCATAAATTCGTCCATATACAGTGAGTGTGGTAGCCAAGACCCAATCTGGGCAAAAAACGGTCCTACGATTAAGGCCTCAGATTCTATTTCCGCCCATTGCAGCTCGAAGGAAGCCAGGATCTCACCGATCCGTGCATGAAGCTCTTGGAAGAAGAGAGTAGATTCTTGTGCGGTCAAATCCTTGAGCTTCTTCCCTTGCCTCTGACGTTTTGGCATATCTAATCTCTTGTGTTGATGTTACTTTTCGTCTTTGGCTGTCCCCTCTTCGAGCTTCCTCTGCGCCTCTTCCGAAAGCGCGTAAGCCACGACCTTCGCGCCCAACAACGCCAGCGCGTCGCGCAGCCGTTCGACCCACACATGCTCAATGAGCGCGACAATGGCCGAACTGTCGTTCGGCATATCCTTGCCATAGGCTTTGAGATCGTCGTTCAGGAATCCCATGTCAATCGCGTCGGCGGCCACGCCGCCCGCCAGCGCGCCCGCCGCCGCGCCCACGATCACCCCGGCGGGGCCGCCCAGCAGGCCGATCAGCCCGCCCGTAACCGCGCCCGCCAGCGCGCCGCGCTTCACATCCACATCTTGAGACTCGTGAAACGAGAGTTTGCCGCCCCTGTTTTTCTTGAGGATGGCAAGGTTCACGACCGCGATGATCTTCTCATCAATCAAAGCCTGAATGGCCGGTTGCTTGAATGCCGCTTCGGCGGCGCTCTCGTCTTGGAACTGCGCGATGATCAACTGGTAAGCCGGCATATCGTCTTCTCTTTCCTGGTAAGGTTTCTGTTTAATAGCCCAGCTATTGTACTCCCCAAGGGTCCGAAGTCCAGTTAGGGCTTGGCGTCGTCCGTCTCTGGGGGATTCGCGCCCTGCGCCAGCCGACGCAACTCGTATTGCAGGATGGCGACTTCCTGGGCCAGCTTCTTGTTCTCGTCGGAAAGGCGGCTGATGACGATGGAGAATTGTAACGAGATGAGCAACACAAACCCAAACGCCAGCATCAACAGCGCGCTGGGCGGATACGCGATCCCCACCGCGACCGCCACCATGTCGAGCAACTGGCGCGAGGCTGCCAGCACGATCAACGCCACGCCGGTCGCCAGCCACAGCAGCGAGTACTGTTCTTTGAGCCGGCGTCGCCGCACCAGCTCAACCACAAGAATCAACAAGCCTACTGAGGCCACCAGCGCAATAATCACGGGCCGGTTATCATACATGCTTTACCCCCACCTTATGACTCTGCTTTCGGGACCTTGCGCAGCAGCCCGATGAATATCGACAGGAAGACTTTAATCATGTAGTAGGCGGAACGCCACCAGGTAATAGAACTCTGCCCGCCGTAGCGCGGGTTCATGGTGGCCGGAATCTCGCGCAGCCGCAGCCCCGCGCGCCAGAACAGCACCACCGACTCCGGCTCCGGGTAATCGTGCGGATACAGGCGCGCGCAAAAGGCAATCGCGCGGCGGTTGCTGGCGCGGAAGCCGGAAGTCGGGTCGGTGACGCGACGCCGCGTGATAAGCGAGATCGCCCCAGCCAGCAGGAGAATACCCAGCCGGCGCATCGGCGGCGTGATATACCCGCACGGTTCCAGGTAACGCGACCCGACCACGACGTCGGCGTCGCCTTGCAGCAGCGCGTCCACCAGATTGGGGATTTCGCTGGGCGCATGTTGCCCATCACCGTCGTTTTGCACCGCGACCTCATAGCGATGCCGCGCCGCGTAGAGGAACCCGGTTTGCATGGCGGCGCCGATGCCCACGTTAAACGGCATATGGAGCACGATTACACTCAGCCTGTCGGCGATGCGACCCGTGTCGTCTTGCGAGCCGTCGTTGACCACTGCAATGTCGGCCCAGGGCGCGTGCTCGCGGATCAGAGAGACGACGTGCGCCAGGCTCTCCTCCTCGTTATAGGCAGGAATAATGACCAGTGTCTTGGGGCGGTCGTGCATACGCGGTCGTCAACCCCCGGCCTGCTGGCGTTCCTGGATCACCTGGCGGAACAGCGCCTCGTAGCGCTCCGCGACGTGGCGCCAGGTGTAACGCGACTGCACTAACTGATGGCCGCCTCGCGCCACGCGCCGGCGCAGCTCGGGGTCCGTGAGAACGCGCACCACCTGCTCGGCAAGCGTGGCGGGGGTGTCGGCAAGCACCACATTCTGCCCGCTGATCACATCGATGCCGTCGCAACTGAGCGGCGTAGCGACGACGGCTTTGGACATCGCCATCGCTTCAAGCACTTTGTTCTTAATGCCCGCGCCCACCCGCAGCGGGCTGACATATACCGAGGCCTGATCGAAGTAGCAGCGCATATCCGGCACGCGCCCCGTCACCGTGATGTATTCGCACTGCAACGCCAGGAGCGACGGCGGCGGGTCCGCGCCGACCAGCATCAGCCTGACGTTGGGCACTTGCTGGCGCACCAGCGGCAACACCTCCCGCGCCAACACCTGTGCAGCGTCGGCGTTCGGCGGATAGCTGAAGTTTCCTGTAAACAATATCATCGGCACCTCGTGGTCATCCACTGTCGAGGCGAAGTGGTCAACATCCACACCGTTGGGGATGACCGCCAGGCGCATCGACGGGTCCAGGGTGCGCAATGCGTCGGCATCCTGATCCGAAAGGACGACCACCCGATCGAAGCCGCTATACATCCAGCTTTCGTAATTCCGCGCCATGCTCAGCAGGAGCCGGTTGACCAGTCTTTCGACCAGGCCCCGAGCGTTCCGCGCTGCACGTTCCAGGAACAGCGAGTGCGATTCGTAGGCCGCCATCACATTGGGGATGGGGCGCACCAAGCGGTAATACTCATAAACGCTAACCCCGCCGAACAGGTACACCACATCGTAATGGGCGGCGCGCACCCGGTCGTTAATGGCCCTCCACATCTCCCCGGACCAGCACAGCCATGCCTGGGTTGGGAACCGCCGCCAGGACTGGTAGCGCCGCAACAGATATTGCCACGCCGAGCGCTTCGACTCAGGCAGCAGGCGCGTCGTGCGGAAAAACCGGCTGTAGAACGGCACGTCTGCTAGGTCGCGGGGCTGCTGGAAAAAGGCTAGCAGATGGAGATTATGACCGCGCGACGAAAGCTCGCGCGCCACGTAATACAAAATAAGCCGGTCGCCCAGGCTCAACGGCCACGCCGGACAGCGCGAAATCACAAGGATATCGAGCGAGGCCCTTTTGCTCACCACCTGCGAGCGCGCAATGATGGGCCTGCGGGACATCCGCGACCTATACATCCCCCTCAACTCCGCTGGCGGCTTATCCCAGCAACGACTCCACAATGGTCGAAAAACGCATGGCATAGGCGGCGGCGGTGAAATGCGCCAACACGCGCGCGCGCCCTTTTCGCCCCATCTGTGCGCGCAGGTCCGGGCGGTCTAGTAGATACAGGACCCTCTCGGCGATCAGGTCGGGGCGCTGCGGCGGCACGAGATACCCCGTCTCACCGTCCACGAGCGTCTCGGCAGGCCCGCCGACGTTGGTGCTGACCACCGGTCGTCCGCACGCCATGCTTTCGATGTGCACCATGCCGAACGACTCGAACCGTGAAGCGCACACCATCACATCCGAGGCGGCGATGACCTCTCCGGCGTGCTCGCGATACCCGACAAAGACAATGGCGTGTTTGAGCAAAGGGTCGCTCTCCACCAATTGTATCATGCGTTCGCGGTATTGTCTGTCGGCTGCCGTGCCGGTCATGTTCTCGCCGCTGACGATAAAGCGCGTCTCAGGCCGCGCCCGCGCGATCAGCCGCGCCGCCGCGAAGAACGTCTCGTATCCCTTCACATACTGGAAGCGCGCCAACATGCTCACCACCGGCGCGCCCGGCGCGAGTCCCAACTCGGCGCGGAGCGCGGCGCCAAGCGTGTCGGCCAGTCCAGGGTGGAAGCGGTCCGGGTCAACGCCGAGCCACAGCACTTCGACGCGCTCCGGCGGGAGCGCGGGCGGTTGGCCGAGAAAGCCGTCTTTGACCGCCTGTGAGATGGCAGTGATGCGCCCGATTCGCCTGAAGAACGCGCGCTGCCAGGGTTTTGGCCTGAACCACCAGCCCATGCACGTCCACAGCGTCGGCGCGCCGGCTCCCTCGGCGGCGGGGAGTGCATACGGCAGCGAGTGGTAGTCGCTGTGCACCAGGTCAATTGCCTCGTCCGCGACGAGCCGCTCTATCCTGCCCACAACAGGGAAACGCGCCCATAGTGCTGGCACGAAATAGGCGCTCGCGCCCCGGTAAGGGAGCGTGTGCGTCGTCACGCCGCGCGCGCGCGCTGCCTGCGGATACAGGCCGTCACCGGGGGTGAGCAGGTGCAGGCGATAGCGCCCCAGGTCAAGCGCGCTCAGCAGGTTCAGGATGGCGCTCTCGCCGCCGCCCAGCCCGGTGTACGACGAGACGAAAAGCAGGTTACGCCGCGCCATCGCCCACGCCGGCCAGCAACATCGCCAGGCAGCGCGCAGGGAGCGCGCCGCGCTGCATCGCCATCAACAGGCATACCGGGATTTGCGAGTCCTCCAGTTCGCCGCGCCGCAGCATCGATACCACCTCTACGAACGGCACACGGACCGCTTCGACGCGCTCAAACTCGTCGAGATGCTGGGCAGTGGGCGTCAGGCCGGCGGCGAGGTGATAGTAGAGTATGAAATCCGAGAAGCCCTGAACGCTGCGGAACGCTCCCAGCGGAATGATCGCCTTGGCCGTGAAACCGGCCTCCTCGCGGAGTTCACGGCGCGCGGCCTCCAGCGGCGACTCGTCCGCCTCGAGAGCGCCGCCGGGCAATTCGAGCAGCCACATACCGAGGTGCGGGCGGTAATTGCGGCAGAGGATTACGTCGTCACCGTCGAGCGGCAGCACGCACGCCGCGCCGGGGTGTCGCACCACACTCCAGACGGTTTCCGCCCCGTCAGGCAGGCGCACAGCCTCGCGCACCAGCGAGAAGCTGATCGCCTGGTAAATGAGTTGCTTGTGATCGTCCATACACGCGAGCATACCGCCAAGCGGGAAGAGAGTCGAGTCAACCATTACAACCGCAAAATACTACCACATCACTCCGAATTTGGATTCTAGCTACCGGACATCGGACAGTTGTTCTATGGTTTTACCTCACCCCGGCTTCGCCGGACTATAGCCCCCGTCCCCCTCTCCGCACGCGGAGAGGGGGAGTCGGTCCTGTTCAGCGTCTGCACTCCCCCTCTCCATGC
>DAOTXU010000302.1:0-8655 GCA_034435135.1 Anaerolineae bacterium | reverse complement strand
GCGTCGGTGGTGTTTTCTTCTTTTCTGACATGACTTGTCTCCTTATAGCTGGTGACAAGCATTATACGCTTTCAAAGGGTTTTGAGATAGTTTCTTAGCACGGCCAGCTGTTGGCGTAAGTTTGAATCAGTTCTATGAAAAACCGTCGCGGACAGTGCGCTTAAGCCCACCGTCTCTTGTCAGCTTTGGTATGTGATTAAACGTGCGCGTCGGGCCTGGGGTGGCCTCCCGCTTGGGTGTTGATACGGATCCAGTCAGGCTTTGCGAGGCCTGAAAATGTTTGCGCTTGTCTTACCTCACCCCCCTGCCCCCCTCTTCATTAATGGAGAGGGGGAAGCCGCCCTTCGCGCGGCAGGGGGTGAGGTCAAGCGTTCTGAAAAACCATCAACACTTTAAAGGGAGACCACCGGGCCTGGCGACCAGGGCGATTGCGTGAAATTCCCGTGAAATTCCAGGGAAGTGGTGTCGCCCGTTTCATCTCACCTCCGTTTCCCTGATTCGTGCAATCGCTCCATCCCCCCATTCCAGGTTTTTCGTGAAACTGTACTTTCATGTACAATGAAACTGGCGGGTACAGCGGAGTCGAAAGCCCGTTTGGCGCTGTGGGGGATATGGCAACATCCGAACCAACGCAATGGCAACCGGTCGGCGAAATCGCGGACGTGTACCGCCGGCTTGGGGATGACCGCGGCCCGGTCACGACGCCTGTGCTTCTGGCCGCCGGGGCCGACGCCGGGCTGGATGGATGGACGATGATCGGCGAGAGTCTCTCACGCGACGGTTTCCGGTACGTCTATGCGTGTCAGCTCCGGGCTGAAGCTGCCAGGGAAACCCTGGCGCACGCCATCGACGCGGCTCTGGCGGAGGGCGGAACGCCCTGGCTGGTCTTGGCAGCCTACGGCGACGCCGGCACGCACGCGCTCCAGTACGTTGAGGGCAACGGCGGCTACCAGAAGGCGCGCCTGTTGGTGGGTCTGGGGGGGCAGTATCGGGTCAACGCGCTCAGCTATCTTGAGAACAGCCTGTTGCAACGCTTCGACGACGCCGCGTCAGGCGGGTCTGCTGCGCGTGAGGAGACGCCGCCCGCTGCACCTTATGGCATGGCTTTAGTCAACCAGTTTGTGATGATTAACATCTACGGCCAAGCGCGCACGTCCATTCTTGAAGAAGGCACGCGCAACGTCTTACCGCTGCCGGAGGCGATCAACGTGGGGCTGCACGTGCACCCCAGCCAGGTTTTGCAGGCGCCGGCGGTGTATACCCAACTGCGGCAGTATCTTCGCAACGGGTTTTGGGCCGTGCAGCTTCACCTGACCAGTTTTCGGATGCGCAAGGGCGCGCCCGGAGCACCCATCGGGCAGTTCTATTTTGAGGTGGCGGGCCAGCGCGTCCCGCCCGATGGCGTATTCGCGCCGCCCAACCAATCTACCTACGTGTTTGAACACTTTACGCCGCTGGGCACGGTCGCATTCCCGCCCACCAAAGCGGCGGCGGATGTCAACTTTCGACTGCGCGAGGTGGGCCTCTCGGCGCAGAAGCGCCGGACCCTGTTCACCACCTTGCATGTGCCGCTGGCGCACGGCAACGCCAGCGATCACGTGATGCAGGATAGCTTTGGTTCAGAGATTCGGCTGCGGGTGCATTGCATCCACATGCCCCAGATCATCCCGGTGGACCATGAGCGCTGAACTTGAGATTTTGACGGCAACGCTCTATATCGTGGGGGGGCGCGCGCTCCACGCCGCGCCGCCCGGCGCGCTGGTGCAGGCTGCGCCCCGGCGCACGTCGCGCGCCCGCGCGCAAGATACGTTCTTCGCCCTGCTCACCCTCAGTGGCGAGGTGCGCACTCCGGCTTCGGTATACGAGGCGCTGGTGCGCCGCGCGGCGGAAACATACTTCAAATCGACCGGCACCGTCACGGCCAGCCTGCGCGAGGCGATCCTGGCGGTCAACGCCGACCTGATGGAACGCAACCGTCAGAGCGGCGCGGGCCATCGGGCGCACGTCGCGTGCGCCGCCCTGCGCAGCGGCGAGGTTTACGTAGCGCAGGCCGGCGCGTGCGCGAGCTGGCTACAGCAAAGCGGCGCGGTCGAGATCTTCCCTGAGGACCCGGCAGACCTGCAAAGCAAGGGCGTCGGCGTGGGAACCAGCCCGGATGTGAGGCTGACAAAGTACACAGTCGCCCCCGGCGACATGTTCATGCTCTCAGAGGCCGCGTTGGCCGGGAGTGTGCGCGCCAAAGTGGAGGCCGCCCTCAAGAGCGACACCCCCGCTGCGGTCGTCGAAACGCTCAAGCCGCTGGCCGGCGACTCGGCCTCGGCGCTTGTCGTTCAGTTCGTCGCGCCTGGGCAGGCGCCCGTTATTGAAGCTCCCGCCCCAACGGAAGCAGAGGCGGCAAAGGAGCCGGTTCCTAAAGCTCCCCCCAAAAAAGAGCCGGTCGCCGCGCGAACGCCGACCACCGGCCCGAAACTGCCCGAACGCATCACCCTCTCCAGGGCCGGCGGACGCCTGCGCGACCTCGGCGCGGCTGCCGGCGACGCCGCCCGGAATTTGGAAGTGGGCCGGTGGCTGCGGACGGCGGGCGCGGCGCTGGCGACGGGGGTAGCCCGCCTCGCCGCGAACCTTAATCGACTGCTGGATGTGTTCTTCCCCGAACCCACCGAGGAGGACGCCGGCCCGCGCATCCCCACCCCGCTGGCGGCGGGTGCGACCGTGCTGATCGCGGTCGTGGTGACGGTGGTGGTCGTCGGCCTGATGCTGCGCAACTACGGGCGCGACAGTTGTGAGGACTTCGTGTTGATGGCAGAAGAGGAGGCAGCCCTGGCGAAGACGCTCACCGGGCACCCGCAGGAGGCGCGCGAGGCGTGGGAGGCGGTGATGCTCCACCTCTCACAGGCCGGCGAAGTCTGCCCCCCTACCGACCGACGCCCTGCCGAGGCGATGGACGAAGCCAGGGGCTTCATCGATGAGTACGACCAGGTTGTGCGTCCGCGCCCGGCGGTCACGCGGCTGCGCACCTTCCCCGCCGGCGCGGAGATCGTCGCGCCGGTGTTGCACGCGCCCGACATCTACACCCTGGACGTGCAGAATGCGGCCCTTTACCGCGACCAACTGATGGAGAGCGGCTACCAACTGCTGGAGGAAAACAGCAAGCCGGTCCTCAAGCAGGGCGATACAGTCGAGGGGTACGCGATCAGGCGTCTGGTGGACATCGAATGGCTCGAAGAAGGCTCGGTGCGCACGCGCAACGTGCTCGTCACGTTGGAGCCGACCAGCGGCCTTATCGTCGCCTATTCGCCCACCCTGCCTACCCAGGCGATCCCGCTTGCCGGCTGGGAGCAGTGGCAGGAGCCGGTGGCAATCTCGACGTGGGGCGGCAACATCTATATCCTGGATGCCAGCGCCGACCAAATCTGGCGCTACCGCGTCGCACAGGACACCGGCGACTACACCGCCCCGCCCGAACGCTACTTTGAAAACCTCAACACCAACCCCGATCTGGCCGGCGCGATTGACATGGCGATTGACGATCAGGGCAACATCTATGTCCTGTTCGGCGACGGGAAGGTCTCGAAGTTATGGGGCGGCGAGGCGCAGGAGTTCAACCTCATCGGGCTGCCGATCCCGCTCAAACAGGCGCGCAGCATGTACCTGGACAGCGGGCCGTTCGCGCAGGCGCTCTACCTGGTGGACGCCGGCAACGAGTCGATCTTCGAGACGACGCTGCGCGGCAATTTCAACTACCACTACCGGCCCGCCAACCCGGAGACATTTAAAGACCTGCGCGGCATCTATGTCAAGGCCGGCGCGGGCGACGTGTACATGACCGCCAACAACGCGTTGTATTACTTCAACAAGGGCACGAGACAATAAGGGTCTCTGAATGAAGTGATTCAAGCTTTTGAGCCAACGACCCCGGTGTGTGTAGTGCTTGTCGTGTTGGCGGGCACCTCACCCCCCTCCCCCTCTACGCTTGCGGAGAGGGGGTGTCGAGCCGCAGGCAAGACGGGGGTGAGGTAGAGAAAGGCCTTAGCACGGCCACTTGTTGGCGTAAGTTTGAATCAGTTCAATAGACAAAACGGCGCTCAGCGCGCGGGGCGCAGGGTGCGCGCGATCTCGTCAAAGCGCGAGAGGTCGCCGTAACCGATCACGCGGATGCTGCGCCCGCCGATCACCGTGTAAAGCGCGGCCACCTGCCCAAACAGCCCTGTGATCTGCAACCGCACCGCCGGCACACCCTCGGTCAGTTCCCAGCGCTGCTCCCAAAGGACGCCGCCGCCGGCGGCATTGGCCTGCACCCTGGCCTCCGCCGCCATCGCTTCAAGTCCCTGGTTGCGGCCCGGCTCGCTGAAGGCGATGTCGATCTTGGCCTCGCCGACGGGGACGCCGCCCGCACCCGGCGCAGCGCTTGTGTCGTAAGAGGTCAGGGAGATAACCGAACCGGCGTCGTTCACATACCATCGCGCGGGGTAGTCAAAGGTGAAACCCAGCTTGGGGTCAGCATAGGCGCTGGTCGCCGATGCGAGAATGGGAGTCACGGTGGGCGCGTCTGTGGGGCTGGCGGCAGGCGCGCCCACAACATCCAGGGGCGGGGGCGGCGTGGCGCTCGCGGACGCAGCGACTTCAGCGGACGTGGGCGTCAAGCGCGCCGCGACCTCGGTGGAGAGGCGCGCGTTCTCGGCTAAGAGCGCGGCGACGGCAGTAGTGGGGGCGGCTTCCGTCATGGGTTCACGCTCGATGCCCACCTCCAAGGTGCCGCCGCACGCAGCAGCAGCCAGGAACAGCAACACCAAAGTGAGCAGGGCGTAGGTCCAACCCCAAGCGATTGACCGTCGTCTCATCCGCGCCTCCGGCGCGCGTTCACGGCTCGCTGCGCAAGCGTGGTCGTCGCCTGAAGCATATCGCGCCGTTGTTGCAGGGATAGGGTCGCCGCGTAGCAGCCTCGAAACAACCGGTTACGATCCTGCAACATCACCCCATCGGGTGGTGGTGGTCAGCGGCGTAGCGCCCGGTGAGGTGGTGCTCAAGCTGGCGTTCGATGTCAGCCAGCAGGCTGCTCGCCCCGATGCGGAACAACTCCGCGCTCAGCCACTCGTCGCCAAGCTCCTCTTTCATCAGCACCAGCCAGTCGAGGGCGCCTTTCGCCGTGCTGATGCCGCCCGCCGGCTTGAAGCCCACGCGGTAGCCGGTGCGCAGGTAGTAGTCGCGGATGGCGCGCGTCATCACCAGGCCGACCGGCAGCGTGGCGTTGACTTTCTCCTTGCCGGTCGAGGTCTTGATGAAGTCCGCGCCGGCCATCATGCACACCAGGCTCGCCTTGCCCACGTCGCGCAGGGTCGGGAGTTCGCCGGTGGCGAGGATGGTTTTGAGGTGCGCCGCGCCGCACGCCTCGCGGAAGGCGCACACTTCGTCGTAGAGCGCGCCCCAGTTGCCGGTGATGACGTGCGCGCGCGAGATCACGATGTCGATCTCCGCCGCGCCCGCCGCCACCGACTCGCGGATTTGCGCGAGCTTCTGCGCCAGGCTCACCTGCCCGGCGGGGAACCCGGTCGAGACCGCCGCGACCGGGATCGGCGCGCCGTCCAGGGCGTCGAGCGCCGCCGCGACCAGGTTGTGATACACACACACCGCCGCCACGCGAATGCCCCGGTCGCCCACACCGAGCGCCTCTAAGAGGTCCTGGCGCACGGGCTGCTTCGCCTTGGCGCACAGGCGGTGCACATTGCCGGGCGTGTCGTCGCCGGCGAGCGTGGTCAGGTCGATGCAGGTGATCGCGCGCAGCAGCCACGCCGCCTGCCACTCTTTCTTAATCGAGCGGCGCTTGACCATTGTCGCTGCGCGGTGCTCGGCGGCGCTGCGGTTGACGCGCACCGCGTTCACCCAGCCCATGTCGAGCGGGATGCCAGGGTTGCGCGGATAGACCTTGTGCACAGGCGCAGGGGGCGTCGAAAGCGTAGCGGACTCGCCGCGCGTGTCGATCTTCTCAATCTCGGCCATAAAACGACCTCTCAACCGATGACCTCGCTTTAGTTATTATAACGAACTGATTCAAACTTACGCCAACAGCTGGCCGCGCTAAGGCCTTTCTCTACCTCACCCCCGTCTCGCCTGCGGCTCGACACCCCCTCTCCGCTTGCGGCTATAGTCCGGCGTAGCCGGGAGAGGGGGACGGGGGGTGAGGTGCCCGCCAACACGACAAGCACCACACGCACCGGGGTCGTTGGCTCAAAAGCTTGAATCACTTCTATAGAAACGCGCCGCCTGCAACCCGAATGGATTTTACTTGTGAAGCAGTGTGCGGGCGGCTTCCAGGCTGCGCGGCACGCCGATGGTCAACGGATCGGCGCTGCCTTCATACTCCAGCGACAGCCAACCCGTATAGCCGGCGTCAGCCAGGATCGAGACGATCTTCGCCAGGTCAACCGCGCCTTCGCCGACGACTGCGCCGGTGTAGTTCAGCCCGTCCAGTCCTTTGTAGATGTGCACGGTCTGGCCGGCGTCGGCCCGGCTGAAGTCCTTCAGGTGAACCAATGCCACCAGGCCGGCCAGTTCCTTCGCAGCCTCGACCGGGTTCTGGCCCACCAGCAAGAAGTTGCCGGTGTCCAGGTTGGCGCGCAGGGCGGGCGCGTTCACACGCTCGATGATGCGGCGCACCTGCTCGCTGCGCCCGGCCATCAGGCCGTGATTCTCCAACGCGAGCGTGACCCCATGCTGCGCAGCGTACTCGGCGCTGGCGCGCAGCCCGTCGAGAATCCAGCCCAGGCCGTCTTCGAACGCATACCCCTCTTTGTGGCTGCCGCTGAACACGCGCACCAGGTTGACGCCGAGCTGGACGGCGACATCGACGCCGCGTTTCACGTAATCCAACTGCTGCGCCCGCGCCTCAGCTTCAGGCTGGAAGAAGTCGTTGCCGATGGAATAAGCCGCGAGTGCGAGTCTGGCGTCGGCCAACTGCTTCTTGACGCGCGGAATCTCGACCTGCGGATCGGTCCAGAAATAGTCGAGCAATTCGACGCCCTCGACGCGCTGGCTGGCGGCGTACTCGATAAAGCCGGACAGGTTCATCTCACCTGTCTGAACCTTCGCAACCACGCTCCACATGCTGACACTGAGTTTCACTGCGACCTCGCCTTTCTATGCCGTCAGGAGAAATCAAATGCGAACCGGGGTGGCCCCGTTTTGAACCGAGCGGTACGCAGCATCAATCACTTTCATGACCGCGATGCCGTCCGCGCCTGTCACCCTCGGCGTCTTGCCCGAAGCGACGCAATCCAGAAAATGCGCTGCCTGCTGCACGAAGCGGTCCGGCGTGTCAAAGGGGAGTTGCGTCCAATCGGCGTCGTCCGCCAGCCGGTAGCGCAGCCCACCCGGCTGCGCATAGTCGATGATCGCCTCGCCCTCCGTGCCGTAGATTCGAATCTCGGCCTCGGAGACCGGCGTCACCCAGCTACAGTTGAGCGCGCCGATAGCGCCGTCGGCGCTGCTCACGAGCAGTGTGGCGCTGTCTTCGACCTGGATCGGCAGGGTCGTGGAGACGCTCGCGCAAACCGAGACCACCTCGCCTGCCAGCGCGCGGAAGAGGTCCACGCTGTGGACCAGCGTGTCAATCAATACGCCGCCCCCGGCGACTTCCCGATTCGTGAACCACGAACTGGCGGCGCGGGTGAACCGGAACCCAAACCGGTTGTAGACCTGCACCACCCTGCCGAGCTTGCCCGCCGCGATCATCTCCCGCGCCTGGATAACCGGCTGGTGGAAACGGTGGCACAGCGCAAACTGGAGCACGCCCTTGCTCTGCGCCATGGCAGCGACGAGCGCCTCCGTCTCGACCAGGGTGCGCGCGGGCGGTTTTTCGCACAGCACGGAGAGGTTGCGCGCCGCCGCCGCCTGCACGATGGGCAGGTGCGAGTCAGGAGGTGTGCAAACGCTCACGGCGTCCGGCTTCACCGCGTCGAACATCTCTGCGTAGTCCCGGAAGGCTTTCGCCCCATACGGCGTTGCCTTCGATTCTGCCGCTGTCCCGTCAATGTCAGCGACGCCGACAATCTCGCAAAGCTCAGGCCAGTGGGCGTAGGCTTGCAGGTGAACGCCGCCGATTCCGCCTGCGCCAACGACTGCAACGCGAATCTTTCCCATGTGCTCAAAGTCCTTTTCGGGTATCAGTGGCCCGCTGCTGCAACCAGCAGGCTGCGCTTCCGCGAAGATCAAACAGCGTCCGCGCTAGGGCAGCGCAGACAGCTCTAAGTCGACTTCAAACAGGCGATGCCACGGGAGGCGCACGCTCCCCGGCGTGATCCGGTAACGCCCGGCAAAACCCGGCAACTCGTCGATAATCGCGTTCAGGCGGGCTTCGATCCAGGTAGTTGTCTCAACCAGATTATCGGGCGTCGTGTTGTAGGGGTCTGCCTTGATTTCCAGCCACACGACCGCCTCGCGCCGGACGCGGTGCTGATAACCCCAGTCTTCGACAAAACGGTACAACAGGAAGCGCGCCTGGGCCTTTCGCTGCACGTCGGTGCTGAGATGCCGCGCGGCGCAACCCTGCGCCAGCGCCACGCCGATAGTGTTGCCGGCAGTGTTCCACGCGCCGTAGGCCGCCAGCGCGGGCAGATTGACGTGTTCCACGAGCAAATCGACGAGCACGGGGTCGGCACC
>DAOTXU010000301.1:0-9100 GCA_034435135.1 Anaerolineae bacterium | reverse complement strand
TGGGACGGCATCCAGACGGTAAAGGCGCTTCCCTTGCCCAACTCGCTGCTGACTTCGATCCGCCCGTTGTGCGCCTGCACGATTTCATGGGCAATCGCCAGCCCCAACCCTGATCCTTTCAGACCTTCTTCTTTAACGCGCTGGCTGCGATAGAAGCGCTCAAAGATGTGCGGCAGGTCTTCAGGTGCAATGCCCATGCCATTGTCGCGGACGACACAGGCGCAAATATCGCCGACTTGCCGCGTCGTGACGATGATCTGCCCGCCTTCGTGCGTATAGTTCAGCGCGTTGGCGACCAGGTTGACGATGGCGCGCTCAAACTGCGCTCTGTCAGCCAGGATGGGCATGAAATCGGCGCCCGACTCAAAGACGAGCGCCTGGTTCTTGGTAGCCGCAAGCGGCTTGTGCGCCTCGACAATCTCCGCCGCAAGGGTATTCAAGTCCACCGGAACCAGGTTGAGGGCATTCACGCGCTGATCGAGTCTGGAAAGAGTGCGCAGGTCATCGACCAGCCGCTCCAGGCGTTGAGTCTGCGCCTCCAGAACCTCCAGATGCGGTTGCATCCGTTCCGGGGGAGATTTTCTGAGCAAGTACAGCCGCACCTTGAGGTTAGCGATTGGATTTCCCAGGTCGTGAGCAACATTATCAATCAACCGGCTCTTGAAGCGGTCGATTTCCTTGAGATGGGTGATGTCGCGCAGGCTTACCACCACACCCGCCGACTCGCCTTCCTGCTCCTTGACGGGGGCGATAGCGGCGTCGGCGTCGAATGTCGCGCCGTCTTTGCGTCGTGCGGTGAGTTCGACCCTGCGGGGTGGGCCGCTTTCTAACACGGCGTGCAGCGCTTCGATGAAGATTTCGGCAGATGCGGGTTCAACCAACATGGTCAGCGATTGTCCAAAAGCTTCGTCGGGCTGGTAGCCAAAGAGCACGTCAAACGCCGGGTTGGTCTGCTCAATGGCGCCATCAGAGCGCGCCAAGACAATCGCGTCATGGGTGCTATTGAGGATAGCCTCAACCCGTCGGGTGACCTGTGCGGCAAGCGCCGTGCGCTCTGCGACAAGTTCTTGTAGATGCTCATGGTAGTGATGAAGCTCCGCCTCTATACGTTTACGCTCCGTGATGTCGATGCCAGTGCCAATGACGTACTCGACCGAACCCCCGGCGTTTTGAATGGCGGTGTTAGACCAGGCGATCAAGCGGCGACCCCCGTCTTTCGTCGCCCAATAGTTTTCGTGCGTGTTGGGGAACATGCCGGCGCGTAGCTCATTGAAAACAGCCTTGACCTGTTCCATTTCTTCCGGGATAAGCAACAGGTCCCATATTGGCTGGTCTCTTACTTCGTTGAAGGTGTAGCCGGTTATTTGCTCACAAGCGCGATTGAACCGGACGATACGCCCCTGGGTATCGAGCACAATCACCATCGCGCCTACGGTATCGAGGACGGCGGCGGCGAAGTCGCGTTCTTGCCTGAGCGCCGCATCCGCCTGCTCCCGCGCAGCGTGGGTGCGGAGCGCCACAATGCCATAAGCCAGGTCGTCGGCAAGCTCTGTGAGCAGTTGCATCTCTTCTGCGTCGAAGGCGTCCGCCTCCGCCGCGCAGAGGCTCAGCGCGCCGAACGGCCTCGCATCGGCGATCAACGGCAGGGCAATGCTTGAAGCGTAGCCGCGCTTGGCTGCTTCGTCGCGCCAGGGGGTGTAGTCGGGTTCCTCCGATGTATTCCGTATCAGGCTGGGCTGGCCGGTCTGAATGGCGACGCGAGTGGGGCTGTGCGCGCATTCTGTATCGGCCCAGGTCAGGCCTGCCACGTCCGAGTCGCCCGGTGCATAGACCGCGTGCGCGACAGCGTGTAGGCTTTTCATCTCATCGCCCTCGGCAAAACTCACCCATGCCAGCCGGTACCCACCGACCTCGACAAGGATGCGACACGTCTCATACAGCAGTTGCGACTCGTCCGTAGCGCGCACAAGCGCCTGGTTGCACGCGCTGATCGTCCTGAGCGCCCGGTTCACTCGACGCAGCGCCGCTTCGGTAGCGCGCGCGCTGCCATCGACCGGCACTTGCAACCCCTGACTCATCTCATCACCACCCCTTCGCACCTCTGACGCCAGGTGCGGCTTCCCGCTGGCATTAAGCATAACACTATGCTTGTGAAAATGGTGCAAACGGTTTTGCGGCTGTTATACGGAGGAGCAGGCACAGCAGACTCAAGGGGACGCGCGCTGTGTTGGCGTGGTAGGTCCCCATTCCTCACCCTCCGGGAAGTACGCCTGCTTGCCGCCGATCAGGGTTGTGCCGATGCGGAAGCGCGTGGTTTCGAGGGTGAGCCAGATGAGAAAGTGTTCGGCGGCGCCGCTGTTGACCTGGGGATGCGCCGCCGGGTTCACCGCGATGGCGGTGTAGGGGTTGCGGAGCAGATCAAAATCCTCAAACAGGATGTCCAGGCTGGGAGCTGCGCCGCGATGGGCCAGGAAGCCGGCGCGGTCACAGAACACGTAAGCCTGGCGCGAGTCGGCCTTGCCCAGGGCGGTCTTCAGGTCGTCCTGGGCGATCTCGTACCACCCCCCTTGCGGGTCAACGTCGGCCTCCGCCCAAACCGCCGCTTCTTTCGTGCGCGCACCCGATCCGTTGTCGATCAAGAGAAAGGGGGCCTGGACCTCGGCAATCTTCGTAAACGCCTCAAAGATCGTCTCTGCCCTTCGCACCTCAACAGGGTCCTCAAGCGGGCCGACGAGGGCGAATGCACTGTTCATGACCGGGACGCGCTTGAGGCCGTACCCTGCCGCCACGAAGGATTCTTCCGCTTCGGGATCGTTGACCCACAACACGTCAACCTCGCCGCTCTCGCCGAGCGCGAACGCCTCCTCCAGGCTGACGGCGTGCACTTCGACCGGTACGCCGAACTCGCTTTCAAAGTACGGTACCGTCAGGTCCAGCAGGCCGCTCGTCTCCAGGCTGCGCGCAGCCGCCAGCTTGAGCGGACGCACAGGAATGCGCTCCGCGCCGCCGCAACCTGTCGCCAATGTGAGGAGAATCAGCGCACTCACGAGCGCGGCGCGTATCGCGCGCGTTCGACCGGGTTGAGGTTCGCTCATGAGAGCACGCCCCCGTGTTGCAGTAGATCGGGGAAGAGTGCGCGACCTGCAGGTGCGCGCCGCCAGAAGAAAGAGAGCAAAGGTCCGCGCTAGGACCTTGAACCGCACGTGCTACAGCTGCCCGAAGCGCAGGTAGCGCAACTCCCGCCCCCGCCGGCGACCACGCCGCTCGATCCGTGCGCGACAAAGAGCGAGAGCATCCGCCGCGCGTCTTGCGATTCGCACTGCGGGCAGGTAACCGGCGCGTCGGCTTCGCTCATAGATCGGCGCTTGCTGAAGACCGTTTTACACGTTGCGCAACGATATTCGTAGATAGGCATCGATGTCTTCCTGAGCCGAAAGTACGTTGACGTTGATTGTACTCCTGCTCCACACGGCGTCAAGACCCGGACCGGGGCCGGGTCATGGGCAGACAAGATGCGGCAGGGGCAAGGCACCCCCTTGACGGTGACAAGTTGCCTCGCCCCTGCTTTTCGCCAGATGTTGTCCGTCTGCGCCGCCGCTACACGCGATGGCACGCTACCCAGTGGCCGGGTTGCGCCTCACGAAATTCGGGTTCGACGGTGTGGCAAAGCCTGATCGCCACCGGGCAGCGCGTGCAGAAGTTGCAGCCCAACGGCGGGTTCGCCGGGCTGGGCACGTCGCCCTTTAGAATGATGCGTTGACGCTTCTCCTCAACCTTCGGGTCCGGCACAGGCACCGCCGAAAGCAGGGATTGGGTATAGGGGTGCAGCGGGTTGCTGTAAAGGTCGGCGCTCGAGGCGAGTTCAACGATCTTGCCCAGGTACATGACCGCAACCCGGTCGCAGATGTGTTGCACCATGCTCAGGTCGTGGGCGATGAACAGGTAGGTCAGGCCCAACTCCTGCTGAAGGTCTTGCAGCAGGTTGACCACCTGCGCCTGGATGGAAACGTCCAACGCGGAGATCGGCTCATCGCAGACGATGAAGCTGGGGTTGAGCGCCAGCGCACGCGCCACGCCGATACGCTGCCGTTGCCCGCCGGAGAACTCGTGCGGGTAACGGTTGATAAAATAGGCGTTGAGACCCACCAACGAGAGGAGTTGTTGCACGCGCTCGCGCTGCTCCGCGCCAGCGGCGACCCTGTGTACCTGCAACGGCTCGCCGATGATGCGCCCCACGCTCATGCGCGGGTTGAGCGAGGCGTAAGGGTCCTGAAAGATCATTTGCATCCGGCGGCGCATCTTGCGCAGTTCTTCGCCCCTGAGGGTTGTCAACTCGGCACCCTCAAAGACGACCGAGCCTTCAGTGGGGCGGTAAAGCTGCAAGATGGTGCGGCCTGTGGTGCTCTTGCCGCAGCCACTCTCGCCGACCAGCCCCAGGGTCTCGCCTTTGTAGATATCGAAACTCACCCCATCCACCGCTTTGATCGCGCCGACCTGCCGCTGGAAGATGACCCCGGAGGTGATGGGGAAGTATTTTTTCAGGTTGCGCACGCTCACCAGGACTTCGCGCTTGTCGCTTCCGCCGTCGCCGCTCTGCGCCCTGGCGGCAGTCGGGGTAACGGTGATTTGCTCAGAGCTTGACATTCGGTCCCTCCCTGACGTCAACCCAGCAGGCGATCAAGTGGTCATCGGTATCAGGCGCCGGCGCAAGCTGCGGGTTCGCTTCCAGGCACTTGTCGATCCGGTAAATGCAGCGCGCCGCAAAGGGGCACCCTTTTGGCTCGGTGAGCAGGTCGGGCGGCAAACCTTCGATGGAGAACAGGCGATCCTTCTTCTCGTCCATGCGCGGCAGCGACCCCAGCAGCCCGATGGTGTACGGGTGGCGCGGGTCGCCGAAGACTTTCTTCTTGTGCGCCCGCTCAACGATGAAGCCGGCGTACATCACCTGCACGCGGTCGGCGATGCCGGCCACCACGCCCAGGTCGTGCGTAATCCAGATGATCGCCATGCCGATCATCTCTTTCAGGCGGCGCACCAGGTCGATAATCTGTGCCTGAATGGTCACGTCCAGCGCGGTGGTCGGCTCATCGGCGATGAGGAGTTGTGGGTTGCACGAGAGCGCCATAGCGATCATCGCGCGTTGCCGCATCCCGCCGGAGAACTGGTGCGGGTAGTCCTTAAGGCGCTGCTTCGCCAGCGGGATGCCCACCATGCTCAGCAGTTCGGCGGCGCGGTCGTCGGCCTGGGCCTGGTCCATGCCCAGATGCAGGCGCAGCGCCTCGGTGATCTGCCGGCCGATGGTCAACACCGGGTTGAGCGAGGTCATCGGGTCCTGGAACACCATGGCGATCTCTGCGCCGCGCACCAGGCGCATTTCCTCTTTAGGCAGCTTGAGCAGGTCGCGCCCGCGGAACGTCACCTCGCCGGCGACAACCTTGCCGGGCGGCTCGGGGATCAGGCGCATGATGGACATGGCGTGGACGCTTTTTCCACACCCACTCTCGCCCACAACCCCCAGTGTCTCCCCCTCTTCCAGCTCGTAGGAGATGCCGTTGACGGCGTGGACGACGCCATCCTGGGTATAGAACTTGGTGGTGAGGTTTTTGACATCCATTAAGATAGCCAAGATCGGTGTTCTCCTTCCTGTCTGGCCCTTGTCAGCAACGACGCACGCTCGATCTGGCCTGGGCAGCCCCCCTGAGGTTTTTATGCTTTTGTAACGGGCGGGCTATCGGCAAGATTGTAGAGCAAAGGCCCTAAGTTCGCAAATGGATTTAACGCTTCGCGCGCGGGTTTTTAACTTGGGCGCGGGCCTAGCTACCGGACATCGGACAATTGCTCTATCGTCCCTCTCTCCGCGTGCGGAGAGGGGAAGTCGGCCCTGTTCGGCGTCTGAAGTCCCCCTCTCCATGCAATGGAGAGAGGGACTGCCCGAAGGGCGAGGGGGTGAGGTAAGAGAATACAAGAGCCTTTTTCTCGAACATGCGTTCAGTGTCCGGTAGCTAGGCGTGGGTGCTTGACTCACCCGAACCGGCGGCCACGTAACAGCAACAGCAGCAGGCATACGCCTGAGACCACAAATCCTACAGACCCGCACGCCGGCTGGCCGTTGACATAAAGGACCGTGCTGGCAATTACCGTGCTGGCGAAGATCAACCCGACGACGAGTTGATTTACCGCCGCCTCCAGGCGGTTGACCTGATACTGGAAGTCGCGGCTGGGCCTCATCTGCACACGCAATTCGCCCCGCTCGGCCCGATTCATGAGCGCCTCCGCCTGGCGCGGGAGGCGCAGCGCCCGGCTGAACAGGTCGCCCACCTCGACCGCCAGCGTCTCAACGGCGTTGCCGGCGTCCTCGACCAGCAGCTTCTCCGCGTAAGGCTGGAGCGCCTGCCAGGGGTTAAAACCAGGGTCCAGTCCGGTGCACATCCCGCCGAGGATGCTCAGCGCTCGCGCCAGGTACACGAAGTCCTGCGGCATCTGGACCGGCATGGTGTAGAGCAAGTCTTGAAATTGGCGCGCGACCGAAAGCATGTCGTTATACGCCACATCGCGCATCTGCGCCATGTCCAGGCCCCAGACCCGGTCGAACACGGTCCGCATCGCCTCTTCGACGCGATCCAGATCGGCCTCCGGCATGAGGATGCCCAACCGTTGGAAAACCGCCACTATGCGGCGCGTGTCTCGCGTGAAAATGGAAACGAGCGTCTCGCGGATGCCCTCCGCGATCTGTGGGGTCAGGCGACCGGTCATGCCGAAATCGACGAAGATCAGGTAAAAGGGGTGGTTCGGCGACGCGCCGTTGACGTACTCGCCTGAGCGCAGGGGATAGACAAACAGGTTGCCCGGATGCGGGTCGGCGTGGAAGAAGCGGTCCTCAAAGACCTGCTGGAGGTAGGTGTCGAGCAGGCGTTGCGCCACCTCCGCGCGCGAGACCCCCGCCGCTTCGATGGCGGCGTAGTCCGTGATCTTGATCGAGGTCACATCCTCCAGCGTCAACACGTGCCGCGTCGTGAATTCGTGGTAGACGCCCGGCACATATACGCCCAGGTCGTTGGCGAAGTTGGCGGCGAAAAGCTCCGCGTTGGCCGCCTCGTGGATGTAATCCAGTTCCTCCCACGTCACCCGCTCGAACTCTTCCAGCAGGAGCAAAAGGTCCACGCGCCGGGAAATGAACTTCCAGCGCATCGCCAGGCGCGCCATCATCTCCAGCGCGGCGATGTCGGTCGCCACCACCGCGTCGATGCCGGGGCGTTGCACCTTTACGACCACGCGGTCGCCGCTGCGGAGTTGCGCGCGGTGCGCCTGACCGAGCGAGGCCGACCCGCGCGTGGTCTCCTCCACCCAGGCGAAGCTCTGCTCAATCGGCCCCAGTTCGGCCTCAATGACCGTCTTGATGTCCTCCCAGTTTTCGGGCGGCACCTCGTCTTGCAGGTCGGCAAGCTGTTCGGTGATTTCGGGGGGCAGGATGTCGGCGCGCGCGCCGATGAACTGGCCGAGTTTAATCATCAGGCCGGTCATGGCGACGGCCAGGTCGCGGAACTCGCGCGCCCAGCGGATCAGGCGGCCCTGGCGACCGCGCGCGACGAACCCTTCCCCCAGAACGCGCTTGAGCCACCATTCCCACCAGATGGCCCGCGCAAACAGCCACACAAAGAAGACGACCGTGCGCCGGTAGCGACGCCGGTCGATCCTGACCGGCGTCTGGCGCGTCGCCGTTGGCGGCGCGCTAGCCGGTGGGGGTGAAGTGGATACTGAGGGTCTGGTCTTTAAAGACGGCATCCTTGATTTCCAGGTTCCACAGCGCGTAGGGTAACACCACGTTGCGCCGGTACGGCCCCACCCGCAGCGTGATTTCGTCGGTCGAGCGGTACAGGTCCATGTCGCTCCGGTCGGCGAAAGGCAGCGCCACCACCAGGCGGTAGCCGCCGTTCCCATCCGGCTCGATGCGGTGCGTCAGCCCCTCGAACATGAGCCGGCTGGGGTCACCCTCGCCGTAGAGCGCGTCGCCGAGCCGCTGCAACATCTCCAGCCCGCCCATCTCCATGTTAAACAGCGGGACCTTGAGCAGCGGCAGCGGCGAGAACGCCTCTTCGATTAACGACATGTTCTCAGCCTGCGTCGCCTTCCATGCGGCGAAAAACGGGTCTTGCACCTTGGCGGGAATCACCCGGTTGCAGATCACCGCATCCACCGCGTAGTTGTAGAGGTTCAAATAAGTATATGTGCGTTGCGTCTCCTTGATAACCATCCGCTCCGGGTTGATGACCAGGCGGAGGCTGGTCACTTGGGGGTCGGCCATCAGTGCGCGCACCTTGTCCAACGTGGTGAACAACTCGCGGATTGCTTGCGCCGCGTCGTCGTCGGGCAGTTCCGCGCCGACTGTGCGCACGAGCGGGCGCAGCAGCTTGATCGTGCGCCCGGTCAGCAGGTTGATGATCTTTTCGATCCACCAGCGCGAGGCGTCCGGCAGGCTCAGGAGCCGCAGCGTCTCGGCGGTGGGCGCGGAGTCGATGACCATCACGTCGAACTGGCCCAGGTTCATATAGTGGTTGATCCACAGCAGGTGCGCGCCTTCCTCCAACCCCGGCAGGATGGTCACCTCCTCAGCGATGATGTGCTCCGCGCCGCGTTGCGTAAGCAGGCGCACCAGGTATCGCTGCACGTCGCCCCAGTACCGGTCGAGCGTGTAGCGCGCGTCGATTTCCTGGCCCCACAGGTTGTCCATCACCTGGATCGGTTCCGGTCCGAGTTTCACATCCAACGAATCGGCCAAGCTATGGGCGGTGTCGGTGCTCACCACGATAGTGCGGTAACCCAGCTCGGCGCAGCGCAACGCCGTCGCCGCCGAGATGCTGGTCTTGCCGGTACCTCCCTTGCCCGTGTGTACAAGAATACGCATGTTGGTGTGCTCCATTCCCAAGCCATTTCTCATTGAAGTGATTCAAGCTTTTGAGCCAACGACCCCGGTGCGTGTGGTGCTTGTCGTGTTGGCGGACACCTCACCCCCCGTCCCCCTCTCCCGGCTACGCCGGACTATAGCCGCAAGCGGAGAGGGGGTGTCGAGCCGCAGGCGAGACGGGGGTGAGGTAGAGAAAGG
>DAOTXU010000300.1:0-2339 GCA_034435135.1 Anaerolineae bacterium | reverse complement strand
CCCGTCTCGTCTGCGGCTCGACACCCCCTCTCCGCAAGCAGAGAGGGGGACGGGGGGTGAGGTCGCCCGCAAACACGACCAGCGCCACCGCATCGGTGTTGTTGGCTCAAAAGCTTGAATCACTTCACCAACAACACGAATTTTAAATCCTTATTCGTGTAATCTGTGTTATTCGTGGTTAATTCTTCTGTCTTTGCAGGAAGCGGTGAGGCGATGAACAAGAGTCGGATCGGGGTGTTTGTGTGTCACTGCGGGCTGAACATCGCCGCGACGGTGGACGTGGCGCGCGTGGTCGAGGCGCTGCGCGCATACCCCGGCGTGGCCTTCGCCGCCGACTACAAGTATGTGTGCTCCGATCCGGGGCAGAACATGATTAAAGACGCCGTGCGCGAGCACAACCTCGACGGCGTGGTCGTGGCGGCGTGCTCGCCGGCGATGCACCAGGCCACTTTCCGCAAGACCGTCGCGGGCGTCGGCGTAAACCCTTACCGCATGGAGAGCGCCAACATCCGCGAGCAGGTCTCGTGGGTGCACCAGAACGACCCCGAACGCGCCACGCGCAAGGCCATCGAGACCGTGCGGACCATCGTCGAGAAGGTGCAGCACAACGAGGCGCTGGAGCCGCTCGCCATCCCGGTGACGCGCGGCGCGCTGGTGATCGGCGGCGGCATCGCCGGGCTGACGGCGGCGCTGGACATCGCCGACGCCGGCTACCCTGTGATCCTGGTCGAGCGCGAGGCCGAACTCGGCGGGAAGATGCGCCAGCTCAGCGGGACGTACCTCAACTTCGACGCCGCGCCGGACTTGCTCGCGCGGCGGATCGCGCGCGTGCGGACGCACCCTAACGTACAGGCGCTCACCGGGGCGGAGGTCACGGGGTTGGAGGGATATGTCGGGAATTTCACGGTGAAGGTGGAGGTTACCTCACCCCGGCTCCGCCGGACCATGGCTCCCGTCCCCCTCTCCATGCATGGAGAGGGGGAGCCGGAAGCGACGGCGTTTGATCCCCCCTCTCCACGTGTGGCTATAGTCCGGCGAAGCCGGGAGAGGGGGCCAGGGGGTGAGGTTGCCTTTTCCCCCTCGCCCCTTGTGGGCGAGGGGTTAGGGGTGAGGGGGGGTGAATCCTTCACCTTCAGCGTCGGCGCGGTGATCGTCGCCACCGGCTGGGACTCGTACCCGATGCAGGCGCTCGCCGAATACGGCGCAGGCGAAATCCCCGATGTGATCGACTACCTGGCGTTCGAGCGGATGCTCGCGCCGGGGCAGGAGATTCGCCGGCCCAGCGACGGGAAGGTCCCGCGCGAAGTGGTGTTCGTGCAGTGCGCCGGCAGCCGCGACCCCGAACACGGCGTGCCGTACTGCTCCAAAGTGTGCTGCATGGTCGTGCCCAAGCAGGCCATGCTGCTGACCGAGCGCGTGCCCGGCGCGCAGGCTTACGTGTTCTACATCGACATCCGCAGCGCGGGCAAGAACTACGACGAGTACGTGCAGCGCGCGATGAGCGAGCGCCGCGTCCTCTACCTGCGCGGCAAAGTGAGCCGCATCTTCCGCGAGAGCGATAAGGTGGTGGTCTGGGGCGCGGATACGCTGAGCGGGCAGGCGGTGGAGGTCGCCGCCGACCTGGTGGTGCTGGCGACGCCGATGCTCGCCGCCGGGGGCGCGCGCGAGCTGGCGCAACGGCTGCGCATCAGCACGGACGCGCACGGCTTCTACAACGAGGCGCACCCCAAGCTGCGCCCGGTCGAGACGCTGACGGCGGGCGTGCTCATCGCGGGGGCGGGGCAGGGGCCGAAGGACATCCCCGAAACGGTGGCGGAGGCGAGCGGCGCGGCGGCGAAGGCGCTGGGACTCTTTGCGCAGGACCACATCACGCAAGAGCCGACCGTCGCGGTGGTGGACGCGGACCTGTGCGCGGCGTGCGGCGCGTGCGTGGAAGCGTGCCCGTATGGGGCGCGGAGCATCCACCCGGTGTGGAACGTGGCGACGGTGCAGGCGGCGCTGTGCCAGGGGTGCGGCGCGTGCGTGGCGGCCTGCCCGAACAAGGCGTGCTCGGTGCGGAACTGGACGCCGGAGCAGGTGCTCAGCATGGCAGATTTGCTGGTGTGAGGGAGCAATCAGATGCTAAGTTCTCTTATTGACTTGGTTAAGGCATGGTTTTCTGTATGGGATGGTTGGGTTAGCCTGCTCATAATTATCTTATCGATATTTCTTGGTATAAGTACAGAGCTACCACCTTTGGTGCTTGTAATTGTAGGATTCCTAGTAGTCTGACCATCTGATCATGATGGAACAAATCTTGCATCGCTCAGGTTGAAAGGAGACCTGAAGATGCCAAGAAA
>DAOTXU010000299.1:0-9519 GCA_034435135.1 Anaerolineae bacterium | reverse complement strand
CTCAAAAGCTTGAATCACTTCAATGTTTTTGGAGAAACACCTCCACCTCGGCGGCGGTAGGCAAGGCCGGGATCACGCCCTCCTTCGTCGCGGTGAGCGCGCCGGCAGCGTTGGCGTAGCGCAACGCCTCGCGCAGGTAATCGACCGTGAGCCGTCTCCGCCACGCGCCGCGCTCGACGCCGACGACCAGCTTCGCCAGCAGCGCGGCGATGAACGCATCGCCGCAGCCCACCGCGTCCACCGTCTCGACCTTGAACGGCGGCACGTATCCGCCGCCCGCGCCGATCTGGAAGTAGCTGCCGTGCTGGCCCAGCGTGACCACGACCACCTGCGGCCCGCACGCCAGCAGCGCCTTCGCGGCGGCCTCAATCTGCGGCGCGGCGCGCTCCGCCCCCGCAGACAGGTCGATCTGCTTCTGGCCGGAGAGCAGCGCCAGCTCAACTTCATTGGCTTTGACCAGGTTCGCCTGCGGAAGCATCTTCATCGCCCAGTCAATCGCCTCTTGCGGCTCGCGCCACAGGCTGGGCCGGTAGTTGACATCGTAAGCGACCAGCGCGCCGGTCTCGCGCGCGATCTTGACTGCGTCCAGCACGGCGCTTCGCGTGGGTTCGTGAGTCAGGCTGACCGAGCCAAACAGGAACGCGCGCGTCTGTCTCAGCAACTCGCGGTCGAGTTCCTCAGGCCGCAGGCGCGTATCCGCGCCGGGGTTGCGGTAGAACACGAACTCGGCGGTATGCTCGTCCGGCTTGGCGATGATCGCCATGGTCGTGCGCGCCGCATCGTCGAAGCGCATCCCGCGCGTCTCGACACCTTCCCGTTTCAAGACATCGACCAGATGGTGGCCGAACACGTCGTCGCCCACCTTGCCGATGAACGCCGCCGCCGCGCCGAGCCGCCGCGCGGCCACTGCCGCGTTCGCTGGCGCGCCGCCGGGCTTGGGGTGAAACGCGGTCACGTCGGCCAGGCGGCGGCCCAACTCGGCGGGGAACATGTCAACCAGCAGTTCGCCCACGCTCACGATGTCCATGTGCTACGCTCCTCCGGGCATCCGGCGGTAAAGTGGCGAGACCTTGATCGCGTCCGATGTCATACAGTGGCCGAGGGTGGGGCGCATGATATGCGTGCGCTGCTCGAATATTATAACATTCGGATAAAGTCAAGGCCCAATTGATGGCAGCGCGACGAATGTCACGCGCCCGGCGCACACGATTCGGTGCTATACTGCCAGAGCCGGGCTTTGCGGTTTACCACGGGAGAGAGCATCGCATGAACAGCCGGGAGCGCGTCATCAAGACCTTGCGCTTTGAACACCCCGACCGCGCGCCGCGCGAACTCTGGTACCTGCCGGGCATCCCTATGTTCCGGCAGGACGAGCTGAACGCCGTATTGGAGCGCTATCCTTCGGACATTGTGGGCGCGCCCGTGCGGCTGGGGCCGGCGCAGCGCGCCTCCGGGACGCCGCACGTCGTCGGGACGTACACGGACGCCTGGGGGTGCGTCTGGCGGGTGGGCGAGCCGGGCGTGATCGGCGAGGTGAAAGGGCCGCCGCTGGCCGACTGGTCGGCGCTGGCGAGCTTCGCGCCGCCGCATGAAGTGCTTGAGGGCGCCGACTTCAGCGCCGTAAACCCCTTTTGCGCCGAGACGGACCGGTTTGTGTTGGGGCTTCCGGGCATCCATCCGTTCGAGCGGATGCAATATCTGCGCGGCAGCGAGGCGCTCTACATGGACCTGGCCTATGGCTCCGACGAAGCGTTGCGTCTGCGCGACATGGTTCACAGCCACTATATGGAACGGCTTGCGCGCTGGTGCGAGACCGACGTGGACGGCATCGGGTTTGCGGATGACTGGGGCGCGCAGCGCCGCCTGCTCATCGCGCCGAAGCTGTGGCGGGAGCTTTTCAAGCCGCTGTACGCCGAGTACTGCCGGACGATCCACGCGGCGGGCAAGTTCGTCTTTATGCACTCCGACGGCGACATCAGCGCGATTTACCCGGACCTGATCGAGATCGGCGTGGACGCGCTGAACTCGCAGCTTTTCTGCATGGACATCGAGGACCTGCGCCGCTACAAAGGCAAAATCACCTTCTGGGGCGAGATCGACCGCCAGCATGTGCTCCCCTTCGGCGCGCCGGAGGACGTGCGCGCGGCAGTCTGGCGCGTGCGCGCCGCGCTCGACGACGGCGCAGGCGGCGTGATCGCGCAGTGCGAGTGGGGCATCAACGTGCCGCGCGCCAACATCGAGGCGGTGTTTGAGGCGTGGCTGGAATAAGGGGCGAATCCGCGTCGGGTTGTACAAGGGGCTTAAGCCCCTTGTCCAGTTCTTGAGAGGGACAGTGGGCTTAAGCCCACTGTCCATTCAAGCCTGCAACCCTGGGCCGACGGATAGAACTGGCGCTGACTGCCCGAAGTGTATAGAGTATAGGGCGCATACGGTTTGAGAGCATCGTTTGAGGGCGCCAATGGAGTTCCCAGATGGATGACGCACAGCTTAAAACTCTGGAAGCGTTCATCGTCCGCGCCAAACAGGCGACTTATGTCGGAAGCGGCAGGCAGCTTCTCCCCTATCGGTTAGGGTCCCATGACCTGCAATTTGTGGATGGCGATTGGGCGTATCATGACAGCTACCTGGGGGAGAGCGATTTTATCGGGCAAGAAATCGTCTACTTTCGCGGCAAAATCGTCTGGGGTATGAATTACTTTGGGCGCATTCTGAGGCCAGAGAAGATCACATCGGCCCAGGCAGGGGAGGTCATCAAGAAAAGCCTGTCGAAATTGTATACCGAGGGCCGCTTTTTAGGTGGATTTGAGCAAGCTGTTGGCGCGTTTACCTATGTAGACACGAGTGAAGGGGACGTTCGCTTTTTCCGAGGTAAAGAATGGATCAGCCGCGGTGGTGAGATCGTCTATGAGCTTGTGTATCACGGCGGTCTCGTAAAGGACTCATAGGTATTGGTTCACCTTATGGCTCCCGCGACTAAAGTCGCGGGTGAATTAGGAATTCTGACGGCGCTATTTTGCGATTAGCCGCCGACTTTAGTCGGCGGGTTGCTTCTCTGTTCTTCTCATCCATCAATTGAGGGCTTCACAATGGACAAGATCGACCTGCGCAGCGACACCGTTTCGTGGCCGACGCCGAAGATGCGCCAGGCGATGGCGAATGCTGAGGTCGGGGACGACGTGTTCGGCGACGACCCCACCGTCAACCGCCTGCAAGAGATGGCCGCCGAGCGTATGGGCATGGAGGCGGGCCTGTTTGTCGCCAGCGGCACAATGGGCAACCTGACCGCCGTGCTCACGCACTGCGCGCGTGGCGAGGAGATGATCCTGGGCGACAGCTCGCACACCTTTCTTTATGAAGCCGGCGGGTCGGCGGCGCTGGGTGGAGTGCATCCGCGCACCGTGCCGGTACAGCCCGACGGCACGTTGCGCCTGGAGGACATCCAGCGCGCGGCCCGCGCCGACAACGTGCACTTTCCGCGCTCGCGCCTGCTTTGCCTTGAGAACACGCACAACACCACCGGCGGGCAGCCGCTCAGCGTCGAGTACATGCGCGCCGCCATCGATCTGGCACACGAGTTGCATTTGAAGGTCCATGTGGACGGAGCGCGCATCTTCAACGCGGCGGTGGCGTTCGGCGTCGAGGCGCGCGCTCTCGTGAAGGGAGCCGACAGCGTGTCGTTCTGTCTGTCGAAAGGGCTGTGCGCGCCGGTGGGGTCGGTGTTGTGCGGCTCGAAAGCGTTCATCGACGAAGCGCGGCGGACGCGCAAGGTGCTCGGCGGCGGGATGCGCCAGGCCGGGATTCTCGCGGCGGCAGGGATCGTGGCGCTGGAAGAGATGGTTGACCGGCTGGCCGAGGATCACGCCAACGCCTGCCGCCTGGCCGAGGGGCTGGCGACCATCGACGGGATTATCATCGACCCGGCGCGGGCTAAGACCAACATGGTGATGTTCGACCTGGCCGACCGTGTGAAGGTGACCCCGCAGCAGATTGTCGAGGCGATGGCCGCGCGCGGCATTGTGATCCGGGCGAGCAAGCCTTTCCGGCTGGTGACACATTACTGGATCAAGCCGCATCACGTCGATCAGGTTATTGAGGTGTTTCGAGAGGTGCTGGCATGACTCCACGCCCCCCGCGTCGCCTCTCTGTCAGGGAGCGCCTGCGCCTGGCGCGCGCCGAGGCGGAGCCTGAAGAGACCGACGCCGAAGGGCAGGAATCCGAAGAGGGCGAGGAGGAATGGGAGGAGGATGCGCTCGTCGAAGAGGGCGAGGGCATCCGGCTCACCGACCCGTTCTTCGGCTACCTGGTGGCGCTCGCGCTGAGCCTGGGCCTCACCCCGCTTGAGGCCGAGACGCGCTACACTATCCTCTGGACGCTGCTGCTGGTCATGGGCGTGGGGTTTTACCTGTTCGGCGACCTCGACCTCACGGAAGACTCCGAACCGGCCAATCTGGCCTGGGGGATCGGCTTTGGCCTGCTGATTGGCGTGCCGGCGCTGGCGCTGCTCGCGCCGGCGCTGGGGGCGACCTCGCGCCAGATTTTCCCGAATCTGTCCAACGCTTCGACGTACACGGCGCTGGTGTTCGCCATTCCCGTCGGCGAGACGCTGTTCTTCCGGGGCGCGATCCAGGAGGCGCGCGGCTTTCGCTTCGCGGGGCTGGCGGCGAGTCTGTGGTCGGTGTTGCTCTTCGCGCCGAATCGCACCCTCGCGGAGGCGGCGGTCATCGGCGTGACGCTGGCAGGTCTCAGCTTTGCCTACGCCTTCGTGCGCCAGCGCAACGGCCTGGCCGCCGCGTGGGTGTGCCAGGTCGTGGTCAATGTGTGTTTGCTCTTCCTGCCGCGCCTGGTTTGATCGGCCTGGATGCAGCTAGCGATGATCCGAGCGACGAGCGCCGAGAACCCCGCACCGAAACACGTGCACTGACTACTCGCCCGTGCCCCAGTACACCGTGCGGCTGAGGTCGAACTCGGTGTGGGTGCTGTCGTCGGTAAAAACCTCGCGCATGACGACCTCCCACACCCAGTAGAACGGCCACGCCTCGCCGCGCCCCCGGCACTGCCCCACATAGAGCGAGTTGGCGTCGGGCGGCGGGGTGCGCGGCGCGGCGCAGAAGCCGGGCGGCAACGGCGCACAACGCAGCGCCGCCTCCGCGAAGAGGGCGTAAACCTGGCAGGCGTCGTCGTCAGTGCGGTATTGCCATTTATCGACGCCGTAATCGATGTGTTCCGCGTTGAGCAACGTCGCGCCGGGATAGACCGGCGGCATCGGCGGGTTGACGATGGTCAGCAGCGGCCCGCACGTGACCGCGGCCACCGCCAGGGCAAACCCGACCGCCAGGACTGCCGCGACCAGCGGCGTCCATAGCGGCAGGCCGCGCGCCCTGGAAGGCGCCTCGGCGGGCGCGTCTGGACTCGGCTCGCCCGGCGGGGTGGGCCTGTCGGCCACGTTCACTCCTGCCAGAAGCGTTCAATGAAGATCACGGTGAGGCCGGCGTACTCGCCGCTGGTGTGGGGCTGGATGGTAATGGTCGCGCTCTGGTGCGCGTTGATGATGGAATTGTCAACCACGCAGCGCACCTCGAACGCCGGCAGGGTGGGGTCTTCGACCAGCGCGGCGTTCTCGACGCGCACGCACGCCCACTCCTGGTCTTCGGCGCCTTGCTGCCCCTCTTCCTGAACCTTGCCCTCGCTGTAGCGCTGTGCATAGAAAGTGATGACTTTCTCCGCATCGTCTGGGGTCGTGTAAAGCATCCGGTCTTGGCCGGGCGCGACCTCCATTTGCCCGTATCGCTCCGCGCCGGGGTAGATGTCGATTTCCATCGGCTGCCGGCGCGCGTTGCTGACCAGCGTCAGGACGATGAACCCCACCGCTGCGACGACGATCACCAGGGCGACGACGGCGATGATGGCCCGGATGGCCGGGCTGCTGAGCAGCGACGGCTCTTCTTCTGCGGCGGGCCGGCCTGTCTTCTCGACCGGCAGGGCGTCGGGTTCAGGTTCGTGTTGCTCCGACATGGCGTATCCCCCATTTGTCTGGTGTCCGGTAGGTAGCAAATCTGGCGCCTGGACAGGGGCTTCAGCCCCCTGTCCGAGAGTCGTTTACTGGCGCTACGCGCCGCGCAGGCGCTCTAACTCCTTCTGCTTCGCCTCAAGTTTGCGCCGAGCAGCGGCGGCGAGTTCCGCCAGCAGATCGCGCCCCTGATGGCGGGCGAGCCGCTCGTCAACCTTGAGGTCCATCATCGGGCTTGCCATCAGTTGCGCGCGCTCGCGCCGCATACTGGCGAGTTTCATCTCCAGGTCGTTGTAGAGTTTCTGCAATTGCTTCAGGCGGATGTGGGCCGGCGGCTCCTGCTCTTGCTGGGCGGGGGCCTTGTCGGGCATGTCCAGGAAGGCCTTAAGCTCGGTCAGGCTGCGCGCGTTGTACGCCTCGTTAATCTGGCCCATCACCTTGGTGCGGTAAGCGCGGTCAGCCTCGGTCCTCGCCAGGTCGGGGTGGAAACGCCGCGCCAACTGGCGGTAGATTTTCTTGATGGCGGCCTCATCCAGCGTGGCGGAACTGCCGCCCCGGATGCGGTCCGCCAGGCTACCCGTTTGAGGCGGCGGCGACTGGCTGTGCGCGCGCCTGAACTGCTCGGAGGCGTCCACGTAGTCCTCCGGCGGCTTCCAGCCGAAGCGCCAGTTGGCGTAAGGGTCGGGGTCGGCGTAGGCGTCCATGAGGCGCTGCCGTTGGAGTTTGGCAATCTCCTCGTCGATCCGCTTGACCTCGTCCTCCATCCATTTGACTCTTTTGTTGTATTCGCGCTCAAAATCGCTGATCTCGCGGCGCAGATCGACCAGCTCGCCTTCCAGTTCAGCGAACTCCTCCTCCTTCGCTTCGATCCTCAGGCGCAATTGTTCGATCTGATAATCCAGGTCTGAGAGCGACATCGCTTCACTCGCTTCTGTCCTCTATGCCGGAGGCGTCCGGCGCGGGTTTAGCTGCGCCCTAAGTGTAGCATAGAAATGGGCGGGATGTTGAATAGGAAACGGGTCCAACCCGGTGAGGGATGTGGTGATCGCCGCGCGCTTGCTCTATCATATGACGCAGGAGGCTCGGCGTTTAATGACGCATGACATCGAAGAGTTGACTCCCGCCGGTGAGATTGTCGCGGTCGCGCCGGGGGGCCTGGCGGCGGCGCTGGGCGTCCGGCCCGGCGACCGGCTGCTGGCGGTCAACGGCGCGCCGTGCGCAGACGTGATCGACGTGCATTACTGGTCCGCCGACGAGTGGGTGTCGCTGACGCTGCTGCGCAACGGCGAGGAGATTACGCTGCAAGGGCCGCGCGCCTACGATCAACCGTTGGGACTGGACTTCGCCCACCCGACGTTCGACATCGACATCCGGCGGTGCAACAACCTGTGCGAGTTTTGCTTCGTGTTGCAGATGGCGCCCAAAATGCGCCGGACGCTTTACATTAAGGACGACGACTACCGCTATTCGTTTCTGTTCGGACATTTCGTCACGCTCACTAATCTGAGCGACCACGACTGGGAGCGCATCGTCGAGCAGGGGCTTAGCCCGTTGTACGTCTCGGTGCACGCCACCGAGCTTGAGATGCGGCGGCGCTGCCTGCGCAATGACCGCGCGCCCGATATCATGGAACAACTCCGCTGGCTGGGCGAGAACGGAATTGAGATGCATACGCAGATCGTGGTCACTCCCGGCCTCAACGATGGGCCGCACCTGGAGCGCAGCGTGCACGATCTGGCGACGCTGTGGCCTTCGGTGCAAAGCGTGAGCGTGGTGCCGGTCGGGCTGACGAAGCACCACAAGTACGGACACCGGATCAACACGCTTGACGAGTGCCGCGTCGTGCTCGACGCCTGCGCGCGCTGGCGAGAAGAATGCTTGCAGACGTTGGGCGTCCGCTTCGTTTACCCCACCGACGAATGGCACCTCCGCGCCGGACGGCCCGTCCCGCCGGCTGAAGCCTATGACGGCCTGGCGCTGCAAGAGAACGGCCTGGGCATGGTGCGCGACTTCCTCGACGAGTGGGAGACGGTCAGGCAGGAGGAACTGCCGGCGCTCAAGCCGAAGGTCCGGTCCGTAACGCTGGCGACCGCGACCCTCTTCGCGCCGACGCTGGCGCGCGCAGCGGCGCAACTGGCCGAGGCGACCGGCGTGCGCGCCGAAGTCGTGCCTGTGACCAACCGGAAGCTCGGCGAGACGATCACCGTCGCCGGGCTGCTGATGGGCGAGGAGGTGATCGCCGATCTGAAAAGGCGCGACCTCGGCGACGTCGTGGCGCTGCCGCGCATCATGTTCGACCACCCGGAGGGGCTGAGCCTGGATGACGTGACGCCCGCGCAGGTCGCCGAGGCGCTCGACCGCCCTGTGATCCTTGCTGACGCGATGGGTGACGTGATCGACGCCCTCGCCGGCCGGAAGCCTTAAGTTCACGCTGAGGCGCATATCCCCATACGCTCGCAAGGGCAGGGGCTTAAGCTCCCTCTTCGCGCTGAGTGCTCCGATTCTCGAAGAGAATCCCTTGACGAAACGCAGGGGTTCGTATAAAATATCCTTGAGATATAGGCAAATCGCAGAAAGGGGTGTTTGCGAGTGGACGATTTAGATCGGGAAATCCTGGCTCAGTTACGTCAGGACGGACGCCGGTCCTTCACCGCTATCGCCGAGAGCCTGGGCAAGAGCGAGGGCATGGTGCGCAATCGCGTGAGCCGGCTGATCGAGGAAGGGACGCTGAGCATTCACGCGGTGGTAAACCCGAAAGCGTTGGGCTATCACACGCAGGCGTTCATCGGGATCGTCGTCGATCCGCCGCTCATCGAACAGGCGGCGGAAGCGCTGCTGGCTTATGAGGAAGTTTCATACCTGGCCTGGTCGTCAGGCCGCCTGGACCTGCTGGTGCAGGTGGTTTGCCGCGACAACGAGCACTTTATCGAGTTCTTTAAAAAGCTGAACGCGGTGGAGGGTGTGCGCTCAACCGAAACCCACGTCATCCTGCGCACATACCGCCAACGCGCCGATTGGGAGATTTCCAAGTGACTGCGCGGCGAGTCCGCGCCGAGGCCAAGCCCCCGCGTGGTCACGCGGGGGCTTTTGTTTCGGATTGTCGTCAGGAGGGTGAAAAATGATCGGCCAAATCCGCAGGTCATGGAAACGTCTGGCGCTGGGGCTGCTGCTGATGGGGTCTTTGACGTTCATCGTCGTCGTCAAGCCCGTGCTGCTCGATACCATGCTCGCTTACCTGGTGTTCGTGGGTGTGGCCGCCGCGCCGATCCTCCTCGCCGAATGGCTGCTGCGCGCGTCGCTCCGCTAGGTGGACATACACCGCATCGGAGGCGCGGCCCCCGCCAGAGAGGGCCGCGCCCCTACACGATCAGCTAGCCACCGGACACTGAACGCATGTTCGAGAAAAAGGCTCTTGTATTCTCCTACCTCACCCCCTCGCCCTTCGGGCAGTCCCCCTCTCCATTGTTGGAGAGGGGGACTTCAGACGCTGAACAGGACCGACTCCCCCTCTC
>DAOTXU010000298.1:0-10463 GCA_034435135.1 Anaerolineae bacterium | reverse complement strand
TTCCCCCTCTCCATTAATGGAGAGGGGGGTCAGGGGGGTGATGTAAGACAAGCGCAAACATTTTCAGTCCTCGCAAAGCCTGACTGGATCCGTATCAACACCCAAGCGGGAGGCCACTTGAGACCTGACAGGGGGCTTAAGCCCCTGTCTTTTCCATAGACTGAGGCGACTCGGTTTTAGGTGGAGTATGATCACCCACTTTCAGGCGCTCCATGCAATTCTGCGGTCCTACCTCAGCGCATTCTCGCAGACTTAATACCCCTGCACCCGGTCCACCAGGTTGAACAGCGGCTCCCCCGCCAGGTACCGGCGCAGGTTCTCGGCAAAGAGACGAATGGCGCGCGCGCGGTACAGGGTTGACATACCTGCGATGTGCGGACTCGTGATGACATTGGGCAGCTTCCAGAGCGGGCTGTCGCTCGGCAACGGCTCTTGCTGGAAGACATCCAGCCCGGCCCCACCCAGCCGCCCTTCCTGCAACGCCTGAATCAACGCCGCCTCGTCGATCACCTCGCCGCGCGAGACGTTCACCAGCACGGCAGTGGGCTTCATCGCCGCCAGCACGTCCGCGTCGATCATGTGGCGGGTCCGCTCGGTGAGCGGCACGGTCACAGCCACGAAGTCGCATTCGCGCACCATCGAGCGCAACGCCTGCGGCGGATACAGCCGGTCCACCAGCGCGGCCTCGGGATCGCCCGTATCGGCTTCGGCGTATCCCCGCTCATCGACAGGACGGCGCACGTTCCGCTTGGTGGCGAGCACTTTCATGCCAAAGGCCACCCCCAGCCGCGCGATCTCGCGTCCCACACTCCCGTACCCGACCACGCCCAGCGTCGCCCCGCGCAGCTCAACCGGCGTCAGCGCGGCTTTCTGTTCCGGCCATTCGGCCTTCGCCTGCAAGCGCATCATCAACGGGAGCTTGTGCCCGAAGGTCAGGAACATGGCAAACACATACTCGGCCATCGTGGTCGCATGGATGCCGCTCGTCGTGGTCATCAGAATGTCTTTCACCGCCAGTAAAGGGTGCTCCAGCACGTGATCGATCCCCGCCGAATGGAACTGCACCCAGCGCAGACGCGGTACGTCCTCCGGCGCGGGTAACGTGTTGAGTGTGTACAGCACATCCGCCTCTTCCCACACCGCCGGTTCGATGCTGGTGGGGTTGTTTGTTGAGCGCCTCACCAGGTGCACGCGTGGCGAGACCCCGGCCAGCTGCGCGACCTGCTCGTCTGAGAAGTCCAGCGTGAGCAACACATTGACTCGCGTGTCTTCGCTCGTTCGCATCGCAACACCTCCGCGCGCTGATTGTAGATTCCCACGCGCCTACGCGCCACAAGAATCCTGGCTCTGCGCCCGGTTTTCCAAACGCCTGTGGGAAGTAAGTACCCCTATCCCATCGACCATTGAGGCGGTTTATGATAAGTTTATATTATCGCAATATTGTGCGCGCGCTTTGCTATCTCATCATCACTGAAAGTCAACACAGCCTTCACGGAGTTGGACCGATCAAAGGGCATTTTGGAGCGGCGTTTTGTCTTCGAGCAGTTTGGACATCCAGATTGGATACAGTGTTGACGACTTTGACCGCGAGGCGTGGGATCGTTTAAGCGGGGGCCGGCCCTTCACCAGCTACCGCTGGTATCGCTTCGGCGAGGCGGTGCTGAACAACGGTCGGCCTGTCTACATCGTCCTCTCGCAACGGGGCGAGCCGGTAGCGCGCGCCACGTTTTGGCTTGATATGCAGGAGCCGCTGCCGGTTGACTCCGCCCCCGTGCGCCGCCTGTTGGAGGCGACGCTGCGTCGCTGGCCGCTGATGGTGTGCCGGTCGCCGCTGCTCGTCGCCGTTTCTGGGTTGATCCTGCCCGATCCGCCGCTGCGCGATGCGGCGCTGGCGGCGCTGGTCGAGGCGGCGCAAGAGGAAGCGCGGCGGCACGGGGTCTCTTTCCTCCTGTTTGACCACCTGGAACCCCACGAGACGCAATACGGCTGGCCGGCGGCTTACATGCCCGTGTCGTTCTCAGAGCCAGGGACGCGCCTGGTCATCGCCTGGCCCGACTTCGAGAGCTACCTTCAGCGCTTGAGCAAGGGCGCGCGCAAGGATTACCGCCGGCACCGCAACCGCGCGGCTGATTTGGGCATTGTGATCCAGCATCACCCGACGGTGACGACGGCGCTGGACACGGCCATGACGTTGATTCGCAACGTCGGTGCGCGCCACAACGATCCCCCCAACGCCTGGGCGCGGCGCGCGCTCGAAAACGCTGGCATGGTCGATGCAACATGGCTGACAGCGGAGATCGGCGATGACCTGGTGGGCTGCGGCCTTCTCCTGGGAGACGAAGCGGCGCAATTCCTGATGCTCTTGGGGTTGACCTGCAACGTGCAATACGCCTACTTCCAACTGGTCTACGCGGCGATCCGCTGCGCGATTGAGAAGGGCGCGCGATTTCTGCGCGGCGGGCGCGAGGCTTACGCGATCAAGCAACGACTGGGCTTTGTGATGGAAAGCAACAACCATGTAATGTTCGCCGGCCGTTCACCGCTGCTGGGACGTTTGGGGCGTTGGCTGGCGGCCGGCGCGGGAGCAGTGGGGTAAGCCAACCCCGCGCGACGATATAGGGAAGCGCGATGGACTTCGACGTGACGGTAGCCCACAGCGTGGACCAAATCGGCCCCGAGGCCTGGGACCGGTTGAGCGACGGGCGGCTCTTCGCCAGCTTCCGCTGGTACCGCTATGGCGAGGCGGTGATGGCCGACGCCACGCCGGTTTACATCATCCTCTCCCAAAACGGCGAGCCGATGGCCCGCGCCACATTCTGGCTCACATGGAAGGAGTTGCTGCCCGTCACGTCAAAACCGATCGCTCGCGTGCTGGAGGCGATGCTGCGCCGCTGGCCGCTGATGATGTGCCGCTCACCGCTGTCAAGCGTATCGGGCTTGACCTTGCCGGACCCGCCGTTGCGCGACGCCGCCCTGTTGACCCTCGTCCAGGTCGCCCAGGAGCAGGCGCGCCAACACCACGCCCTTTTTATGGGCTTCGACTACCTGGCGCAACAAGAAGCGGCGTGGGCGAGCTGGCCGGAGGCGTTTATCCGGTTCACGTTCTCCGATCCGGGGACATACCTCCCCATTGTCTGGCCCGATTTCGAGAGCTATCTGGCTGACTTGAGCCAGAAGACGCGCAAGAGCTACCGGCGCAACTGCCGGGCTGCAAACGCGATGGGCATCGAGATCAAAGAGCAGCGGACCGTGACCGCGATTGAGGAAGCGATGGTCTTAATCCGCAACGTGGAGGCGCGCCACAACTCCTTGCCCAACCCCTGGATGCGGGCGATGCTGGAGAACGCGCACCAGGTGGACTCGGCCTGGTTGACGGCGGAGAGGGCGGGGCGGCTCGTCGGCTGCGAGCTGATGCTCGGCGATGGGGATGCCTGGTTCCTGACGGCGCTGGGGCGCGATTACGACGCGCCGCTGGTGTATTTCCTGCTCGGTTATGCGGACATCCGTTACGCCATTGAGCACGGCGTCCGGGTCTTGCGCTGGGGCAGCGGCGCTTATGAGACCAAGGAGCGCTTTGGGTTTCAGTTGGAGCACAACAACATCACGCTCTTTACCACCGGCAACCGAGTCCTGCGCCGGCTGACGCGCCGGCTGATCGCAGATGGCAACACTCCTTGAGGACTTTCCGGAAAAGACCCGGACAGGGGGCTTAAGCCCCCTGTCCGAAGCAACGCGGGCAGTTTTCACCGTTATGCGGACAGGCTCGGCGCTGCACAGCCCGAGGTGAGAACGACTTGAGATAGACGTAATATACACTGTATCCTTGCACAGGAAACGCAAAGATTGTGTTATACTAAAGATAGCGTTAAATGGAGAGCGTTATGCTCGTCGGTGTTTACCAGACCGCCGCGACTCTGCTGTTCGCCCTGGCGTTTTACGCTGTGGACTTCCGGCTGATGGCGCGCTATGACCGCCAGCGGCGCGCCGCGGGCAGCGGGCGAAGCTGGGATTACACGATTATGGTGATGCTGATGTTCGGGGTTCTGGCGCTACAACCGGTTCTCTTGCCCTGGATGGGCGTGCAGGTCCCTGGCCCCTGGGGGTGGCTGATTCAAGTTGCCGGCGCAGCGCTCATCCTCGGCGGGTTGGCGTTGCAGACGTGGGCGCGCCTCCATCTGCGGCAGTTCTACGCCGAGCGCGTCGAACTCCAGCCGGGGCATTACCTGGTAGACAGCGGCCCCTACGCCTACGTGCGCCACCCGTTGTTCACCTCGTTCTTCATGTGTGTGATTGGGCTGCTGTTGGTGAACCCGGCGCTGCCCACCGCGCTGGTCACGCTTTACGTCTTCTGGGACTTTCCGCGCGCCGCCCGGCAGGAAGAGGAATTGCTGAGCCAAAACGTGCCTGGCTACACAGAGTACATGGCCCATACGCCCCGTTTTCTGCCCAGTTTGCGCCGGCGCGCGGGAGGCGAATGAACATGGACCTTGAAACCTTCCAGAGCTTGCCGGCGGCGGAAGCGGCGCGACTCGTGCGCGCCGCCGGAACGAGCGTCTGCGCGTTTCCCATCAACGGCACACGGCGCTGGTTCATGCTGGAACACCAGCCGTCGCCAGAGCCGGACTTCGTATCGGCGTATTACGACGCGGTGGGGATGCGCCATATTGAGCTTTACCGGCTGCTCTTCGATCATGGGCTGGACACGTTACTGACGCCCGTTTTCGGCCCGGACTTGCAGGCGCGCGGCGACAACTACATACGCATGGCGACAGCAGGGCTGCCCCGGCTGGCAAATCACCCCGACTTTGTGAACTTTTACCGGGAGTACGAAGTGCGTGTGCGCTTCTATGGCGACTATCGCAAGCACTTTAGCGGGTCGCCGTATGCGTACATTTCCGATTGGTTTGACGAAGCGACGGCGCAGACGGCGGCGTTCAACCGGCGCCGGCTCTTCTTTGGCGTGTGCGCCCACGACGCGACCGAAACCGTCGCGGAGTTGGCGATCCGTTACTACACCGCGCACGGGCGCGCGCCCGACAAACGCGCGCTGATCGAGATGTACTACGGCGAGTACGTGCCGCCGGTGGACTTTTTTATCGGTTTCGACAAGTTCTGCATCTTCGATGTGCCGCTCGTGTTGACGGGCGACGAGGACCTTTACTTCACCGTCAGCCCGTCGCTTTATCTTACGGAACGTCAACTGCGCCAAATCCTATACGACCATTGCTTCGCCCGGCGCGACGATGAGACAGATTACGCCGATGTAAGCCCTGAAGCGTGGGCTTTGATGAAGCGCTTCTACCGGGTGAATCTGTGCAAGACTCTCGGCGTCGGGGCAAGACATCAACGCGCAGGGTTCTGGTATCCGCAGCCGCAGGTGGAGCTTCCCCCTGGCTTCGCGGAGTCGGGCAAAGAGGCGAGCGACAATGGATCTTGACGGGAGCTTCCGCGATCTTCTCTCAGATGAGGTTGGGCGCAATCTGATCACGAGTTCGGCGTATGACACCGCCTGGCTGGCGCGCCTGGATACCGTGGACCAGGACATCGCTGAGCAGGCGGCGGAATGGCTGCGGTCCCATCAACTGCCGGACGGTAGCTGGGGCGCCAGCCAGCCGCTCTATCATCACGACCGCCTGATCTGTACGCTCTCAGCGATGACCGCGCTCGCCAAGTATGGACGGGCGCCGGACCGCACCCGCTGGCAGCGTGCCGCGCTGGCGCTGGAAATGACCGCGCAAGGGCTGCTCGCCGACCCGGCGGGCGCAACGGTGGGTTTTGAGATGATCGCGCCGACGTTGATGGCTGAGGCGGAGACGGCAGGCATCGTCCGTTCTCCAGGCGACGGTCTGCTGGCGCAGTTGAGCCGGTTCCGCGCCGCCAAGCTGGCGAAGCTCCCCAACGGCGTGATTAATCGCTATGTCACCGTCGCGTTCTCGGCGGAAATGGTCGGCCCTGAGGGTTTGCATCTGCTGGACGTGGCGAATCTGCAAGAGGCGAACGGGTCGGTGGCGTGCAACCCGGCGGCGACGGCTTTCTTCGCGCTTCATGTGCGCTCCGGCGACCAATCGGCGCTGGCGTACCTGCGCCATTTCACCGCCGATGGAAGCGTGCCCTACGTGGCGCCAATCGATGTCTTCGAGTTCGCCTGGCCGTTATGGAACCTGGCGCTAACCGGCCCGCCCGACGACGAGACCCTGGCTCTATGCCAGCCCTACCTTGATTTTCTCGAAGCGCACTGGAAGCCCGGAAAAGGCATCGCATCGGTGGCGGACTTCTCAGTGATCGACGGGGACGCCACAAGCATGACCCACGAAGTCCTGACGCGCTACAACCGCCCGGTGGATTTGGAGGGCGTGCTGCACCACGAAGACACCGATCACTTCCGCTGCTACACCCTCGAAGCCAACCCCTCCGTCAGCACCAACATCCACGCGCTGGGAGCGCTGCGGCAGGCGGGCTTTAAAGTGGAGCATCCCTCGGTGCAGAAGATTCTCAACTTCTTGCGGCGGTCGCAGACCTTGCAGTTGTTCTGGGCCGACAAATGGCACGCCTCGCCGTATTACCCCACCGCCCATGCCGTCATCGCGTGCGCAGGCTATGCCGACGCCTTGCTCGAAGAAGCGCTCTACTGGACGCTGGAAACGCAGAACGCCGACGGCTCCTGGGGCTATTACATGCCCACCGCCGAGGAGACCGCGTATTGCCTGCAAGCGCTGGTTGTGGCGAGACGCCACGGACACCCGATCCCGGATAACACGCTGAAGCAGGGGGCGGCGTGGCTGGAGGATCACGCCGCGCCGCCTTACCCGCCGCTTTGGATCGGCAAGTGTTTGTACTGTCCCATCGTGGTGGTGCACTCCGCCGTTTTGAGCGCCCTCACGTTAGTCGCGCAAGAGTGAGATCAAACCGTGCGATAACCACAGGGTAAGTGTATTGAAGGACGATAAAATGCACTGGGTAGGCCAACTTTTGACGGTCCCTTCGACCGACCCCGAAGACGCACGTCGCCGGAAGCTGCTCAACATCCTGCTGTTGGGGGTGGCGGTGCTCACGTTTGTGGCGCTGCTGGGCATGATTGCCACGACCGCCTTCGATACGTTGGGCAATGTCCCCACCTCAGAGGAACGCCTGCTGGTTTACTCTGCCGTTCTGTTTGTGTTCGTCGGCATCGGGGTGATTTACGCCATCAACCGGTATGGGTCGGGGTGGCTGGCGAGTTTGCTCTTTCTGCTGCTGCTGACCGTCGCCTTCGCCTTCAGCGACACGCCGCAAGAAGTCGCCAATGGGCGCACGCTGGTGTTGTTCGCCATTCCCGTGATTATGGCGAGTGTGTTGTTGCGCCCTTATGCCAGTTTCATGATCGCGGGCGCTGTTGCGCTGGTGATTACGGTCATCGGTCTGAGCGCGCAGTTTGTGCCCAACTTCCCCGCGATTGTCGGCTTTTTTACGCTCGCGCTGGTGTCCTGGCTCTCGGCGCGCAGCCTGGAACAGGCCCTGGCGGAACTGCGCGCGATCAACCGCGAACTGGACCAGCGCGTCGCAGACCGCACCCGCGAACTGGCGGAGGCGCTGGCCCGCGTGCAGGCTGAGTCGGGCAAGAACCAGGCCATCCTCGAAGGCATCGCCGACGGCGTCATCGTCTTTGACAACAACGGCAAAGCGATCGTCGCCAACCCCGCCGTCGAGCAACTCTTGCTCTGGCCCGCCGATCAGGTGATCGGCCACGACATCAAAACCCTGATGGGCGACAAGGTGCGGGCCGACGACCAGGAAATGCTCGTCAACCTCCTCCGCGAGGAAGCGTTGCACAGCTCAAGCGCCAAGCTTCAGTGGGACAAGAAGACGCTCTCGGTGAGCTTCGCTTCGGTGCGCGACGCCTCCGGCGTGGTCATCGGCACGGTCGCCGTGTTCCGCGACTTTACCCGCGAGGCGGAAGTGGACCGCATGAAGAGCGCCTTCGTGTCCATGGCCTCCCACGAGTTGCGCACGCCGCTCAACGCCATTGTGGGCTACGCCGATATGCTCAAAGAAGGCGTCTACGGCCCGCTTTCAGATGGCCAGCAGGGCGCTTCCGAACGCATCATCGCTAACAGTCGCCGCATGTTGGGCCTCGTCAACAACCTGCTGGACCAGGCGCAGATCGAGGCCGGTCGCCTGTCGCTGCATTGCACCCATTTCGCCCCGGCCACCCTGATGGAGAGCGCAAAATCGGTGATGACCGTGCTGGCGGAAAACAAAGGTCTGGAAATGACCTTCACCATCGACGACGATGTGCCTGAAACGCTTTGCGGCGACCTGCAACGGCTGGAGCAAATCCTGATTAACCTGACGGGCAACGCGATCAAATTCACCGAAAAGGGGAGCGTATCCGTGCGGGTTTCCCAGCCTGACGCGGACCACTGGGCGCTGGAAGTCTCCGACACCGGCCCCGGCATCCCGAAGGAAGCACAATCCTACATCTTCGACCCTTTCCGGCAGGTGGACGACCCGATCACGCGCAAGCATCAAGGCTCCGGGCTAGGATTGTCTATCGTCAAACAGATCGCCACATTGATGGGCGGGGATATTTCGCTGAAGAGTGAGCTTGGCAAAGGCAGCGCCTTTACCATTGTGCTGCCGCTTGTCCCACCCCAGGAGGAAGCTGTGTCATGAGCAACGCACTGGCGCTGGTTATCGAGGACGACTACGATATTGCAACCATCTTCGTCGAGGCGTTAAAAGCGAGCGGGTTTCAGCCACAAATCATCCAGAACGGCGACCAGGCGCTCGCGCGGCTGGCCGACGTTGTGCCGGAGGTCGTGGTGCTGGATATGCACCTCCCGCAGGTGTCGGGGGTGGACATCCTGCGCCAGATTCGCGCGGACGCGCGCTTGAACAATACGCGCGTGCTCGTCGCCACCGCCGACCCGCGCATCGCCGAGTCCGTTGAGAGCATCGCCGATCTGGTGCTTGTCAAACCGATTACGTTCAGCCAGATGCGCGACCTGGCAAAACGGTTGCAGTTCTCTGGGCCAGGGAGGTGACATGTCGGAAACGCATACTTTGAAAGCGCTCGTAGATGGCGTTTCTGCGGTGAGGTGACCCTTTGAGCGCGCACCAACAGGGGGGGTGGAAGCTCCCTTTTTTCACCATCTGGTCAGGGCAGGCGTTTTCGCTGTTCGGCAGCGGTCTGGTGCAATTCGCCCTGGTCTGGTGGCTGACCGCGGAAACCGGCTCGGCGACCATACTGGCGTTGGCGACGTTGACCGCCTTGCTGCCGCAAGTGATCTTGGGGCCGGTGGCCGGCGCGCTGGTGGACCGCTGGAACCGACGCGCGGTGATGCTCATCATGGACGGCGCGACCGCGCTGGTGACGCTGTGGCTCGCCTTCCTCTACAGCATCGGCGCGACGGAAGTCTGGCATGTGTGTGCCATTATCTTGGTCCGGTCGGCGGCCAGCGCGTTTCACTGGCCGGCCATGCAGGCTTCGACCTCGTTGATGGTGCCGGAGCAGCATCTCTCGCGCGTGGCAGGCCTCAACCAGACCCTCGAGGGCGTGGTGACCATCGTCAGCCCGCCGGTGGGGGCGTTCCTGTTCGAAGTACTCCCGTTGCAGCACGTCCTGTTCATCGACATCGGCACCGCGTTGCTCGCCATCATCCCTTTGTTGTTCATCCCGATTCCGCAACCGGAACGCGGCGGCGCAGGCGAAAAAGCGGATGATGGCGTCGCCTCCTCGGTCTGGGGCGAGATGCGCGAGGGGTTTCAGTACATCCGGGCGTGGCCCGGCCTGATGGTGGTAATCGGCATCGGGTTGATCGTCAACTTCCTGATGGAACCGGCGTTTTCGCTGCTGCCGCTTCTCGTCACGGACCACTTCGGCGGCGAGGCGACAGAGTTGGGCTGGCTGGAGTCGGCATGGGGCGTCGGTATGTTGGCCGGCGGGCTGGCCTTGAGTGTATGGGGTGGCTTCAAGCGCCGGATTGTCACGTCCCTGGTCGGGATGGTCGGGCTGGGTGGCGGGATTTTGCTGCTCGGCCTCTCGCCGGCGGCGGCCCTTGGATTGGGGCTGGCGGGGTTGCTCCTCGCCGGATTCATGATGCCGACGGCCACTGGGCCTCTGCTCGCCATCATACAGGCGTCGGTCGCGCCAGGGATGCAGGGCCGCGTCTTGGGCATATTAGGCGCGACCACCTGGGCCATGTCGCCCCTGGGACTGGTGATCATCGGGCCGTTGGCGGACCTGATCGGGGTGCGCGTGCCCTACGTGGTCGGGGGCGCAGTCCTCGCGCTGATCGGCGTGGGTGGGTTCTTTATCCCGGCGCTGATGCACATTGAGGAGAACCGCCACGGGGTCGCCGCCGAAGGCGCAGTCGCCGTGCAACCTGAAAACCTGAACTGATTCAAACTTTTGCCAACAGCTGGCCGTGCTAAGCGTTTCTCTACCTCACCCCCGTCTCGCCTGCGGCTCGACACCCCCTCTC
>DAOTXU010000297.1:0-9205 GCA_034435135.1 Anaerolineae bacterium | reverse complement strand
CCAACGACCGCGGTGCGTGTGGTGCTTGTCGTGTTGGCGGACACCTCACCCCCCGTCCCCCTCTCCCGGCTACGCCGGTCTATAGCCGAAGCGGAGAGGGGGTGTCGAGCCGCAGGCGAGACGGGGGTGAGGTAGAGAAAGGCCTTAGCACGGCCAGCTGTTGGCGTAAGTTTGAATCAGTGCGTTATTCGGGGGGAAAATTCAGCCACCGGACACTGAACGTATGTTCGGAAATGAAGCCTGTGCGCTCTCTTACCTGCTCTGAAAATAGACGGTTGGGTTAGGTTGCTTGGAAGGGAGCGAGCGGACGGGGTTCAAGCACAACCCCAAAGCCGAACTTTTCCAGGCGACGGACCAGACGATTGATAACGGACTCGCGTTTGCGTTCGTCGAAATAGGTGTGCCCCAGCGCACGGTAAGGTTCGCGGCGGGTGAGCATATAGTAAACGGCGACCAGGATCGAATGCGCCACCGCCAAGGCGCTCAGTTGGGAGGCCTCGGCTTATGCGGGTTAGAAATGCGCGTTATTGGCGTTATGTACGGTTTCATCTGCGGTTCATGCCATCGCTCTGCCTGGCAATCAAGGGATTGATGCACGCGCCGATTGTGTGATACAGTAAAGAGGATGGTTCCCCAAAACTTGCATATCTTGCGCGGGCAGCGACAATAAGGATGTTACCAGGAGGAATCCCCATGGAAAAGCTGCAATACCTGGAACAGTACCGCCAGGTCAAGACGCTCAAGAATGGGGTGCGCGTCTTGCTCCGTCCACTCCGGCGCGACGACGGCGAGAAGCTGGTGGAGTTGTTTGCTACCGCGACGCCGGAGGATATGACCTATTTCCGGCGCGACGTGACCAACCGGGAACTGGTCATGTCCTGGGCGGAAAACGTGAACCTGTTGTCGGTGTTCCCGCTGATCGCGGAGGTCAACGGACGCATCATCGGCGACGCGACGCTGCACTTCGGTTCGGAGTACACCCGCCATCTGGCCTGGCTTCGTATCTTCCTCTCCCCGGAGTTCCGGCGCATGGGGATCGGTGCCCTGATGTTGAGCAACCTGGTGTCGATTGCCAAGCGGCTGGGTCTCCAGCAGGTGATCGCCGAGGTGCTCGCCACCCAGGAACAACGTATGAAAGCGCTCGATGTGTTGGGTTTTCAGAGGGAATATCGCCACCGTGACTATTTCATCACGCCTTGCGGGGAGACGGTGGACATGGACGTGTTCGTCTTGCGGCTGACGGAACCTGGAGAGCAGTTCTGATGCAAGACCGATTTATCACGCGCCTGAACCGTTTGACGCGCCTGGGGCGGATTGTCTTGTGCGGGCTGGTGGTCTTGATGGTGATGCCGCTCCTCAGCAGTTTCCTGACCCTCGTGCCGCTGTTGGTGATCGCGCTGGCCCTGTATGGGGGGGGTTGGTTCTTCTGGATCGGGTTCGGGGCGCAACTGCCGCCAGTGCGCACCGGCGCGATGTTGTACATACTGGTTGGCGTGGGGGCGCTGTTACTGTGGGTTCTCTATAACCTGGTGCTCCTGATCCTGCTCGCCACGTCCGGGTGAGCCGAACCCGCAGCCCTGAACCACACCGCTTACCTGGAGGCTTGGCGATGGGCAGATGGTTGATCGCGTTGGGAGTCGGGCTGGTAGTCTTGAGCGTGGGGTGCCAGCCAGGCGCGCCGCCGACCTCCACTCCCGAACCGGCCCCGCTCAACATCGGCACCCTGCCGCCGACCTCCACGCTGCCCCCCACATGGACGCCGATCCCAACCACCCCCACGCCGTCGCGCACGCCCGTGCCGCCCGCGACCAACACAAGCCCGCCGCCCACCCCGGAGCCTACCGACACTCCATACCCCGGCTGCATCGACTGGCAGGGGGTTGAAATGGAGAGGCAGGAAGAGTACCTCGCCGGGCAGCCGGTCGTCATCTCCTGGCCGGTGATGCCCGGCGTGGATGGCTACCGCTTCTTATTGCGCGACCCCTATGGTCGGGAGATTCACCATGCGCTGATCGAGCAGCCTGTTGTTCCCGACACCGAGGAACAGGTCGTGCGCTACGAGATCGACCCGGCGCTGTTGCAGGGCGAAGGGTACGGGTTCGGCTGGCAGGCTGCGCCGTTCAAGGGGTCGGAGATCGTCTGCTATCCCGTCAGCGGGGAGTTCAGCGTTGTGAGAGAGACGCTCCCCTAGCGTTTAACGCAGCAACCCTGCCGCGCGCGACGCGATTATCACGACGAACGGCGTCGTCAGCAGCGCAGCGAGGGTCAACAATGCACGCCGGATCCGTCGCCCGCGCGCGAAGCGCCGCACCTCCGCCTCCGAGAAGGTCAGCGGGCCGGGCAGCCGGGCGACCAGCGCCTCCCAAAAAATCTCCGCCTCTTCGACCGGCGCAAACGTAACCAGGTTGAGGCGCGGGCGCGCGCCCGTAACCTGACGCGGCCTGCGGTACGACAGCGCCGCCTGCTTCTTCCCCCCTTTCAGCAGCCCGGCGATTTTGCTATAGGGCACGGCGCGCGTGAACAGCGGGATGGCCTGCTCGACCACAACGTGCGTCTCTGTGAGCCGGACCGCGCGGCGGCGGCGTAGCGCCTCGTCGATCAGCCACCAGAGCGGGCCGACAGTCATGAGCAGCGCGAGCAGCCGCCAGCCGGGGTCGGAGAGCAGGACGGCCAGGCCGACCGCAACGCCGATCACGGCAAATGCGCTCGTGGGCGAGTGCCGCCGGTAGAGAAAGACGCGGGTCGGGGGCGGGTTCATCCGTGGTGTCCGCGTTCTGTGCGGTTAAAAGTCTTCCTCCCAACCGGAGGCGCGCTTGCTGACGATTGCTTCGTTGGGGTCTTGCTCGTCGGCGGGGATGGCGAGATGATAAGGCTGCGGCGCTGGCTCGCCGACGAGAAAGAGTAACCCTTCGGTGAGCAGCACACCCGTCATCGCCACCGCGTGCGTCTCGACGCGCGCAGGCGGCTCTTTCGTATAGCGAGCGAGATCAGCGGCGATGTCGCGCACGGTGGTGAGGCCGTCGATGCGCAACCAGAGCTGGCTGCTGAATGTGTCGAGCGAAACCGTGCGACGCCGGTAACGGTCGTTCACCAGCACCATGCCGTCTCGCACGCGGAAGGTCGCGTCGCGGCGGGGATAGCTGTCTAACGTGGCTGCCATGATGCTTTTTACCCGCGTCAGACAGGGGACTTAAGCCCCCTGTCTGGATATTAGGCTTACGAAAAGTATTGTAACGCCAGGCGCACGCGCTCCTCAAGGTCTTCGGCGGCGTCGCGGGGGATGGATTGGAGCGCGGCCTGCGCCTCGACGATGCTGTAGCCGAGCGCGGTCAGCGCGTCGATCACGTCTGCGTCGATGTCGCTGAGCGCCGCGACGGTGGGCACGGTCGTGTCGAGCCTGAGCCTGCCCTTCAGCTCCACGGCGAGCTTCTCCGCCGTCTTGCGCCCGATACCCGGCACGCGCGTGAGCAGTTCCGGCTCGCCCTGCATCACGGCGCGGTGCAGCAGTTGCAGCGAGAGCGTCGAGATGATGGACAGCGCCAGCTTGGGGCCGACGCCGGGGACGGTGAGCAACGTCACGAAGAGCGCGCGCTCGTCCGCGTCCACGAAGCCGTAGAGCGAAAGCGCGTCCTCGCGGACGACCAGGTGCGTGTGCAGCGTCACGCTCCGCCCCACGCCCTCGACACGCTGAAGCACCGTGCGCGGCACGAAGACGCGCACCCCCACCCCGCCGACGCGCACGATCAGGTGGTTGTCGGCGACCGCTTCAATCTGGCCGTGTACCGAAGCGATCATGTCCCACTCTCTGCCCCTTTTGTGTTGAATTCTACACGCGGACGCGCCGGAGGGCGAACCGGGGAAGTCACTCGTCGATGAGGCGCTGGAAGTGCGAGGTATTGATGTGGCAGATGGCGACCGCGAGCGCGTCGGCGGCGTCGTCGGGTTGGGGCGCGGCGTCCAGGCCCAGCAACGCCGCCACCATTAACTGCATCTGGTGTTTGTCCGCGCCGCCGTACCCGGCGACCGCCTGCTTGACCTCGGCCGGCTTGTATTCGGCGATGGGCACCCCCGCGTTGGCGAGCGCCAGCAACGCCACGCCGCGCGCGTGCCCCACCGCCATCGCGGTCTTGGCGTTGGCGCTGAAGAACAGGACTTCAACGGCGGCGCTGGCGGGTCTGTGCCGGGCGATGAGGGCGGTCAATTCGCGGTAAAGCTGCTGAAGGCGCGCCGGCAGGGGAGTCCTGGCCGGCGTGGTGATGACGCCGTAGTCCACCGCCTGCAAGCCGCCGGGGACCTCGCGCACCAGCCCGTAGCCGGTGATCGCGGTGCCGGGGTCAAGGCCGAGGACAAAAAACGAGTCGCTCATGATGGTCGGATGTTATAGGGGCACGGCGCGCCGTGCCCCTACTACGGTTCCAATCGAATGATCTGGTCATCAAAAGCGCCGGTCAGACGGCCTCGAAACTCGCCATCAACTCGTCGGTGATGTTGAGGTTGGAGTACACCTGATCCACGTCGTCCAGTTCTTCGAGCCGCTCAATCAGGTTCATCACCTTGAGCGCCTTCTCCGGCTCCAGGTCAAGCTCCATCTTAGGGATCCAGTCCAGGCGGCTCTCGTCGATGCTGAAGCCGGCGTTCACTAAGGCGCGCTGGACGGCGGCAAGGCGGTCGCGCGGGGTGTAGATTTCGATGAACTCCTCGCCCTGCACCACGTCCTCCGCGCCTGCATCGGCGGCGACGAGGAACACGTCGTCGTAGTTGCAGTTCTCGCACAAGACGGTGATGTAGCCCTTTTGGTCGAACTGCCAGGCGACCGCGTTCGGCTCGGCCATGGCGCCGTCAGAGCGGGTGAGCGCGCGCTTCACGTCGGAAATGGTGCGGTTGCGGTTGTCGGTCAGGACATTAATCAAGATCGCCACCCCGTGCGGCCCGTAGCCTTCGTAAAGAATCTCTTCGACGGCCTCGGCTTCGTCGCCGATGCCCGCGCCGCGCGCAATGGCGCGCTCGATATTCTCCTTGGGCATGTTGGCCGCCCTGGCCTTGTCAACGGCCAGGCGGAGGCGGAAGTTGGTGTCGGGGTCGGGGCCGCCCTCGCGGGCGGCGATGACAATCTCGCGCGCGATGCGGGTGAACACCTTGCCGCGCTTGGCGTCGGCGGCGCCTTTCTTGCGTTTGATGGTTGACCACTTGCTATGGCCGGACATAGGGTAACCTCCAAGATACGCTTGACGTATCTCGATGTGTCGTGAGCATAAGATGGTTTCATTATAGCGCGCGGACGGCTGCGCCGGCAATGCCCTTGATGGACGCGGCTGAAACCGGAATCACACGCGCCGCGCGTAGTCCGGCAGCAGCACCGGCGAGGGCTTCCCCGCGCTGTCCAGGCCGGCGGCGGCGCGCGCGCGGTTCCACGCTTCCAGGTGGGCCAGCGTGCGCGCTCCCGGCGTGGCTGTCTGCGCATACGTCGCCGCCGCGCGCCCGGCGCGCCGCCCGAACACCAGCACATCCAGCAGCGAGTTGCCCATCAGGCGGTTGCGCCCGTGCACGCCCCCAGACGCCTCGCCTGCGACGTACAGCCCCGCTATCGCGGTCGAACAATCCTCTTTGATGAGAATGCCGCCGTTCTGGTAGTGCAGCGTCGGGTAGACCAGGATCGGGTCTCGCGTCATGTCGATGTCGAAGCGCTTGAACTGGCGGTACATCGCCGGGAGCGCGCGCTCAATCGTGCCGGGGCCGTGAATCACGTCGATGATGGGCGAGTCGAGCCACACGCCGGGCTGCCCCGACGGCGTGACCACGCCCCGGCCCTGCTTGCACTCGCGGATGAACGCCGCCGACTCCACGTCGCGCGTCTCCAGCGGGTAGACGAATTGCTCGCCCTCGGCGTTGACCACGTCCGCGCCCAGGCCGCGCACCTTCTCCGTCACCAGCAGGCCGACGATCTGCTCCGGGAAGGCCGCCCCGGTCGGGTGATACTGCATCGTGTCGATGAAGGCCAGCGGCGCGCCGACCCGATATGCCAGCGCCAGCCCGTCGGCGGTCGCGCCGTAGTGGTTTGTGGTCGGGAAGCCCTGGTAATGCAGCCGCCCGCCGCCGCCGGTGGCGATAATCACCGCCTTGCTGTGTACGACCAGGCGTTGCTTCGTCTCCAGGTTTTGGAGCACCGCGCCCGCCGCGCGCCCTTCCGTATCGAGCAGCAACTCGATGGCCGGCGAGAACTCCATCACAGTGATGTTGGGCCGGTTGCGCGCCTCGTCGCGCAGCGTGCGCATGATCTCCGCGCCGGTGTAGTCGCGCGCCGAGTGCATCCGCTTGCGGCTGGTGCCGCCGCCGTGCTCCTCTATCATCACGCCGTCGGGCGTCTTGTCGAACATCACGCCCAGCTCTTCGAGCCACTTGATGACGCCCGGCGCGTCGAGCACCAGCGCCGCCACCAGATCGGGGATGTTGGTGAAGTGCCCGCCGCCGATCACGTCCAGATAGTGAATCGCGGGCGAGTCCGCTTCCCGATCCGCCGCCTGGATGCCGCCCTGCGCCATCATCGTGTTGGCGTCGCCGAAGCGCAGCTTGGTGACGAGCAGCACTTTCGCCCCGTTCTCCTCGGCGAGCAGCGCCGCCGCCGCGCCTGCGCCGCCCCCGCCGATCACGAGCACGTCGGTGACGATGGCCGGCTCGGTCGCATCGAGCGCGTCGGACGTGAGGATGGCGGGCGCTTCGAGCACGTCGCATAGCTCGTTGGGCGCGCGCCCGCCCTGGTTCGGCCCGACCCGCAAGGGCCGCATCCCGCTTTCCAGGTAGTCGGGGTGGTACTCGTGCAGGATGGTCTCTTTCTCTTCGGGCGACATCGGCCTGAAGTGCTGACCGACGCGGGCAGGGCGCGTTGCTGCCACCCTGGCGATGGATGCTTTCATTTCGGCGGTGTAGGTCATCAGATACTCCTCGCTTATCGGCTGCGGCGGCTCAATTCGCTGGCATAGCGCACGCCGAGAGTAGACGCATTCTGTTGCGCCCAGTCGGTAAGCCGGGTGTGACCGGCAGGCGGCGCGTCAACATCAAGCAGGCCGGCCATGAGGCCCTTTACCTCATCCCAGGTGATCGTCACGTCGCCCATCATACGCCCGATCAGCGCGCCAACCAAGTAGCCCAGCATCGGCGGTACGAAGACCACCGGCCTGGGCTTGCCGATGATCGCGCCGATGGTCTTCACCAGATCGCGGAACGAGAACGTCTCCGGGCCAATCGCGTTGATAATGACGTTATCGTCGCCCTGCCCCTGCTCAGCGGCGATCTGCGCCAGGTCGTCCACATGGATCGGCTGCAACCGATAGCTCCCATCGCCGAAGACCCCGAAGACCGGCAGCTTGCGCAAGACCCAGGCGATGTTGTTGATCAGAATGTCCTCTTTCCCAAACAATACCGCAGGCCGGAGGATGGCGTAAGAAAGCCCCGACTCGATCAGCGCACGTTCGAGCCGGGCCTTGCCGCTGAAGTACTCCAGCGGCGAGTCTTCAGACGGGTTGGTGATGCTCACGTGTACCACACGCCTGACGCCGGCTTCCTTCGCGGCAGCGAAGAGCGTCAGCGTGTTTTGCACCGCCTGCGCATACGTGAAGTTCTTGTGGTTGAACCGCACCCAGTACGTATTGTAGAGCACCGTCGCCCCGCGCAACGACTCGACAAGCTTTGCCGGGCTATCGAAGTTGAACGGGTACGCCCTGACCCGCTCGCCAAACGGGTCAGGCCGACGCAGCGAATGGGTCAGCGTGATGACCTGCCGCCCTGCCTCCAGCAGGCGTTGGGCGATGTACCTGCCCGAATACCCAAACGCGCCGGTGACGGCGTGAAGCTCCCGCGCGGTCATCGACCTGTCATCCTCGCGGAAAGCGCGCGCCCGCTACTTCTCGATTGCCCGCGCGTGGTAGCGTTTGCGCAGTTCGGCTCCGTCCATCGCCATGAGTTCGGCAATCGGCGCGCGGAAAATCCCTTCCTCGATTTCCTCGACGCGCCGCTCCAGGTGCGCCGAGCGCGGCGCGAGGTAGCGCCCGTAGAGCCGCCGCGCCAGGATGGCGATGTTGTACTGCGCCTCCTCCGCCGGGCAGCGCGCCGCGCACAGCCCGCACATGATGCAGTCAAACGACTTCTGCGCGACGCCGGCGATGTCGCCGCGCATGGCGGAGGCCATGTAGTCGCGCACGTCCAACTCTTGCGGGCACGCTTTGGTGCACGTCCCGCAGCCCAGGCAGCGCAACACCTCCGGGTACAGCTTGAAGAGCGTCGCGGCGGTCGGCGTCAGCTCCTCGATGCGGTACGCGGCGCGCTGCGCCGGGAAGAACGGGATTTGCGCCAGGTACATGTTCGGCTCGACGACGGTCTGACACGCGAGGCCGAAGTACAGCTTCGGGTCGCCCTGGACGCGGTACGCGGTCCCGCACGCGCCGCAGAATCCACCCCGGCAGCCCACACCGCGCACCAGCGTATAGCCGGCCCACTCCATCGCCTTCATGATGGTCAGGCTCGGCGGCACGTCGTAGCGCTTGCCCATGATGTAAATTGAGATTCGTTCGTCGCTCATCGTTTTTTCCCGCCTCAATTCTGCGGATCGTCTCTGTCAAAGTCAGCGCGCCAGGGTCGGCCATTCAAAGCCTCGCCCTGCGCGTCGAGCCAGCCTGGCGCGTGCGTCAGGGTGGGCGTCAAACATCGGCACGTAAGGCTTGATGTCGAGCACCGGCGTGCCGTCGAGCACGTCCACGCCCGTTACGTGCAACGTGGGGTATTCGCCTCTCTCAATCCTGTCGAGCCGGACCACGGACAGGCCGATGGGATTAGGCCGGTCCGGGTGGCGCGTGGCAAACACCCCGTGTGCCGCGTCGTCCAGAAACGGGCGCACGGTCAAGTCGGGTGCGCCTGCCTGGTGAAAGTGGTGCAGCAAGATGATGTGCGAGAAGCCGTCCAGGTCTGCGAGCGCCTCGCGGTACTGCGGAAAAACCTCTACCTGTCCGCGCGCATCTGACCGCGCCGGCTGGATGGGCATCCCCTGGCGCTGCGTAAAGGGCGTGCGCACGACACCGATAGGGGTATAGATGATCGGAGGTAAGGCGTCCATTGCTGTGACAGTGAACTGATTCAAACTTACGCCAAGAGGTGGCCGTGCTAAGGTCTTTCTCTACCTCACCCCCGTCTCGCCTGCGGCTCGACACCCCCTCTC
>DAOTXU010000296.1:0-12023 GCA_034435135.1 Anaerolineae bacterium | reverse complement strand
GCGTCTTTCCGGCTCAACGATGACGTTTTGAGCCGGCAGGTCAGGTAGTTGCGCGCGGACGAGATCGGTGTAACGCGCGCCAGTGACGACAAGGATATGCTCCGGCGGAGTCAGCGGGACGATACGGTCGTAGGTCAGTTGAAACAGGCTGCGCTCGCCAAAGAGATCGACGAACTGCTTGGGATGCTCCAGCCGGCTGTGCGGCCAGAGGCGCGTGCCGCCGCCGCCGGCCAGGATGAGGGTATACGTGCTCAAGAGAAACCTCCATGTCGCTGCGTGATTACGGCCCACGTCGCGCCCGCTGCACCTGCCAGTGTAACGGTTATACCCCGATTCGCCAGCGCAGGCACAGATCATGTTCGGCATCTCAAACGGCGTGGTTATCACCGCGCCTCGTGTTACACTGTGGCGCAGTCTATCTCTTGACTCGCCTGCGCCATGCGAAAGCGAACCACCATGCCCCACCAACGCTTACCCCTCGGCAAACTTCCCTCCGACCTGCTGGCCGCGCTGCTGAGCCGCCTGCCGCCGGACACGCGCGTGATCGTCGGGCCGCGCCCCGGCGAGGACGCGGCGGTGATCGCCATGAGCGACCGCTACCTGGTGGCGAAGACCGACCCCATCACCTTTGCGACGGACGAGATCGGCTGGTACGCGGTGCAGGTGAACGCGAACGACATCGCCACGACCGGCGCGACGCCGCGCTTCTTCATGGCAAGCGTGCTGCTGCCGGGCGGCCTCGCCGACGCCGCGATGGCCGAGCGCATCTTTGGACAGATCGCGGAAGCGTGCGCCGCGCTGGATGTCTCGCTGGTCGGCGGACACACCGAAATCACCTACGGCCTGGACCGCCCTATCGTCGTTGGTTGTATGTTGGGCGAAGTAGCGAAGGACCGGTTCATTCACACGGGCGGCGCGCGCCCCGGCGACGTGGCGCTGCTGAGCAAGGGCGTCCCGGTTGAGGCGATCGCGATTATCGCGCGCGAGAAAGCGCGCGACCTGGCCGGCAGGATCAGCGCTGATGAGCTGGCGCGCTGCGCGAATTTCCTTTACGCGCCGGGGATCAGCGTGGTGGAGGACGCGCGCCTGGCCTTAGGGGCCGGCGGCGTGAGCAGTATGCACGATCCCACCGAGGGCGGCCTGGCGACGGCGCTATGGGAAGTGGCGGAGGCGGCAGGCGTGGGTATTCACCTCGGTGGGGAGCCGCCTGTGTTGCCGGAGGGCGCGCGCCTGTGCGCGCTCTTCGGGCTAGAGCCGATGGGCGCGATTGCTTCCGGCGCGCTGCTCGTGACGGCGCGACCTGCATCGGCGGAGGCGATCAAAGCAGCATGGCGTGAGGCTGGTATTGCCGCCTACGAGATCGGTCGCGTCACCGAAGGGCCGCCGCGCGTGGTCCGCGCCGGCGGCGCGCTCCTGCCGCGCCCGGCGCGCGACGAGATTGCAAGGATGTTTGACACGTGAGCGAGCGTTAATTGACACTTGCTCCCTCCTTAGGGTATACGCTACAATAGCGCGGTGTTTCTAACCTCCCACTCATCTGGGAGCGCAGGTCAGAGAAAATCCCCCCTATTGGGGGGTGCAGAATTCTGAGAGCGGCATAGGGTTGTCCTGGGAAGGACATGGTCAACTGGAAAACATCGTTGATCTCATGCCACCGTTTTTGAAGGGTCAACTCACTGCCTGAACGGGAATCGGTCCGCTCAGGGCCTATGCTCTGGGCGGTTTTGATGCTTTGATTACTACAACTGGAGCAGACTTATGCGAGCGATGCAAGGCATCCACCCCTATGAACAAGTGATGATCCTCATCGTACTGGCGACGGCGTTTATTGCGCTGGGCTACGCCTACTGGCTCGCCCGGCAGACCTTCGCCGCCGACAAGGGATCCCAAATCATGCAGCGCATCTGGGGCTATATCCGGGACGGGGCTAACGCCTACCTGCGGACTCAGCTACGCACCGTCGCCATCCTGATCGTGGCGCTTGTGGTGCTGATGTTCTTGAGCGTGTACCTCGTCTCCCCGACAGGAGAAGCCAACGAGCTTTTCTGCCCGGACGCAGTGCACCAGACTCAGATTGAGCATGTCAGCCAGGAGACTGGGCTGACGGTGGCCGCCATTGAAGAGATGATCGTTGGCGGACAGACGCTCCCGGAAATCGCCGCCGCGCACGGCTACCCCGAATACCGCGCCCAGCAGGAGCGCGTTGCAGCCAAGACCGAGTGCAGCCAGGCGCGCAGCTTGATCGCGGTGGGGCGCGCGTTCGCCTTTGCAATGGGCGCAACGTTCTCCGCGTCGGTCGGCTTCATCGGCATGAACATGGCTGTACAGGGCAACGTCCGTGTGGCGCAGGCCGCCAAGACCAGCTTCAACCGGGCGCTCAACATCGCCTACCGCTCCGGTACGATCACCGGTATGCTCACCGACGGGTTGGGCCTCCTGGGCGGCACGCTGATCTTCATCATCTTCGGCAAGGCCGCGCCCGATGTCCTCCTCGGTTTCGGCTTTGGCGGGACGCTGCTGGCGCTGTTCATGCGCGTGGGCGGCGGCATCTACACAAAGGCCGCCGACGTCGGCGCTGACCTCGTGGGCAAGGTCGAAGCCGGCATGGAAGAGGACGACCCGCGCAACGCCGCCGTGATCGCTGACCTGGTGGGCGACAACGTAGGCGACTGCGCCGGCATGGCCGCCGACATTTTCGAGAGCTATGAGGTGACCATCGTCTCCAGCCTGATCCTCGGTCTGGCGCTGACCGCGCTCACCGGCCAACTGTTCTGGATTGTGTTGCCGCTGCTGGTGCGCGGCATCGGTGTGATCAGCTCCATCGTTGGGACGTATGCGGTGCCGCTGTGGAGAGTGCACGACGCCGAGGAAGCGATGTACAAGAGCTATGAGCTTTCCAGCGCCATCACCGTGACCTGCACGTTCCTGCTCTCGTATTTCTACGCCGGCACCTTCCACGACCCTACCGCCGACCAGACTCAGTTCCTCAGCCTGGGGTCGCTCGTGGCGATTGGCGTGGCTCTAGCTGTGAGCTTCAACCCGCTCACGTCTTACGCCACCAGCGCCAACAGCAGGCGCGTGCAGAACATCGCTCGCGCGACCCGGTTCGGGCCGGCGCTGGTCATCCTCGAAGGCCTGTCGTTGGGTTACCTGTCCAGCGTGTGGTCGGTGCTGGTGATCGTGGCCAGCCTGGGGGCATCCATCCTGGCCTATTCGGTCGCTTTCCCGGCTGACTTGAGAACGATCACCGTCGTCATCGGCATCGTGATTGCCGCGGCCCTGGTCTATCGCGGATACACGCGCAAAGACTGGATCGGCGGCGTGTTTCAGGGCATGTGGGTCGTGGTGTTCGCGCTGTTCCTGGTCAGTATGCACGTCCCCACTGTGCCTGGCACGGGGGTACCCGTTGACGCCTCAGCGCAGTTTACGTATATCCTGTTCGGTGTCTCGCTCATCGGCGTCGGGATGCTCAGCCATACCGGCAACAATGTGAGTATGGACACGTTCGGTCCCATCTCCGACAACGCCAACGGCATCGCCGAGCTTTCGGGCACTGACGAGTTCGGCCCTGAAGCGCGCCAAATCATGGCCGACCTGGACGCCGCCGGCAACACGACGAAGGCCATCACCAAGGGCGTCGCCATCGGCTCAGCGGTGATCGCGGCGGTGTCGCTCTTCGGCTCGTTCTTCACCGATATTGAGCGCGTAATGCCGCTCGGCCAGACGTTCGAGCGCGTCATCAATCTGGCGAACCCGACCGTGTTCGTGGGCCTGCTCATCGGCGGCGCGCTGCCGCTGCTGTTCGGCGGCCTGCTCATCAAGGCCGTGAACCGCGCTGCGTCGCTCATCATGGCGGAGGTGCGCCGGCAGTTGCGCATCCCTGAGATCGCCAGCGGCAGGAAAGAGCCGGAATACAGCAGGGCCGTGACCATCTCCACGCAGGCGGCGCAGGCGGAGCTGATCCCGCTCGGCCTGATCGCCATCCTCGCGCCGATTGTGGTCGGCCTGTTGCTCAAGCAAGAAGCCCTCGGCGGCTTCCTGGCGGGCGTGATCCTGTCCGGGCAGTTGCAGGCGGTCTTCATGGCGAACGCGGGCGGCGCATGGGACAACGCCAAGAAGTACATCGAGGACGGCCACTACGGCGGCAAGCGCACCGAGAACCACAAGGCCAGCGTCGTCGGCGACACGGTGGGCGACCCGCTCAAGGACACCGCCGGCCCTGCGTTGAACCCGATGATTAAGGTCATGAATCTGATCGCGCTCATCCTGGCCCCCATCGTGGTGCAGTTGACCGGCTCGCAGTATGACCTGCCCATCGCCATTGTCGTGGTCATCGGCGTGGCGCTGATGGTCTGGTCCTACCGGCGCAGCGACCGCGAGGTGGAACTGGTTGAGAGCGAGACGCTGGAGGCCGTCACCGCCGACTAAAAGCATCCTCGGCGTCGTTCTCAGGGGCAAGGGGGCCGCACAAATGTGGCTGCGCCTTGCCCCTTTGTTTTTGGCAGGGTCGGGGTGACCGCCCGGTTCAACATGAAAATGAGCGCCCCAACGGGGCGCTCAGGAACTCCGCAGGGTTTTGATCCCTTTGTGATGCGCGCGGCGCGCACCTGGGCAATTCTTATGAATCCTGATGGCCTAGAAAGGCGACCAGCGCCTCGATCTCCTCGTCGTTTAAGCCGAGCGCGGGCATCTGCGCATTGGGGTTGACCGCCGAAGGGTCTCGCAGCCACCGGCGCAGATAGGTCGGGTCAACCGATAACCCGGTCAGATCGGGGCCGGCGTTGATCGTCGCAACGGGGTCGATAGTGACTGCGCGGTTCCCGTTTCGTCAACAACAAAGTTAACGCTCTCTATCAATCAAGGGCAGAGGCGCGCCCTGCCCTTGTTCAATCGACCCGGTCGTGCCATAATGCTCGCACTTTACTACTGATGAGGAGACACAATGCCCCCAGAACTAGAACATGCTATCGTCGAATTCCTGACCAACTTCATCCAGGGCATCGGTTGGTTCGGTATTGTAGTGATTATGACCCTGGAGAGCGCCAACATCCCGATCCCCTCGGAAGTGACCATGCCCCTGGCCGGCTGGCTGCTGATCCAGGCGCAGGGCGGCACCTGGACGGAGGCGCTGCTCCTGGGCGGGTTTTTCGGCGCGCTCGGCTGCCTGGTCGGCTCGGTGATTAACTACGGGTTGGGTATGTGGGGCGGGCGTCCGTTCCTGGTGCGCTACGGCAGGTACATCTTTATCAGCCCACACGACCTGGAGACGGCTGACAAGTGGTTCGCGCGCTGGGGCGACTGGGCCTCGTTCCTCTCGCGCCTGCTGCCCATCGTGCGCACGTTCATCTCGTTCCCGGCGGGCGTGGCGCGGATTCGCTTTTGGAGTTTTGCGGTCCTGACTTTCGTCGGTTCGTTCATCTGGTGCGGGCTGCTGGCGGTGGGCGGCTATGCCCTGGGCGAGAACTGGGAAGAGCTGCGCGCGGTCATGCGCCCGTTTGACTATCCAATTGCGGCGATTCTCATCATCGGCTTCGCTTACTACATCTACCGGCACATCAAACACGGGCGCGCCAGCTACCCCGTTCAGGCGGAAGGTGAGGTATCGGTGAAAGAAGTCCAAGATTAGGCGCTGCATCGAGGCATAGTGGTCTTCCCGGCCACACAAGACGCTTTCCACTCGCGTCGGTGGCGCAAAAGATGTTATGATAAAGACGGTTTTCAACCCGGAACAACCTGACCACCGGATGCTTAGAGCCTATCCGAATAAGGACAAGGGGCTTAAGCCCCTTGTCCAGGTCGCTTGAGACGGTTTTTCGGATAGGCAAATAGAAAAGGGATTGAAAAGGATGCGGCAGCGATGGATGTTGAGGAGAAGTTATATACCGCCGAAGACTTGTGGGCGCTCTCTCACAAAGCCGCGAACAAACGTCTGGAATTGATCGAGGGAGCGCTGGTCGAGATGTCGCCAGTTGGGGATAGGCACAGTGAGGTCGCCGGTGAGCTGTACCGCCTGGTGGCGAACCATGTTAAAACCGCTGGCTTAGGAAGGGTGACCACTGAAGCGGGCTTTGTGCTCAAGCCTGATACCGTGTGCGCCCCGGACGTGGCTTACATCGCCCGAGCGCGTTTGACGCCTATGACTGGCGGGTACTATCGCCAAGCGCCGGATATGGCGGCTGAGGTCATCTCTCCGTTTGATACCCCTCGAGACATCCGGCGCAAGGTGCAACTGTACTTTGAGGCTGGGGTGCGCCTCGTGTGGGTGCTCTACCCCGATGAGCGCATGATTGACGTGTATCGCCCGAACGCCTCCGCTGTCACGCTTACAGGTGATGATCTTCTTGACGGCGGGGACGTGATCCCCGGCTTTGCCGTGGCAGCGCGCGCGGTGTTCGCGTACCTGGATGAATAACGGCTATCTGAAACGCGACACGTTTGTGCGACGGATATAACGCAGAAGCGCGGGCGGCGCCTCGACTTTAGAGAGCCTCCAGAAACCAATCCACCACGCGCTGCGCGTACTCCTCCGGGCGCTTGGCGTAGGCTTCGCGGTGGCTGGCGGCAGGCACGCGCCACAGCACTTTCGGGCCGGGCAACAGATCAAATACCTGATCGATTTCATCAACCGAAACCAGCGGGTCGCGGTCCCCGTGGATGAGTAAGACCGGCGTGTTCTTGACGTGCGGCGCCCAGCGCCAGGCGTCCACATGAAACAGATTCCCTCCCACCCGAAACGATGACAGCGTCAGCACAACCCGCGCGGCGAAGTTCGCCAGCGAGCGCGGCGCGCCTTTGGCGACGATGTACCCGCTTACCACGTGCTCGATGCGCACCGGCAGGCTGTCGCAGACGACCGCCCCGACCCGATCCGACAGCGCTGCTGCGATGAGCGCCACACCCGCGCCCATGCTCAGGCCCATCAGCCCGACGCGCTCCACGCCCCGCCCGGCCAGGAAATCCAGCGCGCCCAGCAAATCCTCCTTTTCATAGACTCCAAACGTGACATGCTCCCCGTCCGAACGCCCGTGCGCGCGCCAGTCGAACGTCAGCACGTTGAAGCCCGCCGTGTGAAACATCGGTCCGAAGACGGGCAGGTCGCCGTCCAGGCTGCCGCGCTGCCCGGAGCAGACGATGATCGTGCCGGTCGCGTCCGGCGCGGGAATCCACCAGCCACGCAGAGTGATACGTCGGTCCCGGCTCACGAAGCTCACCGGCTCGGCGGGCAACCCCAGCGCTTCTGGGCGGGCCTCCGGGTCAGGCGCGCGGCGGCGCAGAAGCGCACTGCTGCCCGCCCAGGCCAGAGCCAGCGCACCGAGCGCCAGGAGCGCGACAATCACGAGGGCAGCGGTCAATACATCCATCACCTTAATCTGCGCTCTCAACAGTAGGTTGCAACTTCTCAATGATAACGTACTCGATACGGTCGCCGGGCGGAGGCGGCGGGTCGGTGAACGGGTCGCGCAGCCTGAGCGCCATCACCGTCTCCATGCCGGCCACGACCCGCCCAAAAATGGTATACCGCCCATCGAAGTCGGGCGACAGCGCCTCTTTAGTGATAAAGAACTGGCTGCCGGCGCTGTTAGGCCGGTCGAGCGGGCGCAGCATCGCCACCATGCCCGGCACCGCGAAAGTTAGACCGTTATCGGCCTCGTCGATGATGCGGTAGCCAGGGCTGCCCAGGCCGGTGTCGGTCGGGTCGCCGGTCACCGCCATCAGGTCGGCGACGTTAAAGAACGTGTTGCCGTCGTACCAGCCCTCCTGCGCCAGGAAGACGAAGTTGTTCACCGCTACCGGCGCTTTGTTTACAAACAACGCAATCACGATGTCGCCCTTCTCGGTGACGAGGGTCGCCCGGTACTCGGCTTCCAGGTCGATAATCAGGGTGGGCGAATCGGGATACCAGCGCTGTTCTAAGAGCGTGGCGCGCGTCATTGCGTCCAGCGCCCAGAGTTGCAGCCCGCTGCGATAGCGCACCCCGTTGAAGCCCAGCGCCGGCACATGGGTCAGCCCGAAGTCAACCGCGCGCGCGCGCGTCTCGCCTATCAGCGGCGCGTAGGCCCCGGCGTCCAGCGCGGCGTTGAAGGCGTCGGCATCCAACCCTAGTTCTTCAGCATAAGTCGTGACCGTGGCGCGAAAAGCGTCTGGCGTCTGGTTCGCCCAATCCGTCTGTCGGGTCAGGAGCAGGTCGTGCATCGGCCAGAAAGCATCCTGCGCCGCGGCTGCTTCTGCGGCTTGCAGCGCAAGGCCGGCCTTGTTGTTGATTTCTGTCATGGGGAAGTGACGCCACACCGTGCGCACGCCGCCCGCCTCCGCGTAACGCTCGCGCAATGTGGCGAGATGCGCGGCGACCTCGGCGCAGGCCGGCGTCTGAAAATCGCAGTACACCATGATGGTGAGATAGGCGTCTTCGGGGCCGATGGCGTGGTCGCCGCGTGCGCCCTCTTCAAACGGCGAGGGCGTGGGACTGGAAGGCGGAAGAGCGACAACAAAGGATGTTGGGGGCGGCGCAGGAGTGACGGTAGGCAGCGGCCCGCACCCGACAAGGTTGACCAGGAAAATGCCGGCAAAGAAGATGAGCCATGCCGTGCGCGTCGAAAAAGGCGGAGCTTTCATACGCACACGCAGCGTATATGTCGCAGACGTGATGATCCGCCGGCTCATCCTCACTCGGTGACAAAACCTCTTGCCTTCAGCCAGTCCTCCAGTTGGACAGCGCTCGGCTCGGTAATCATCGAACCCCGGTCGATGCCGCGCGGGCTTTTGCCGGCGGGCAGTTCGGCGGGCGGTTCATAGGGCAACGTCTCGCCCGGCCTGGCGATCACAATGGTCGGCACGGAACGGTAGCCGGTCCATTCGCGCACCAGGCGTTCGGCCTCCGGGTCGCCGTCGATGACAATCTCCCGATACTCAATACCATAGCGAGAGAGCACCCGCTTGGCAATCGAGACGAAGGGGCAGTACGACTTGCGCGAGTACATGACGAGTTCCATGTCCATGAACATTCTCCTGAGGGTGCCTGAGCGGGCGCTGTTCGTGACAGCGATAACCATAACGCAACCCGTGTCGGCACACAAGCCGCTTCCAGGCGCGCGCGAAACTGCCGGGTAGCCGCAGGAAAGACCCCGTGCTTTCACCTTCTCGTGTTGTTATAATCGCTCCGCGCGATCCAACTTCAGGAGCAGCGTCTTGAGGGCGTTTGTCACCGGCGCCGGCGGCTTCGCCGGCAGCCACCTGGTCACCTACCTCGCTGAAAACACCGATCTGGAAGTCTTCGGCACCGTGTTGCGCCCGGTCGAAAAATACCAGGCCACGCGCGACCGGCTCGGCGTGACCCTCTACCGCGTCGATCTGCGCGAGACGCTCTCCGTCGTCAACCTGCTCAGCGCGATCCAGCCGGATTACATCTTCCACCTCGCCGCCTATGCAGCGGTCGGCGCGTCCTGGCAAATCCCCTGGGAGACCATCGCCAACAACATTCGCGCGCAGCTTAATATCTTCCAGGCGTTGATTGCGATCAACGCCCGCCCGCGCGTGCTCGTGGTCGGCTCGGCGGACGAGTACGGGCTGGTCCGCCCGGAGGACAATCCCATCGACGAGGACACCCCGCTCCGCCCCAACAGCCCATACAGCGTGAGCAAGATCGCGCAGGACATGCTCGGCCTGCAATATTTCATTAGCCACCAGATTCCGGTCGTGCGCGTGCGCCCGTTCAACCACATCGGGCCGAGGCAGCGCGAGCAGTTCGTCGCGCCCGACTTCGCCTACCAGATTGCGCAGATCGAAGCGGGCATGGTCGCCCCGGTGATGCGCGTCGGGAACCTGGAAGCGCGGCGCGACTTCACCGACGTGCGCGCCGTGGTGCGCGCCTATCACCTGGCGCTCATCCACGGCGCGCCCGGCGAAGTGTATAATATCGGGACCGGCCAGGCGCATACGATCCACGAAGTGCTGAACACCCTGCTCGCGCTGAGCAACGCAGACATCGACGTGCAACCCGACCCGAAACGGATGCGCCCCTCCGACGTGCCGCTCTCGGTGTGCGACCCGACCCGGTTACAACGCGACACCGGCTGGCACGCGGAGATTCCGCTTGTGCGCAGCCTGTCCGACGTGCTGGACGAGTGGCGTCGGCGCGTTGCGGCTGGCGACATTGAAAGAGATGGGATCATCTACCATGAGTAATCGACGCGCGCTCATCACGGGCATCACCGGCCAGGACGGCTCGTACCTGGCGGAGTTCCTGCTCGACAAGGGCTACGAGGTGTTCGGCCTCGTGCGCCGGACGAGCACCATCAACTTCAGCCGCATCGAACACATTCAGGATCGCCTCACGCTGATCTCCGGCGACATGCTCGACGAGATGTCGCTTACCCAGGCGCTGGACCAATGCCGCCCGCACGAGGTCTACAACCTGGCAGCGCAGAGCTTCGTGCAGACCTCGTGGGCGCAGCCCGTCTTCACCGGTGAGGTGACCGCGCTGGGCGTCACGCGGCTGCTTAACGCCATCCGCACCATAGACCCCAAAATCCGCTTCTACCAGGCGTCGTCGAGCGAGATGTTCGGCAAAGTGCGCGAGGTGCCGCAGAACGAGAAGACTCCTTTCTACCCGCGCAGCCCCTACGGCGTGGCCAAGGTCTACGGCCACTGGATCACGGTGAACTACCGCGAGAGCTTCGACTTGCACGCCACGTCGGGCATCCTCTTCAACCACGAGAGTCCCCGCAGGGGTCTGGAGTTCTCTACGCGCAAGGTGACGCACGGCGTGGCGCGGATCAAGCTCGGCCTGGACAACGAGCTGCGCCTGGGCAACCTCGACTCGCGCCGCGACTGGGGTTACGCGCCTGACTATGTGCGCGCGATGTGGATGATGCTTCAGCAAGACACCCCCGACGACTATGTGATCGCCACCGGCGAGACCCACTCCGTGCAGGAATTGTGCGAGGTCGCCTTCAGCTATGTGGGTCTGCACTGGCGCGACTACGTGGTGCAGGATGCGCGCTTCATGCGCCCTGCCGAGGTTGACCTCCTGGTAGGCGACGCCTCCAAAGCCGGGCGGGTGCTCGGCTGGGAGCCGGCCGTCGATTTCAAGGAACTCGTCCACCTGATGGTAGACGCCGACCTGAAGATGCTCCGCGACGGCGAAAAACCGCGCTGAACGATGCGGCTCATTGATACCCACTGTCACCTGAACTACGCCGCCTACGCCGCCGACCGCGCTGACGTGATCGCGCGCGCGGCGGAGGCCGGCGTGTGGCGCGTCATCGCCCCCGGCACCGACCCGAACGGCAGCCGCGAGGCAGTCGCGCTTGCGGCGCAATTTGAATGCATCTACGCGGCGGTGGGCATCCACCCCAACAGCAGCGCCGGCTTCACCGACACCTGGATGGACGAGATCGCCCAACTGGCGAAAGGGAATAAAGTCGTCGCCATCGGCGAGATCGGCCTGGACTACTACCGGGAGCACGCCTCGCAAGACGACCAACGCCGCGCGTTGGAGGCGCAACTGGCGCTCGCCGCTGAGGTGGGGCTGCCGCTCATCATCCATAACCGCGACGCGAGCGCCGACCTGCTCGACATCCTGGCGCGCTGGACGCCGCGCCTCCACGACCCGCCGGGCGTGTTGCACTCGTTCTCGGCGGACTGGGAGACGGCGCAGCGCGCTCTGGACCTGGGTTTTTATCTGGGCTTTACCGGCCCGCTCACGTTCAAGAACGCCGACGACTTGCGCTGGATCGCCGCGCGCGCCCCGTTGGACCGCATCCTGATCGAGACCGACGGGCCGTTCCTCGCGCCGCATCCCTATCGCGGGAAGCGCAACGAGCCGGCCTACGTGCGCCTCATCGCTGACCGGCTCGCCGCCCTGCGCGTAACTTCGTTAGAGGCCATCGCCGAGCAGACGACTGTCAACGCCTGCGCGCTGTTTGTTTAGCAGTGAACTGATTCAAACTTACGCCAACCGGTGGCCGTGCTAAGGCCTTTCTCTACCTCACCCCCGTCTCGCCTGCGGCTCGACACCCCCTCTC
>DAOTXU010000295.1:0-13235 GCA_034435135.1 Anaerolineae bacterium | reverse complement strand
ATCGCCGCCGCCACAGCCGCACCATGTCGATGGACTGGTTGACTTCACGCGCTATTTCGGCGTTGTTCTTGCCTGCGGCAGCTTTCAAGATGATCCGCGCGCGCTGCGCTTTTTGCTGCCCCGTCGTGTGGCGCGCCACGAGCTTTTCTAAGTCAAGCCGCGCCTTGTCGCTTAATTCGATTCGCTCTGGCTTGGGTCCGGGCATAGCATCCTCCTACTCTGAGGTTGCCTATTCTACCCGATCCCTCGCCCTTTTTGTGCCTTAATGTACTAGATCCGCCAAGCGAGGGCTATGATGCGACGCAGCCCGACGTGAGCGACGGGGTGCTCGTGACGACGGAGCAGGACAACGGGCACATCGAGTGGGGCAAGTGGCACGAGCGGTATGGCTACGAGGTGCTGGGCTGGACGTGGACCGGGGAGGACGGGACGACCGGGTATGCCGTGCCGGAAGGCGGCCCGCTCTCGTTGGAGGAGTTCCAGCAGGTCGTGCAGGCGCACGGCGGGTGAGTCTCCGCGTCGGGAGTCTTTTAGGGTAGCGCCACAGAATAGCGTGGAGCGTCCATACACGGGGCACTCGCGCGTCTTTTAGCCTGAACTGATTCAAACTTACGCCAACAGCTGGCCGTGCTAAGGCCTTTCTCTACCTCACCCCCGTCTCGCCGGCGGCGCGACACCCCCTCTCCGCTTGCGGCTATAGTCCGACGTAGCCGGGAGAGGGGGACGGGGGGTGAGGTGTCCGCCCACACGACAAGCTCCACACGCACCGCGGTCGTTGGCTCAAAAGCTTGAATCACTTCATTAATATTTTCATAATTCGCATTATTAGCGGTTAACTGCCGTCCCACGGGGACGCTTCGCAGTCAGCGGCGCCCGGTCTCGCTGTGTCAGAACCGCCGCCATTTTTCCTGCAATCGCCCCACCCTTCTTGGCTCAGCAAATTGACTTATGGTAAACTGTATATGGATTGCTAGCGAGCAGGTTAACGAACCGCGCTCGCGCGATGCGGCGGATCGTTGGGCGAACGACCGGGACGCTCAACCGACGCCAGGACCAGACATGATTGGACTTTAGCCACGCGACGGGACTTGTCAATGCAGCCAGACGACTCCGAGATCGAAGACACCTCCACCCTAGACGCGCCTGTTGACGAGGAGGACATCGCATCGAGCGCGTTGGAAGCCTCGCTGGGGTTGCCTGAGGAACTGCCCATTTTGCCCCTGCGCGGGTTGGTCGTCTACCCGGAGACGACTATTCCCCTGGTCGTCGGGCAGCCCCGTTCGATCAAGCTGGTGGATGAGGTGGCGGTCGGCGAGCGGATCATCGGTATGGTAGCCGCCCAAGACCCCGAACTCGAAACCCCCGGCCCCGAGGAAATCTACACGGTGGGCACCGTCGCCGCCGTGCACCGCCTCTTCCGCGCACCCGACGGCACCATCCGTCTGCTGGCGCAAGGTCTGGCGCGGATGCGTGTCAAGGCGTACACCGTGACCGAGCCGTACCTGCGCGCGCGCATTGCCCTGCACCCGGAGACGGTTCGGCGCACGCTCGAAGTCGAGGCGCTGATGCGCAATCTGGTCGAGCAGTTCACCCGCCTGGCCGACCTGTCGCCCAGCATCCCCGGCGAACTGGTCACGTCTGCGCTCAACCTGGACGATCCGCTGCAACTGGTCTACTCCATCGCCACCTACGTGCGCATCGAACTGAGCCAGGCGCAACGCCTGCTCGAAATCGACGATATTGAAGAGAAGATGCGCGCGCTGGTGGTCCTGGTCGGCAAAGAGCTGGAAGTGCTGGAGCTGGGCCGGAAAATCCAGACCGAGGCGCAGACCGAGATCGAGAAGGTGCAGCGCGAGTACTTCTTGCGCGAGCAACTGAAGGCGATCCAGCGCCAGCTAGGCGAAGGCGACGAGCAGACCGTTGAGGTCGAGGAGTTCCGCCGGAGGATCGAAGCCGCCCACATGCCAGAAGAGGCCCACCGCGAGGCGCAGCGCGAGCTAGACCGCCTCTCCCGGCTGCCCACCGCCGCCGCCGAGTACGGCGTCATCCGCACCTACCTGGACTGGCTGGTCAGCCTGCCCTGGAGCAAGAAGACCAGCGACAACCTGGATGTCGCTCATGCGCGCCGCGTGCTCGACGAGGACCATTACGGACTGGAGGATGTTAAAGAGCGGATTCTCGAGTACCTGGCCGTGCGCAAGCTCCGCGCCGAGCGCGCCGACGAGCGCGCCGCGCAGGAATTCCGCGACCACGTCCGCCGCGAGCGCGAAGGGGTGATCCTGTGCTTTGTCGGGCCGCCGGGCGTGGGCAAGACCTCGCTCGGCATCTCGATTGCGCGGGCGATGGGGCGCAGGTTTAGCCGGCTGAGCCTGGGCGGGGTGCGCGACGAGGCGGAAATCCGGGGCTTCCGGCGCACCTACGTCGGCGCGATGCCGGGCCGCATGATCCAAACCCTGCGCCGCGTCGAGTCGAAAAACCCGCTGATGATGCTGGATGAGGTAGACAAGCTGGGCCACGACTTCCGCGGCGACCCGGCCTCCGCGCTGCTGGAAGTGCTCGATCCCGAACAGAACCGCGAGTTCCGCGACCATTACCTGGACGTGGCCTTCGATCTTTCGGAGGTGATGTTCATCACCACCGCGAACCAGCTTGAAACCGTCCCCGGCCCGCTGCGCGACCGCATGGAGGTGATTCAGCTTTCCGGGTACACCGAACACGAGAAGGTCAACATCGCGCGCTATTACCTGATCCCGCGCCAGATCAGGGAGAACGGCCTGCGCCCGGAGGAAGTTCGCTTGAGCGATGCGGCGGTGGTGCGGATCACCCGCGACTACACGCGCGAGGCCGGCGTGCGCGAGTTGGAGCGGCGCATCGGGCAGGTGTGCCGTAAAATCGCCACGCACGTGGCCGAGGGCGCGCGCGCCGAGGCGGCCATCGAGGACGCGGAAACGGTGCTCGCGTACCTGGGCCGCCCGCGCTTCGGCTACCAGGCCGAACTGCGCGAGCGGACGGACCTGCCCGGCGTAGCGACGGGCCTGGTGTGGACGCCGGTCGGCGGCGAAGTCATCTTTGTCGAGGCGACGGCCATGCCGGGGAGCAAGGGCTTTGAGTTCACCGGGCAGTTGGGCGAGGTGATGCAGGAAAGCGCCCGCGCGGCCTACAGTTACATCCGCGCGAAAGCCGCTGACCTGGGGCTGCCGGGGGATTTTTTCCAGACGCATGACATTCACCTGCATGTGCCGGCGGGCGCGGTGCCCAAAGACGGCCCCTCCGCCGGCGTGACGATGGCGACGGCGCTGGCGTCGTTGCTGTCAGGCCGCCCGGTGCGCCACAACGTCGCCATGACTGGCGAACTGACGCTGCGCGGGCAGGTGTTGCCAGTGGGCGGCGTCAAAGACAAAGTGCTGGCGGCGCACCGCCTGGGCATCGACACGGTTATCATCCCCAGGCGCAACGAGCCGGACCTGGAAGAGGTGCGGGAGGAGGTGCGCGCGTCGGTCAACTTTGTGCTGGTTGACCGCGTGGACGAGGCGCTGGCGGCGGCGCTGGAGCCGCCTAGAGCCGTCAAGGAGAAAAGAGCCAAACGCACAGAGCGCTTAGCCGGACAGGGGGCTTAAGCCCCATGTCTGGGAACTGAGTAGGGGGATATTGTCTTGCCTAAAGTCATGATTGTGGACGACGACCGCACTACGGTAAAGCTGCTCCAAACCCTGCTGGAGATGGACGGCTTCGACGTGACGCTGTGCCCCCGCGGCGGCGAGGTGATGGACCAGGCGCGCGCCGAAAAGCCCGACCTGGTGCTGATGGACTATCATCTGGCCGACATGAAGGGCCTGGACGTGCTTGCTGCCTTGCGCGCCGAATCGGAATTCGCTAACCTCCCGATTGTGATGACCTCCGGCCTGGATGTCAGCTACGAGTGCAAGGCCGCCGGCGCGGACGAATTCCTGATCAAGCCGTTCGATCCGGGTTCGCTGGCGACGCTGTTCAACCGAATCATTGAAAAACGAAACGCTCAAGGGTAAGCAAGGACAAGGAGCTTATGCCCCTTGTCCGGCGGAGAAGTCGAACGACTACACTTGAGCTATACCAAAAGACAGGAAGTAAAAAAGCCACACCATGTCAAATTCCAAAGGAAAACGTTCCAAGAGCCAGTGGTTCTTGATGGACCTGCACCTTCACACCCCGGCGTCAGTCGATTTTCAGGAGGAAAGCGTCGGTTATCTGGACATTCTGCACAAGGCCGAAATGCGCGGCGTGGACATCATCGCCTTCACCGACCACAACACGGTGCGCGGCTATACCGACATGATGGCCGAGATCGAGCGCCTGGCCTTTCTGGAAAAGCTGGGCCGCATCGAGCCGGAAGAGAGACGACGCCTGCAAGAGTACCGGCGGTTGCTCGATAAGATTCTGGTGCTGCCGGGGTTCGAGTTCACCGCCACCTTTGGCTTCCACGTGCTCGGCATCTTCGCGCCGCAGACCGGCAGCCGCGAGTTAGAGCATATCCTGCTCAACCTGAACGTCCCGCCGCATGTGCTCGACGAGGGCACGTCTGAGGTGGGCGCGTCCGCCGACGTGCTCACCGCCTACCGCGTCATCAACCAGCACGGCGGCATTGTGATCGCCGCGCACGCCAACTCCTCGCACGGCGTCGCCGACCGCCGCCTCGACTTCGGCGGGCAGACGCGCATCGCGTACACGCAAGACCCGAACCTGCACGCGCTGGAGGTCACCGATTTGGAGCGGCGCGGGCGCGCGACCACCGCGCGCTTCTTCGACGGCTCCAAGCCCGAATATCCGCGCCGGATGCGCTGTATTCAAGGCTCCGACGCGCACCGGGTCAACGCCGACCCGAAAAACCCGAAGAAGAACCCCGGCGTTGGCGACCGCGTGACCGAAGCGCTGCTGCCGGAGCGGAGCTTCGAGGCGCTCTTGGAGATGTTCCAGGGCAACGACTTCGCGCGCACCCGCCCTTACCGCGCCGCGCACGCGCCGTTGGATTTCGTGCAGGCGGCGCGCGAGGAGGGCGAGAGCATCGTGCAGGCGTTTCACGACAGCGCCACGCGGCGCGGCGGGCGGCTTTACAACGTGGTCGCCGACATCTGCGCCTTCGCCAACACCAACGGCGGCGCGATTTACCTGGGCGTGACCGCCGACCCCAAAGAAAAACCCGTCGGCGTGGACAACGTGCAGGCGACCATCGACACCATCCGCAGCGAAGTGGACCAGCGCATCTCGCCGGCGCTGGACGTGGAGATCGACACGCTGGAGACGCAGGGCAAGGCGGTGGTGCGCATCCAGGTGCCGCGCGGCGAGGACCCGCCCTACGTCATCGACGATAACAAGGTCTACGTGCGCGACGAGGCCGAGACTTCGCTCGCCGTGCGCGACGAGATTGTGCGGCTGGTGCTGGGCAATCCTGCCTATACGCAGCCGCAGGCGGTCCCAACTGCTGCGCCAGAGGAGGCCGAACCGCCGCGAGAGGGCGCGGTCGAGCCGCCACGCACGGGAGTGGAGATCGTCGGCACGGAGGAGCGCCAGGGCGCGAAGTATCACATCATGCGCGACCTGCGCAACGGCAACATCGTCAAGAACGTGACGCGCGCCTCTGCGCGCCGGCTGTGGCACTACGCCATCACCGAGAAGGAGTCAAACCCGGTTGACCCGGCCAAAGTGCAATGGCAGGGCGACATCGGCCTGTGGAAGAAGCATACTCGCGGCGGCGTGACTCGCTACGACCTGGTGCAGCGCGAGAACGGGGGCCTGCGCGTCTATTACGGCGTGACCATCGACGGCGTGCACGGCCCCTGGGCGGCGCTGGTGGGGGAGGAGGAAGAGGAGTGAGGCTTCATCCTGGCCTGTATGGAGCGCCGCGCGCGTCTTTTAGCCTGTTTCAACCATCCAGTGGGTGGGACAAGGGGCTTAAGCCCCTTGTCCGGTCTCCAAATGGGACGGTTGCGCTGAACCACATTATCTTGTGGAGCTACCTTGAGGCGAGCCTCCACGAGTTTTCCACCGAGTGGGAGTCTGATGACCAGGCCGACGAAGGTTAAACCCATAACGGTTAACACACTCTTTTACGGCGACAACCTGGCCGTGCTGCGCGAGTACCTCCCCGACGAGTCGATTGACCTCATCTACCTCGACCCGCCCTTCAACAGCAGCCGCACCTACAACGTGCTCTTCAAAGACGAGAGCGGCTTTGACAGCGACGCGCAGATCACCGCGTTTGAGGACACCTGGCACTGGGGCGAGACTGCCGAGCGCACCTATCACGAACTCGTGACGCAGGGGGCGGAGCAGGTCTCGACCGCGATTGGCGCGCTGCGCCAGTTGATCGGGACGAACCAGATGATGGCGTACCTGGTGATGATGGCCGCGCGCCTGGTGGAGTTGCACCGCGTGCTGAAGCCGACGGGGAGCCTGTACCTGCACTGCGACCCGACCGCGAGCCATTATCTCAAGGTGGTGCTGGATGCAATCTTCGGAGCGCGAAACATCAGGAACGAGATCACTTGGAGACGGACGTTTGCACACGGGAATGTAGGACGCAATTACGGGAGCATCGCAGATGTTATTTTCTGGTATACCAAAAGCGAGGAATATACCTGGAATCAGCTTTTTATTCCGCTGACTGAAGAAGAGATCGAACAAAAATATCCATACCGTGATCCCGATGGGCGACGTTGGCAATCTGTGACGTTAAGAAATCCAGGTGTTCGCCCTAATCTGCGTTTCCCGTATACCGCAAGCAATGGCATTACCTATCAGCCTCACCCTAATGGGTGGTCGTGCAACCTCGAACGCCTACAACAATATGACCGCGAGGGCCGTCTACATTTTCCAAGCAGTCCCGGCGGGGCGCTGCGCTTGAAGATGTACGCAGATGAAAATCCTGGCAGCCGCCTCCAGAACATTTGGGACGATATACCGCCTATTGGTTCACAGGCGAAAGAGCGCCTCGACTACCCTACGCAAAAGCCTCTGAAGTTGCTCGAAAGGATCATTAAAGCCAGCAGCAACCCCGGCGATTGGGTGCTCGATCCCTTCTGCGGGTGCGGCACGGCGATTGTGGCGGCGCAAGACCTGGAGCGCCGCTGGATCGGGATCGATATCACCCACCTGAGCATTGCCGTTCAGAAATATCGCCTGGAATTACTGGGTCTCAAACCCGGCAAAGATTACGCCGTCATCGGCGAGCCGACGGACATCGGCGGGGCGCGGCAACTCGCGGAGGACAACCGCTACCAGTTCCAGTGGTGGGCGCTGTCGCTGGTGCGCGCGCGCCCGCTGGGCGGCGAGGCGGGCAGCAAGAAGGGGAAGAAAGGCGCGGATTGGGGCATCGACGGCGTGATTACCTTCATCGATGACGCGAAGGCCGCGCCCAAGCGCGTGATCGTGCAGGTGAAGAGCGGGCACGTCACCAAGAGCCACATCTCCGAACTGCGCGGCGTGATCGACAAAGAGAACGCCGCCATCGGCGTGTTCATCACGCTGGAGGAGCCGACCGGCCCGATGGCGCAGGAGGCGCTGGCGGCGGGGTACTATCACTCGCCCGGCTGGAACCGCGACTACCCGCGCATCCAGATTCTCACCATCGCCGACCTGCTGGCCGGCAAGGGGATCGACATGCCGCTGTCGAACGTCACGTATAAGCCGGCGGAGCGCGTCAATCGGCCCGACGCGGAGCAGGGCCGCCTGGAGTTTTAGGAGTAATGGTCCAGGTCGGTATTCTCTCCATCAGCACGCGCGCCTATCACGGCGTCTACGAAGATGAGAGCGGCGCGGTCCTCCGGCGCACGGTCCACAGCGCCGGCTGGGAAGTCGCCGCCTATGAAGTGCTCCCGGACGACCAGGAAGCCATCGCCGCGAAGTTGCGCGAATGGGCCGACGATGCGCGCCTCGATCTGGTGCTCACCACCGGGGGCACGGGCTTCTCGCCGCGCGACGTGACGCCGGAGGCCACGCGCGCCGTGGTCGAACGGGACGCGCCGGGCCTGGCCGAGGCGATGCGCGCCGCCAGCCTGCTCAAGACGCCGCACGCCATGCTCAGCCGCGCGGTGTGTGGCGTCCGGGAGCGGACGCTCATCGTCAACCTGCCCGGCAGCCCGAAGGGCGTCCGCGAGAATCTGGAGGTCATCCTGCCGGCGCTGCCCCACGCTCTGGAACTGCTGCGCGAGTCGCCGGACGCCGAAGCCGGGCATACGTTCAAAAGTTCTATCTGAATACAAAGAACTGATTCAAACTTTTGCCAACAGCTGACCGTGCTAAGCGTTTCTCTACCTCACCCCCGTCTCGCCTGCGGCTCAACACCCCCTCTCTGCTTGCGGAGAGGGGGACGGGGGGGGAGGTCGCCCGCAAACACGACCAGCGCCACCGCATCGGTGTTGTTGGCTCAAAAGCTTGAATCACTTCAAACTTAACATTTCATCACATAAGCTGTGATATGATGGGGGCTAACAAGCAACCCGCCGACTGAAGTCGGCGGCTAATTGCAGATCAGCGCCGGCGAGATAGCGAATTCGCCCGCGACTTTAGTCGCGGGAACCGTAAGATGAACAGACACTCAGGAGGACCCCCCATGAGCCGCCGTTCCACTGCCCTGATCGTTGCCGTCGTCGCGGCGCTGCTCCTTCCTACCCCAGTCCATGCGGTTTCCCCGCGGCCTTCCTGCGGCGGTATCACCGCCGAGCACCTCAGCGACCCCGCTTGCGACGCCGAGATGGCTGCCAACCCCGCGCCCAACGTCCAGCCGGTCCCGGTCGGCACGCTCTACCCGCGCCGTTACGCTCAGGTTGCGGAGTGGACGCCAGTCTACAACGCTCCCGGCGGCGAAAGTGTCCGTTTCATCAAACGGGGTTACGTTTTCGTCTCCATCGATCCAACGCACCCCGACGGCCAGGAGGAATGGATCAAAATCAACTATGGCGAGTGGGTGCGCGCGGATCGCCTGACGCGCGTGCGCCCGTCGTCGCTCACGGGCGTGCTGATCCCCGGACCGCTGCCGTACCCGATGGCGTGGGTGCTGCTGGATACCTATTGCAGCGCGTACCCCGGCGGCCCGCCCCAACGCGACCAGCTTGTCTACCGCTATGCGCGCGTCAACATCTTTGCGACCGTGCATCACAACGGCTGGAACTGGTACCTGATCGGCCCAAACCGCTGGATTCAGCAACAGCGCGTGGGGATTGTCAAACATGCGCGGAACCCCGGCGTGAGTGGGCGCTGGATCGCGGTCGATCTTTACGAGCAGATCGTCACCGCCTATGAGGGCGACCGGATGATCTTCGCCGCCCTGACCGCTACCGGGACCAGCCAGTGGCCCACCAGAGTAGGGTTGTTCAGTATCGAGCGGCGGCACGAATTCGACGACATGACCAGCGGTCGGTACTCGACCAAGACGGGGTACTACTACATTGAGGACGTGCCCTGGACCATGTACTTTGACGGGTACGCGGCGTTGCACGGGGTTTACTGGCACGACGCCTTCGGGTTCCAGCAGAGTCACGGCTGTATCAACCTCTCGCTCACCGACGCCCAGTGGTTGTTCAACTGGACTGCCTCGGCCCCACAGGCCCCGGTGCTGGTATGGAGCAGCGGGTGACAGAGGAGAGGCACCGAATGCGCGTCCGACCGGAGACCCCCGGTCGCACCACCTGGCCGGCGGCCTTCGCTTTCGACTGAGACGCCCCAGACTGGCCGTGAGCAAAGGTTGCAGGGAAAGGGCAGTCAAGAAGCCTCAGAGGCCGTTGGAGAAGTCCGGCCATGGCAGTTTATTCAGGTTCCGCCGACTTTAGTCGGCGGCTAATCGCCGGAAAGCCACGGCGCGGTGGGGAATTCACCCCCGGCTTCAGCCGGAGGAACCCTTCAAACGGCCTCTCAAGCGGGAGGTGTGCGCGCGCTGTTTAACTGAGCAAGGTACAAGGAGGCTTACCATGGGTCACATCCGACAATCGTTCGCCTGGTGGTGCGTCGCCGGACGCGGGATCGCGCCGGAGACGCTCGTGCGCGAAGCGGCTGCGATTGGTTACGTCGCGGTTGACCTGGCCGAACAGGATTACTGGCCGCTGATCCGCGCGCACGGACTCACCCTGGCAGCCGTCAACGGGCATCGGCCCATCGAAGCCGGCCTGAACCGGCGCGAACACCATGACCGGATCGCGCGCGAAATCAGCGCCAGCCTCAAGCTAGCGGAGCAGTGGGGTATCCCCAACCTGATCTGCTTCAGCGGCAACCGGAACGGCCTGGATGATGCTGTTGGCGCGGAGGTCACCGCCGAGGGCCTGCGCCGCGTGGCGCCGCTGGCCGAGGCCGCTGGCGTGACCCTGGTGCTGGAACTGCTCAACAGCAAGGTCGATCATCCAGACTACCAGTGCGACCACACCGCCTGGGGGGTCCAGGTGTGCCAGAGGGTCGCTTCGCCGCGGGTCCGGTTGCTCTACGATGTCTATCACATGCAGATCATGGAGGGCGATATTATTCGCACCATCCGTGACAACCATTCTTACATCGGCCACTACCACACCGCTGGCAATCCCGGTCGTCATGAGCTGGATGAGACCCAGGAGCTATACTATCCGGCGATTGTGCGCGCCATTCGTGACACCGGCTATGAAGGGTACCTCTGCCACGAGTTCATTCCCCAGCGCGACCCCATCGCCGCGCTCAGGGCTGCGTTTGCACAGTGCGACCTCGGCGCAGAAGCGAAAGGCGATGGAGGTAAAGAGCCGCTTTACTCCAAATAGTCGCGCAGATCGTGCTGCTGCTCCAGTTCGCGCAGCTTGTCGAGCGCTTCATGCTGTAGCTGGCGGATACGCTCGCGTGAATAGCCCATCATCTGGCCGATCTGGGCCATGCTGCGCGTCTCGCCGTCGAACAGGCCGTAGCGCAGCCGGAGAATGTTGGCCTCGCGGGTCGGCAACGTTGCCAGGAGTTGTTCAACTTCCTCCGAGAGCAAGGTCTGCGTCGCCGTCGCCTCCGGGTCTTCGCCAGTCTCGTCGGCGAGCAGGTCTTCGCGGGTGCGGTCCTCGTCGTCGCCCACGAGTTCGTCAATCGGCAGCGGCTCGCGCGCGGCGGAGACGGTGTGGTTCACCTGGTCAATCGACAGTGCGGTGGCCTCGGCCAGCTCTTCGAGCGTGGGGTCGCGCCCCAACTCCTGAAGCAATTCCTCGCGGGCGCGGCGCAGCCGGCCCCAGCGCTGCCCCTGGTTGATGGGCAGGCGGATGGTCCGCCCCGAGTCGCCAGCGGCGCGCGAGATGGTTTGCCGGATCCACCAGGTGGCGTAGGTGCTCAGGCGCACACCCCGGTCGGGGTCAAAGCGCTCCACCGCCTTGAGCAAACCCAGGTTGCCTTCCTGGATCAGGTCGGGCAGAGGGAGGCCGAGGCCTTGATAGCGCTTGGCGATGCTGACCACCAGGCGCGTGTTAGACATCAGCAGCTTTTGCCGCGCGGCGTCGCCGGCCTCAATTTGCTTCCTCAGAATCTCGCGCTGGTCGGCGGGCAGGCTGCCGTTGGCCTGTTCGAGCATCCGCCCGGCGTGTCGCCCGCGACGCATTTCGTGGGCGAGGTTCTGTTCCTCTTCGGGGGTGAGCAGGGACGAAATAGGTCGGATGTCGCGCAGGTAGAACTGGAGCAAGTCCGGCTCGGATGCGTCGCTTCTGTCAGTTCCGCTCCTCTCGGTTCCCCCCAGTTCGACGGAGGCCGCCGACATCTCATCAGGGATCGGCTTGGCGACCATAAGATGGTTTATCCTTTTCTACATCCCAACACAACACAGACCAAGTCGCAAATGCACCCTGCAACCGGGTAGATTTCTACTCGCGCCCATTATAACAAATATTTTCTTTTTTATCAGCAAAATGCGCGTTAAGCTTTCTCGATTTTTGTTCAATTAAACTGGTCAACAGGTGTTCAGCGTGGAGGCTGCACTCAGGTGGAAAACTGGCTGAAGGCCTGCTCTACCGGCGTTTCGGGGATGTCCGGCTTGACCTCGCGCAGGAAGGTCGCCGCCTGTTCGGGCGCGACGGTGTTGATCATCACGCCCGTGCTCAGTTCAAAACCCGCCGACTGCGTGAGCTTGGGCAGGATTTCCAGATGCCAGTGGTAGTAGCGCGCGACGTCATCGCGTTGACAGGGCGCGGTGTGGATGTAGAAGTTGAAAGGCGGGTTGTTCAACCCAAAGTACAGCCTGGCGAGCGCCTCGCGCAGGATGTCGCCCATTTCGGGGATTTCGTCGTGCAGGATGTTCTCGAAGCTGGCGACGTGCCGGCGCGGGAGAATCCAGATTTCAAACGGCACGCGCGACGCCCAGGGCGTGAAGGCGACGAAGGCTTCGTTCTGCCACACCACGCGCTCCAACTCTTCTTCTTCCTGCTTGAGCATGGCGCAGAAGATGCACTCGGCGCGCGTGTCGTGATAGTAGCCGGCCTCGCGCAGTTCAGCGACGATGGTGTTGGGCAGCACGGGGATCGCCAGCAGTTGGCAGTGGGGGTGGCGCAACGACGCGCCCGCTTCGGGGCCGTGGTTGCAGATGATCGAGACGTATTCGATGCGGGGGTGTCGCGCATGTTCGCGCATCCGCGCCCGGCACGCCCGCACCAAATCGGTGGCCTCCTGCGGGGTCGTCAGCGCCAGGTCGCGTTCGTGATCGCGGGTGTAAACGATGACCTCATGCGCGCCCAGGCCGACGGTGGATTCGTACAGCCCGCGCCGGTCAAGGTATCTGCCGGTACCCATCGTGAACGCAGGGTATTTGTTGTCTACCACACGCAGGGTCCACGAGTTGTCGCCCGGCGCGCTTCCGGGCGGTCGGTAAGCGAGCAATTCCCTCTCATCCGGCGCGTTGCCGGGGCAGAACGGGCACCAGGCGTGCTTGACCTCCGGCGCGCTGGGTGCGGACAGGAAGCTCTCCGGTCGCACGGCGCGCTCGGTGGCAATGGCTACCCACTGCCCGGTGATTGGATCTCGGCGAAGCTCAGGCATCGGTCATTCCCTGACGATAATCCCGCCCTTTAGTATACAACAAACTACAGGCTCTTCGATATTTGGTCGAACTCGTCTAATATGCCGCCTGGCGTTGCCTGACCGCCTGTCATTTTTACGCTGGCTGGCTTTGCACCGGACCGGAATCAGAGTTTTAACCACGAACTGATTCAAACTTACGCCAACAGCTGGCCGTGCTAAGGCCTTCTCTACCTCACCCCCGTCTCGCCTGCGGCTCGACACCCCCTCTC
>DAOTXU010000294.1:0-10061 GCA_034435135.1 Anaerolineae bacterium | reverse complement strand
GAGAGGGGGTGTCGAGCCGCAGGCGAGACGGGGGTTAGGTAGAGAAAGGCCTTAGCACGGCTAGCTGTTGGCGTAAGTTTGAAACAGTTCATATTCACCGTTACGTCACCAACTCGCGCCGGCGTCTAAACAGGCTCCACACGTAAGCGACCACAATAATGCCCACGATGGCACCCGTGAACGCAAGCTGCAAGAACCAATACACATTCGGGTCGCCGCCGCCCTCCTCGCTGAACACCAGCGCCGCCGCCGTCCACGCCGCCGTCAGCAGCGCCAACGGCAGCATCACCTTCCAGCCGAATTGCATCAGTTGGTCGTAGCGGAAGCGCGGGAAGGTGGCGCGAATCCACACCATCACCATCAGCGCGGCGACCACCTTACCGAGCAGGTAGCCGGCTCCCAGAAGCGGCCCGAAGACGAAATCTTGCCCGCCGCCGGCGGTCGCTTCGGGGTTGGTCACACTCAGGCCGGCGATGCCCTCGACGCCGGTAATCGCGCCCGCCGGCACGTTGCCGAGCAGCCCCGGCGCGCGCGCGCTCGCTTCAATGTCCACAAGGACGGTCGCCCCCGCCGGGATGGCGACCTCCTGCGTCGTCTCGAAAATCACCAGGCGCTCCGGCTGGTCCGCGCCGTTGTGCACCAGCGTCCCTCTGGGGACGAGCATCGCGTTGCCCGTCTCGTTGGTCAGTTGCGCCTGGCCGGTCGCGTAGTCCGAATCGACCAGCGGGCCGCCGTAGCCGCCGAAGAACATCGACAAGGCGATCACGCTCACCACCGCCATCTTGATGTACTCGGCCATGAAGAACAGCGCGAACTTCATGCCGCTGTACTCAGTGTGGTAGCCGGCGGTCAACTCCTGCTCGGCTTCGGGCAGGTCGAAGGGCGCGCGGTTGACCTCCGCCAGGAACGCGGTGAACATGATGAACGCCGTCAGCGGGCTGTGGAAGATGAACCAGCCCTGCGCGAACTGGGTATTGACGATCTTGCCGAAGCTCATCGTGCCGGCGATCATGATGGGCACGGCCAGGCTCAGACCCAGGCTCAACTCATAACTCACCATCTGCGCCGAGGCGCGGATGCCGCCCAACATGCTGTACTTGTTCGCACTCGACCAGCCCGCCAGCGTGATGCCGTAGACCGCGATGCTGGTGATCGCCGCCACGTACAGCACACCCACGTTCACGTCAATCAGCGACAGAGGGATGACGTACCAGTCTCCCGCGACCCAGACCGGGATGCTGGGCGCGAGCGGCACGACCCCCAGCGTAATCAGCGCCGGCATCACCGTGATGAGCGGCGCGAGCCAGAAGGTCACTTTGTCGGCCTGGCGCGGGGTGATGTCCTCTTTGAAGAACAGCTTGATCCCGTCCGCGATGGGCTGGAGCAGCCCGAACGGCCCGGCGCGGTTCGGCCCCAGGCGGTGCTGGATGATGGCGACGAAGCGCCGCTCCAGCCACGTGGTGTAGGCGAACCCCACCGTCAGCGATGCGAAGAAGATCAGGCTCAGAACCGTGACGCGGATCGCCTCGCACGTGCCGGTGCAGGCCAGGTAGGTCGTTTCCATGCGCGTTACGCCTCCACTTCGCTTGCGACGCTCGCGGCTTCAAGCACAGTCACAGACCCGACGCCCGCCGCGCGCGGCAACGGTCCGACGCCCAGGTTCAGCGGCAGGAGCGCCACGCCTCCGGGCACGGTCTCTTTCACGCACGCGGCGACTTCCACCGTGTTTCCGTTCAGAGTCACACGCACGCGCGCCCCGTCGCCCACGCCGAGCCGGGCGGCATCAGGCGCGCTCAAGGCGACGTAAGCCTCCGGCACGCGCTGATGCACGAGCCGGGTCTTGTAGAACTCGGTTCCCTGGTCGTAGAGCAGGCGCACCGGGACAACCATTAGCTCACCCTTCCCCGGCTTCGCGGCGGGCGGCGCTTTCGCAACCTTGACCCGCAGTCGGTAGTCCGGGCGCTCGGCGGCGACCGCCCACTGAATCCCCAGGCCGCCCCCGTTCTTGTACGTCGTGCCGCCGTAGTACAGGTCCTCGTCGCCCACCGTCGGGAACTGCGGCTCGACCTTCGCCAGGCTGGGGTAGTCCATCCCGGCGTAGCGGGCCACGTTCTGGACGATTGCGGCCATCACCGCACCGGCGGAGGGCCGCACCCGGCCCTGCTCCAGCTTCGCGCCGATCTGCTGGAAGATTTGCCAGTCGGGGCGGCCATCGCCCACGCGGTCGATGCCCCGGTAGAAGCGCTGCACGCGCCGCTCGCCGTTGGTGAACGTGCCCTCGCATTCGGCGAAGCTCATGCGCGGGAGCACCACGTCGGCCATCGCGGCAGTGTCGTCGAGGAACAGCGCCGTGACAACGAGGAAGCCCGCCGCCTTGAGCGCTTCGGCAGCGCGCGGCTCCTCGCCCGCCGGGTCGGCCCCGGCGACGACGAGCGCCTTGTAGTCGGCGGCCTGGGCGAGAATGCTGACCGCCGCCTCCGGCGTGAAGCCCATGTCGAGCGCGCCCTGCGTGTTCGCGCCGGGCCAGACCGCGAGCAGGCCGTTGTTGGGCCGGCCGGCGTGCCCGGTGACGACGAGCAGGTTCGCGGCGGCCTGCATCAGCGCGCCGTGCGCCGACAGGCTCAACCCCTCCCCGCCGACGATGACGACCAGGTTTTCGGCGGCCGCCAGGGCTTCGGCGGCCTGCCTGTGCGCGGCCTTCACGTCTTTAAGCGCGTCCTTCAGCGCGTCGAAGCCCTCCACGCGCGCTTTGATGAAGTCCGCGTTGGCCCATCCGCCATCCACTACAGCGCGCAGCAGGCCGTTCAGCGTCGCCACCTCGTCGCCGTAGGCGTAGCGGACTGTATGCGGCGTGTAGCGGTCGAGCTTGGTCGCGCGCCCGTTAATCACGACCAGCTTCGCGCCCCGGTCGGCGGCGGTCTTGACGCGGTGCCACCAGATCGGGGCTTCCTCTTCCAGGTCGGAGGCGACGACCGCGATGCACGTCCCCGCGCCCATGTCGTTGAAGTTCGTGCCCTGCGCCACACCGACCTCGGCGATCAGGTCGCCGCCGGTCATCGTCGCCGGCCAGGCGCCCAGCTTTGCGCCGCCCTGCCCTTCAACCAGCCGGCGCAGCGCCCACAAATCCTCGTTGGAGAGCGTCGGCCCCGCCAGCGCGCCGACGGCTTTGCCTGCGTCCTTGAGTTTGCCCGCGACCAGATCGAGCGCCTCGTCCCACGTGGTTTCGATCAGCCGGTTGCCCTTGCGCACCAGCGGCGCCTTGATCCGGTCCGGCGCGACCGTGAAGTGATGCCCGAACCGGCCCTTGTCGCAGATCCAGATTTCGTTGACCTGCTCGTTCTGGCGCGGCATGACCCGCTTGATAATCACGTTGCCGCCGGCGTCGCGGTCCAGGCGCGTGTTGAGCGTGAGGTTGCACCCGACCGGGCAGTGCGTGCAGAGGCTCGCCGCGCTGCCAAGCTCCCAGGGGCGCGCGCCGAAGCGGAAGTCGGCGGTGGTCAGCGCGCCGACGGGGCAGATGTCGGTCGTGTTGCCAGAGAACTTGCTGTCGAAGCCGGGGTTGCTGTTGGTGATGATTTGCAGCCGGCGGCCCCGCTCGTGGAACTGCAACACCGGGTCGTCGGTGATCTCTTCGACGTAGCGGATGCAGCGCGCGCACTGGATGCAACGTTCGCGGTCCAGATAGATTTGTTCGCCCAGCGGATAGTGCTTGGCGAGGTGGATTTTCTCTTCGTAGATAAAGCGGCTCTTGCCGGGGCCGAAGTCCATCGTCAGCTCTTGCAGCGGGCACTCGCCGCCCTTGTCGCACACCGGGCAGTCGAGCGGGTGGCTGGTGAGGATGAATTCGATGATGTCCTTGCGCCCGCGCTTCACCATGTCCGTCAGCGTGCGGACGTACATCCCCGCGCCGGTGACGGAGGTGCACGCCGTCTGCAACTTGGGCATCCAGCGCACGACCGGCTTGCCGTCCTCGCCCAAGACCACCTGGCCGGTGGCGCGGTCGCGCTGCTCGGCGCCGAGTTCGACCAGACACATGCGGCACATGCCGACCGGCTTCAGTTTGGGGTGATAGCAGAACACCGGGATGTTCACGCCGTGCAGCTTACAGGCGTCCACCAGGTTCATGCCTTCGGGCACTTCGATGGGTCTATCGTCCACGTAGATGGTGATGATCTTGCTCATGAACGCCTCGGTTCCAGTCAAGACACCTCACCCCTCGCGGTCCCTTCCCCGGCTTGGCCGGGCTAAAGTCCACACGTGGAGAAGGGACTTACACACATTCTGGCTCCCCCTCTCCATATTATGGAGAGGGGGCCGGGGGTGAGGTAAAACAACGGCTGCAATACTCATGTTGCTATGCTCAATCAGTCGGCGGCGAGAGCCGGTTCCGGGACAGACGCCGGCTGCGCCTCGGTTGCGCCAGTCACATGCTTCTCATAATCGGCGCGGAAGTGCTTGACCGTCGCCAGCGCCGGGTTGATGGCGAACTCGCCCAGCGCGCACAGGCACTTGCCCTCGACCTGGCCCGCCACCTCGTCGAGCAGGTCGATGTCCGCCATCGTGCCCTCGCCCTCGTAAATGCGCGTGAGGATTTTTTCCATCCAGAAGGTGCCCTCACGGCAGGGGGTGCACTTGCCGCAGCTCTCGTGCTTGAAGAAGCGCATCATCTTGAGCGCGGCCCACACCATGTCGGTGTCCTCGTCGAGCACGATGACCGACGCCGACCCCAGCGACGAGCCGGCTTTTAGCACGTCCTCGTAAGTCAGCGGCGTGTCGAGCACCGCGTCGGTGGCGGGCAGGATCGGGGCGCTCGCCCCGGCGGTGAGGATGCCCTTCGCCTTCTTGCCGTCGCGGATGCCGCCGGCGTGCTCAAAGAGCAACTCGCGGAAGGTGACGCCGAGCGGCACCTCGTAGTTGCCGGGCTTGTTCACGTGGCCGCTGACGCAAAAAATCTTGGGACCGGGGCTTTGCTCGGTCCCCATCTTGCGGTACGCTTCGACGCCGTTGGCGAGGATGTACGGCACGTTGGTGAGCGTCTCCACGTTGTTGACGACGGTCGGTTGGTAGTAGAGGCCGCCGCCCTGCTGCGCGGGGAAGGGAGGCCGCACGCGCGGCTGGCCCAGCAGCCCTTGCAACGAGTTCAACAGCGCCGACTCCTCGCCGCAGATGTATGCGCCCGCGCCCAGGTGCGTGTAGACTTCGCAACTCCACCCGCTGCCGAGGATGTTCGCCCCGACGAAGCCGGCGGCGCGCGCCTCTTCGATGCGCTGGTCAAGCGCGTGCGTTAAATCCCAGAACTCGCCCCGGCAGTAGATGTAAACCGCGCGCGCGCGGATGGCGTAGGCGCAGATCAGCGCGCCCTCGATCAACTGGTGCGGGTTGCCCTCCAATATCTGCCGATCCTTGAACGTGCCCGGCTCGCTCTCGTCCGCGTTGACCGCGACGTAGGTCACGGGGGCGTCCTTCGGGATGAAGCTCCACTTGACGCCGGTCGGGAAGCCCGCGCCGCCGCGCCCGCGCAGCCCCGACGCCTTGACAATGTCAATCACTTCGTCGGGCTTGAGGGTCACGGCTTTTTTGAGGCCCTCGTAGCCTCCGTGTTCGACATAAACATCAAACTTCCAGATGTCTGGTATATCGAGGTCTCGCAGGAGAATATGTGCCATATTGCGATCTGCCTTCTTTTCCAGAAAGGGCCACGGCAACTTGTCCCGTCAAGGGGACGCCGTACCTCTACGGGAAAGCGCCTCAACCCTAAACGTCCCAGCTGTCACGTTTCGATAGATAAATAACACCGTCTTTGTAGGTACTATACCCGGCCTTTTCCAGTAACTTTAAACTCGCCTCATTCCACGACTCCACCAGCGCCGCGATGATGTGCATCCCTTGTTCATGCAACACGCGCTCCGCCTCTTCGATCAGGCGCATCGCATGACCCTGGCGGCGGTGTTCGGGATCGACCGCCAGCCGGTTGACCCAGCCCTTGCGCCCGTCGTGCGTGGCGATCACCACGCCGATCAGCCGTCCGTCCTGCTCCAGGCCGATGACGGCCTGCACGCCGAACGCCATCTGTTTGGCGAATTCCTCGCGCGAGTCGCGCCCTTTGGGCCGGATATGCAGGCCCGCGCGCCGCCACAAGTCGATGATGGCATCGTAGTCATCGACGGTCAGGCGGCGCACCGTCGCCGTCTGGCTCGCAGTGGCCTGGGTCATGCCGCCGGCCCCCGGTCGTCCGATTTGGCGCGCTTCTTGCGGGATGACTTGCGCCTGGGGGCGGGCGCTTCGGCTTTCGCAGCCCTGGCCGGCGCGTGTTTCCCGTGCGCGTCCCAGCGGTAGACCGGCGTGTACGCCCTCCCCGCGCGCAGGTCGTCGATGATGGCCTTCGCTTTGTCGATGTCCAGCCCTTCGCAATAGCTGAAGTTGATCTGCATCATCGGGGCCTTGTCGCACGCGGCCAGGCACATCACCGGCTCGATGGAGAACAGCCCGTCCGGGGTGACCTCGCCCTCCTCGACGCCCAGGTATTCCTTCAATTCCGCATAAAACTGTTCCGCGCCGCGCAGCGCGCAGGGCAGGTCGGTGCACACCTGGATCAGGTACTTGCCCTTCGGCTTCTCGGAGTACATCGTGTAGAAGCCGACGAGCGAGCGCACCTGCGTGGGCGACATTTCGCAGATGTCGGCGACCTCGGCCATGGCCTCGCGCGTGAGGTAGCCGTATTCCTGCTGCGCCAGGTACAGCATCGGCATCACCGCCGAGCGCCTGTCCGGGTACTTGCTGAGCGTCTTTTCGATCTGGTCCTTGTATTTCTCGATAAGCATTCTCGTCTCTCGGTTCTCGATGCTCGATGCTCGTCTCTCGGTTCTCGATGCTTGGTACTCGTATCTCGGCCAAACGCGAGCGACGAGAACCGAGTTGCGAGTACCGGATTACCGGTCCACGTCGCCCAACACGATGTCGATGCCCCCCATGATGGCGATGACGTCGGCGATCATCCAGCCGGGCGTCATGTGGCGCAGCGCGCTGATGTGCATGAACGTCGGCTGGCGGAAGTGCACGCGGCGCGGCTTCGGGCCGCCGTCGCTGCTGAGATAGCAGCCCAGCATCCCCCGCGCCGACTCGACCGCGACAAACACCTCGCCTTTCGGCGGGCGGATGCCTTCGGTCCAGTATTTGAAGTGGTGGATGAGTGACTCCATGCTCACGCCCAGCTCTGAGCGCGGCGGGGGCGTGAACTTGCGGTCGTCGGCCATCACGGGGCCGTCAGGCAGCCGGTTGAGCGCCTGCTCGATGATGCGCAGGCTTTGCCACATTTCCTGGAAGCGGCACCAGTAGCGGTCGTACACATCGCCGTGCTCGCCCAGCGGGATGTCGAACTTATACTGCTCATAGCCGGAATACGGCATGGCCTTGCGCACGTCGAAGTTCACGCCCGACCCGCGCAACGCGGGGCCGGTTAGCCCCCAGGAGACCGCTTCCTCGGCGCTGATGGGCGCGAGGCCGCGCGTGCGCTGCACCCAGATCGGGTTGTTGCGCAGCAGGCGCTCGTAGTCGCGGAGCTTTTCCGGCATGATGTCCAGGAACTCGCGCACGGCGGGCACGAAGTCCTCCGGCGCGTCGCGCCACAGGCCGCCGGGCCTGAAGTACGTGCCCATCATGCGCTGCCCCGAAACCATCTCGTAGATTTCGACGATGCGCTCGCGCTCGCGGAAGGTGTAGAGGAACACGCTCATCGCGCCCATGTCGAGCGAGAACGTGCCCAGCCACACCAGGTGGCTGGCGATGCGCCACATCTCAAGCAAAATGACGCGGATCGCCTGCGCGCGCGGGGGGACCTCAAGGCCGCACAGCTTCTCGGTCGCCATCACAAAGGCGAGGTTGTTGGCCGGCGGATTGAGGTAGTCCATGCGGTCGGTCATGGTGATCGCCTGGACGTAGGTCTTGTGCTCCATGTTCTTTTCGATGCCGGTGTGGAGGTAGCCGATTTCGGGGTTGCAGGTGACGATCTCCTCGCCGTCGAGTTCGAGGAGCAGGCGCAATACCCCGTGCGTGGAGGGGTGCTGCGGCCCCATGTTGAGGAGCATGGTCTCGCCGGTGAGCGCGCGCGGCGAGACGACGCCCTTGAGCTTTGCGAGGTCGTCGGCATATTCGGAGAAAGGCTCTGTGCTGATCGCTGTGGTGGTCTGCGTGGTAGCCATCGCGGAGTCCCTTGTTACCTTGCACTATGGCTCAACGGTACACACCGTGCCAAACGCCACCGAGCAGCGGGTTTAAGTCCGCTGTCTGTATTCGTTTTACGGTTGAGCCTTGGGCTATTTCTTGGCATAGGGCTTGTTGGCGTCGATTTCCTGCCAGTTGAACGAGAACTGCACTGTCTCCTTGCCGAGGGGGTAATCTTTGCGGAGCGGGTGCCCCTCCCAGTCCTCCGGCATGAGCAGGCGGCGCTTGTCGGGGTGGCCCTCAAAGTCGATGCCGAGCATGTCATGAATCTCGCGCTCCGGCCAGTTGACCAGCGGCCACTCCGCGATCAGGCTGGGGACGACGGGGTCGTCTTCAGGGACGTAGACCTTCAGCCGCACCATGCGGTTATGCGGCATCGAGTACAGGTGATAACACACCGCAAAGCGCGGCGTGTCGGGGTAATAATCCACGCCGGTGATGTCGGCGAGGAAGTTGTACTTCAGACCCGGCGTGTCGCGCAGGCAGGCGCACGCCGCGCGAATGATGGCGCGGTCGATGACGATGGTCGTCTCGCCGAAGGCGTCGATCACGTCGTAGACCTGATCGGGGAATTGCGCGCGGAGCGCGTCTATGGTTTCCTGTCTCATGCTTGGGTTTCCGTTTACCTGGTGTCGGTAGAGGCACAGCACGCCGTGCCCCTACTCGCTGCCCTAAAGAGGCAATCTCATCACGCCCAATCTTCGATCCTCTCGCCCTTGACCTTCTCGTGCAGGGTCATGATGCCGTGAATCAACTGCTCTGGGCGCGGCGGGCACCCGACCACGTACACATCCACCGGCACGACTTCATCCACGCCCTGCACGATGGCGTAGTTGTTGAAGATGCCGCCGCAGGAGGCGCAGTCGCCCATGGCGATCACCCACTTGGGGTCGGGCATCTGGTCATAGAGCTGGCGCAGCACCGGCGCCATCTTGCGCGCGACGCGCCCGGCGACGATCATAAGGTCCGACTGGCGCGGGCTGGCGCGCATCAACTCCATGCCAAAGCGCGACATATCATAGTGCGACGCCTGTGCGCCCATCATCTCGATGGCGCAGCACGCCAACCCGAACAGCATCGGCCACATGGCGCGGGTGCGCCCCCAGTTGACCGCGTCTTCCAGTTTAAGAGTGACAATCCCCAGGTTACCGAGTTTCTTCGCTACTCCCATTCCAGCGCTCCTTTTTTCCACTCGTATACGAACGCTACCAACAAAATGATGATAAAGACGATCATCGCGGCCAGGGCGACTGCGCCCACGTCGCGGAAGACCACCGCCCAGGGCAGGATGAAGATGACTTCGATGTCAAAGATAATGAACAGCACCGCCACGAGATAGAACTTAACCGGGATGCGCCGCTGCGCCGGACCGATGGGGGTCATGCCGCTTTCGTAAGGGGTGAGCTTGCGCCGGTTGGGCTTGAAGGGGCCAAGAATGCGCGAAATGAACAACACCACCGTGGAGAGCGCCAACGAGATCACGATCAACACGACTACGGGGAGATAGGTTTCGATCACGGCTACAGTTCCTCCCACCGGGATTGTTCAGATCGGCACAAGGCTCCTCACAGAGATTAACATATCCATCGACAAGCGGCAACCAAAACCTGACCGGATTCGCCCGGTTTATACCGATCAGCGCAGTGACCATCAGGGTGAGGTTGTTTGAGAATACCCGTGCGGACAGGGGGCTATTGAATTTTAACAGTGAACTGATTCAAACTTACGCCAATAGCTGGCCGTGCTAAGGCCTTTCTCTACCTCACCCCCGTCTCGCCTGCGGCTCGACACCCCCTCTCCGCTTGCGGCTATAGTCCGGCGTAGCCGGGAGAGGGGGACGG
>DAOTXU010000293.1:0-33005 GCA_034435135.1 Anaerolineae bacterium | reverse complement strand
GCGCAAGTTCGGCGATGCGATCCGCTCTCGACTGCGCCGCCTGCAACTGCGCGAACCCGCTATTAAGGGATTGGTTTATGATCTCCATGTCTGACTGTGTCTCCAGCCCGCCGCCATCTTCGCAACAGAGCATATGCTTTTCATTATAGCCCGGTGGGTTAGCCTCACCTTAAGTGAAGCTGAGAGGTCTATGAGAACGCGCGGCGCACTCCTCAAAAGGCAGCCGCTCCTGTGAGGGGGGACACAGAAGCGGCTTGCTTTTCAGGTCTGACTGCGTCCTCGGCGACGCGCATCTCCGATTGTTCAGCCAGCCTAGCTTCCCTGACGCCTCGATACTTACCTGTCCGTTCCGTTTGTGTGCTTGCCAATCGCTGCGAAAGCCGCCAGGTCAGCTTACACTCCCCATTATAGACCAGCGGCTTAGGCTCACCTTAAGAAGATATTAAAGGTCCATGAGAGGGCAAGGCGCTGGTTTCAGCGATGATTTGAGGCGTCGTCCCACATGCGCTGCCAGTAAGCGACGTCCGCTTCGCTCGGAGCGGGTTTGGCCGGGGCGGAATCTTGTGGAGCAGGATGTAGCTGAGGGATGAAATCCTCTGATCGCACCACGCGCGCGCCGATTGCCTCTGCTTCAGCAATAAGCGCCTGATCCGAACTGACCACCGTCAGCTCAACCGGGTTTCGGTACGCCCGCAGACGGCGCAGAATCATGGTGTCGGCGCTGTCTACGCCGGAGGCAAAAAGCACTTTCACGCCATGCCGGGAAAGCTGCCGCGAAACGCCTCCTGGCAGGCCCCGATCAAAGAACACCATGACTCTCTTACCCGTGCGCGCATGGTAGCGCCGCAGCCGCTCGACCAGCCTGACCAAATCGTCCGGGTCGTCGAGCGACAGGTCGGCCATCCGCCCGATCAGGTTATGGCCGTCGATGAGTATAGGCATGAGCTGGTTGCTCAAGAGCCTATCCGAATAACGTTGGACAAGGGGCTTAAGCCCCCTTGTCCAGGTCGTTTGAGACGGTTTTTCGGATAGGTTCTAAAACTGAAAACCGCGCTTGAAACGCACGACCTTGACCGAGTAGCTGGTGGTAAAGGACCTGAGCTTGGTTTCGAGACGCTCCCACACTTCGCTGTCAAGGATGCCTTGCAGCGTCGCCATGTCCTCAGCGACAAACTCGGCCAGGCGCGCGGGATAGTCGCCGTAGACCGTGTGCCAGGCCTCGCGCATGTAGAGGCCCATGCTCTGTGCAACCGGCACCAACTCGTTGACGATAAACTGGTAATACTCTTCCTGGACGCCAGGCAGGACGTCGTAGGCGATCAGAAGTTTCACTTGTGGGATGATAATGTCAGACATGCGTGATGGTCCACCTTTGTTGAAATGTCTGGCGCATTCTATCACGCGCCTGGCGACGCGCCAATGTGCTGATCCTCACGCTGGCGTCGCCTGGCGTTCGCGCATAGTCCAGACTCCGGGAATGGCCGTCCCACAGCGCGGGCAATGGCCGCCGGTGCCTACAAGCTGGTTTTCGAGCACGTAGAAGCCGTGCCGACGGATCACCGTGGCGTTGCACGATGGGCAGCGCGTGTTCTCCCAGTCCTCGGTCGCGCCGGGCAGGTTGCCGGCGTAGACATAGTGCAGACCGGCCTCCAGGCCGATCTCAGCGGCGCGAAGCAACGTGCCGGCTGGCGTGCGTTCGGGCTCGGTCATTTTGTAGTCGGGATGGAAGGCAGTGACATGCCAGGGGATGTCCGGCGAGACCGAGGTCAGGAAGCGGGCGGCGTCCCATAGCTCGTCGCTGCTGTCGTTGAAGCCGGGGACGATCAGTGTGACCACTTCCACCCACAGACCAAGCTCGTGCGCCGCCGTGATCGTGTCGAGCACGTGCTTCAAGACCCCGCCCAGCCGGCGGTACTGCTTGTCTTGCATCGTCTTCAGATCGATCTTGTAGCCGTCGAGCCAGGGGCGCAGGTAAGTGAGCGCTTCGGGCGTGGCGTTGCCGTTGGAGATGTAGAGCGTCAGCATCCCGGCGGCGCGCGCCCGCTTGAAGACGCTCACCGCCCACTCGCTCGTAATCAACGGCTCGTTGTAGGTGCTGGCGATGCACTGCGCGTCGTATTGCTTCGCCAGGAGCACCAGTTCCTCCGCCGAGACTCGGTCCGGCGGGCGACCAGCGCGCTCATCGCGCAGCGTCTGCGAGGTGACCCAGTTCTGGCAGTACGAACAGTGGAAGTCGCAGCCGAGCATCCCGAAGCTCAGCGCGTTGGAGCCGGGCAGGATGTGGAAGAAGGGTTTCTTCTCGGTGGGATCTACTTGCAACGCGGCCACGTAGCCATAGGGCACGCGCAGCACGCCCCCCTCGTTATAGCGCACATGGCAGATGCCCCGGCGTCCGTCTTTTATCAGGCAACGGTGCGCGCAGGCGTAACAGCGCAACGTCTTCGCCTCGGCGTCCACGACCTCGTAAAGCTCGCCGGGGATGGTGAGTTCGTCTAGCGTCTCTTGCAATGATTTGCGGGCCATCTTTTCCGCCCCGTTCTAACCCTCCTTTACCAGATTATAACACGCTTGTTCCGCGCCCGGCTGCACTCCCGCCGATGATTGGTGTACGATCAGGCTACTGCATTTTTCAGACAAGAGGCCTAAGCGCCCTGTCTGAAACCTCACCCCGGCGGCCTGGCGGTGCGCAGGATGTTCGCCACCCACTCCCTGTTGGGCGCGACCAACTTCTTGATAACCGCGTCCACATCATACGCGACGCGGCGATGCTCCACGTGTAGCGCGCCGCCGTCAAAGTGAAGCACGGCGTAGCACGCGCGCGGGTCGCCGTCGAACGGCAGGCCCACGCTGCCCACGTTGATCCAGCGCCAGCCGTTTAGCGCGCGGTCCATCGGCAGGTGCGTGTGACCGCACAGCGCCACTCTACCCTCTCTGTCGAGCAAGTCATCGAGCAACACGTCGTCGGGGGTATCGGGCCGCCGCACGGCCTCGTCGTCGCCAGGGACGGCGTGAAAGCCGACGACCCAGCCGAAGCCGTCCACCTCAAGGCTGAGTTCCGCCGGCAGGTCGCGCAAATACTCAAACGCGGCGTAGTCAAGCTGGCCGACTGTCCACGCGAAGCCGCCATCGCGCGACTCCAGCGTGGCCTTCGCGCGCCCCCACGCAGCTGCGTCGGGGATGGGCATCTGAGGCCGCCGCCCGGAGGTGAGATAGCGGTCCGTGTTGCCGTAGATCGCCGAAACCTCCGGGATCGCACGCACGCGCGCCACCGCACCCGCCGGGTCTGGGCCGAACGCGGCTAGGTCGCCCAGCACCCACACTTTATCCGCGCCGCCGCGCGCCCCCAGGTCGGCGAGCGCCGCTTCCAGCGCGGCCAGATTCCCGTGTATGTCGGAGAGCACCGCCAAACGCATTCCTGCCTCCCCTGCTTGGTGATATGCCGCAACCCAACGCAGATTATAGAGAAGCCAGGTCGGGAAAACAAACAGCCCCCGGATGGGGGCTGCGTGTTCACGGATAAGGCTTAGTTCGCGGCCTGGACCGCGATCTTGCGCGGCTTGACCGATTCCGCCTTGGGGACGGTCAAGGTCAGGACGCCGTTGGCGAAGTTCGCCGACACCTTGTCCAGTTCCACCGGCACGTTGAGCGTGAGCGAGCGCTCAAGGATGCCGTAGGCGCGCTCGCGCAGCACGTAGTTGCGGCCTTCGCCCTCGCTGCGCTTGACCTCGGCGCGGATCGTCAGGCTGTCGCCGTCGATGGTGATGTCCACCTCGTTGGGGTCAACGCCCGCCATCGGAGCCTCGATCACAATCGCGTCGTCGGTGCTGTAAGCGTCAATCGGCAGGCGATACACGGGCTTGGCGCTGCCGCCGTTGGCCTGGCGGCTACCCATCTCGCTGTAAAAGCGGTCCAGCGCCTCGCTCATCTGAAGCAGATCACGAACCGGGTTCCAGTTGCTCAGCATGTTAGCCATCTTTCAGTCCCTCCTGTTGTTTTCGTTTTCGGCCTTCAATCTTGGCCAGTACAAGTCTTATCATCTGGCCCGCAGAATACAACAGGTATATAGGAGCAACATCAGCAGGCCATCTGAACTCCATAAGCGCCAGATCAAAACCGCGTAAGATTGACAGTCTGACCGCGCACGCTACAATCCGCTGCGTTTGCGAGTCGAACTGGAGTTGAGATGAAAGCCGCGTTGCCTCTCATCACCGCTGCACTGATTGCCCTCTCGATGTTCACGCCCACTGGCGCGCCTCCCATCGCCGCGCAACAACAGGAGATTAACTGCGACGCCCCCTGGCTCGTGTTGGCACTGCCGGCGCAAAATGACATCTCCGCTGTATTACAGGCGTTTTACACCCTGCGCGCTCGCAATACACGCACCCTGGTCGCGGCGCGCCCGGACGCCGACCCCGACATGCTGCGCCTGTTCTTCGCCGACGGCCATCAACTCGCGCTGATGCTCGACCCGAACGAGGATATTACCGCGCAGGTCGCCGCGTGGGAGAAGACAATGAGCAGGCTGGTCGGTCACCCCGGCCTGCGGTTGGCGCACCTCCCCGACGGCGCTGAACTGGAAGCGGCGCGCGCGGCGTTGAACCCGCTCGGTTACCGCCCCCTGATCGACGCGCAGGCGACCTGCCCCGCGCCGCCGAAGCTCGCCGCCGTCGCTATCGACGCGAACGCCCAAACGACGATCTATAACCAGCTTGCCGGCGGCGCGGTCGGGCACCCGGCGGCGGGCTGGCAGTACACCGATGCCCTGGTTGAAGTGACCGCGCCCACCCCGGAGGCGTTCCGCGCGGCGCATGTCGTCGTGGTCGATCCGGGCCACACGCGCATGGACCGGGGCGCGTCCATTCAAAGCGCGGGGGGCGAGTATAAGACCGAACACTGGTCGAACGTCGTGCGGGGGCGCGCGCTGCGCGGGGAACTGCGTGCGCGGGGGTGGGCCGCAGTCATGACGCACGACGACGGCTGGCTGTTCGAGAACCCCTACAACGGCGCGGACATGGACCGCGACGGCATCATCAACAACCACGACACGCTGATCTTCCGCGCGCAGTTCGCCTATTACGTCGGCCTGCGCAACGGGCGGCGGCCCGTGATCGTTATGCTCCACGCCGACTCCGCCGGCGACCCGTCGGTGGCCGGCTACACGATGTTCTACCCCGACCCCTACGAAACCGCCGACGACGCGGCCAGCTACCGCCTCGCCTTAGCGATGGGCGATCACCTGGCGCAGGCGTGGACGGGGATGGGTGTCAGCCCCACCGACCGGGGCATCATACCGGGCCGCGCCTACGGGCGCGAGCAAGGCCCCGGTGCCATCTTCGACATCATCGACTGGCGCTTCCGCGAGCTTCCCGCCGTGCGCCATGAAGGGCCGGTCCCGCGCTTCATCGGCGTGCTCGTGGAGACCGGTACGGCCTCCCATCCCGCCGAGGCGATCCACTTGGCGACCGAGAAGGGGAACGCCTGGCTGGCCAAGGCGCACGCCCAGGCGCTCGACCAATGGATGAACATTGAGATTGCCCTGACGCGCTTCGCGCAGGACGGGTTTCACGACCCTGTCCCCACAACGCTCACCCCTCCGCAGATCGACGCGCTCACCTATGGCGAGATCACGCACGGGAGCACCGACAACCCGCCGCGCATGGCTTTCACGTTCGACGCCGGCTCCACCGCCGCGCTCTGGCCGCAGTTGCGCGACGTCTTGCGCGAGCGGGGCGTCGTCACGACCATCTTCCTCACCGGCGACTTCATCCGCGCCAACCCCGCCGTCGTGCGCCAGATGCTCGCCGACGGGCACGACCTGCAAAACCATTCCGACACGCACCCGGACTTCACACAACTGAGCGCGCCCGCGATCCAGGCCGAACTCCGGGCGGCGCAGGCGGCGCTGGATCAGGCGGTCGGCGCGCACTTGCCGATGCGCCTCTGGCGCCCCCCCTTCGGCGCGCGCACCGAGGCGACCTGGCGCGCCGCCGCCGAGATCGGGTTGCTCAGCGTGTGGTGGAGCAAGACCGGCGACACCACCGGCTGGCAGCAGGGCGCGACCGCCGAGAGCGTAACCAACTGGGTCGTGTCGAACTTCCAGCCGGGGCAGATTTACGTCGCGCACGTCAACAGCGTCGCCGACGTGGAGGCGATTGGCCCCATCCTCGACGCGGCGCTGGCGCAGGGCTACGCCATCGGCGATTTGTGGAGTGTGGTCGCGCCGGAGCAGGTCGCTGCGCTCAAGTCGGCACCCAGCGCAGCCAGCTCGGAATAAGACCCGACAGGCTGGCATGATTTGACGCCCCGCGAGCCGTTCGCTACACTGTCCCGCAACCGAGATCGAAGTCAGGGGGCCGCAGCGCAGGTTGGCGTTTCGGCCCCGTCTGCAACAGGAGCGTTTGTGCCCGATCACCAACCGCCGCGCGCCGACAGCCGGCGCAAGGCGAGTCTCGCCGCCGCGCTGCGCCGCGTGCCTTTCTTAATGGGCATCGCTTTTCGGCTCTGGCGGCTGCGGATGCCGCGCTTCACCGCCGGCGTGGTCGGCGTCATCGTCAACGACGCCGGGCGCGTGCTGGTGCTGGAACACGTCTTTCACATTGAGAAGCCCTGGGGATTGCCCGGCGGTTGGCTGAACCGGCGCGAAGACCCGGAGAACGCCCTGGCCCGCGAGTTGATGGAAGAGCTTGGCCTCCCGGTCGTCATCGATCGCTTTCTGCTCGCGGTGGTCACCCCTGAGCGGGCGCATCTGGATTTTGCCTACCAGGGCCGTCCGCGCGGCGCGGTGAGCCACCTGAGCGCCGAGATTCTGGATTACGTCTGGGCCGACCCGGCTGACCTGCCGCCGCTCGTCTCGTTCCATCAAAGAGCGATTGAAGCGGCGTTCCCGGCGTTGGCGCGCGAGGCGTGTCGATGACCTACGGCAGTTACGGCGAGCGGCGGCGTATTGGCTTCCCCTGGCTGGAGCTATTGTCCATCGGCTGCCTGCTGGCGGCGGTGGGCTTGACATTCATCCAGTTGGTCACGTTTGCCAACCAGCTTGAGACCTTCCCGCCCGGCACGTGCGTGGGCGAGGTCTGCCTGGACCGGCTCACCCGCGCCCAGGCCGTCGCCGCGCTGGAACAAGCCTATGCCAGCCCGATTGTGTTGTTCTACAAGGGCAGCCCGATCCTGTTGGAGCCGTCGAGTATCGGCTTCCGCCTCAACTCCGATTCGATCATGGCCGAAGTGGAGAACAGCATCGAGCAGAAGAGCTTCTGGGCCGGCTTCTGGGATTACCTCTGGCGTCGCCCCAACCCGCCCATCTCGGTCGATATCTCTTCGCAATACATCCCGTCGCAGCTCCGCGCGTTTCTGGAAGATGTCGCCAGCCGCTACGACGCGCCGCCTGTTTCGGCGCGCTACGACCTGGACACGTTCACCTTCCGGCCTGGCGAACCGGGCTACACGATGGACATCGAAGCCTCTTTGCCGCTCATCGAGGCGGCGCTGAAAGACCCCAGCAACCGCATGGTGGAGCTAATCGTCGAGGAGACCGACGCGCCTCAGCCTGACCTCAACACGCTGAAAGCGTTCATCAGCGACTATTTTGACTCGATTGAGTTCGTCTACGACGGGCGCAACCAGCTTGCGTCCATCTTCATCATGGATCTCCAGACCGGCCAGGAGATCAGCATTAACCCGGACATCGCCTTCGCCGGGATGAGCATGATCAAAATTCCCGTACTCGTAGACACCTTCCGCCACCTCGACAACGCCCCAAACGAAGAAGAGGCTTACCTGATCGCCCAGACCATGATCTGCTCCGGCAACTTCACCGCCAACCTGCTGCTGGGCGAAATCGGCAACGGCGACCAGTGCGCCGGAGCCGACGACGTGACCAACATGCTGCAAACCCTGGGGCTGCGCAGCACCTTCTTAACCGCCTCGCTCGCCGAGGCCGGCGCGCAGCAGTGCCCTTTCGTCACCCGCGAGACGCCCGCCAACCAGAACCCCACCTACAACACGCGCCCCGACCCCCAATCGCAGACGACGCCGGAAGACATCGGCGCGCTGCTGGGCATGATCTACGAGTGCGCCGAGTACGGCGGCGGCGGCCTGATGGCGGCTTTCCCCGGCCAGTTCACGCCGACCGAGTGCAAGCAAATGCTGGAAGTGATGAACGGCAACCGCATCGGCGTCTTGATTGAGAAAGGCGTGCCGGAGAACACGCGCGTGGCGCACAAACACGGCTGGATCGAGGACACGCACGGCGACGTGGGGATTGTCTTTACGCCTGGCGGCGACTTTGTGTTGGCGATGATGTTCTACAACGAAAGCTTTCTTGACTACCAGAAGTACTGGCCGATCATGGAAAGCCTCGCGCGCGCGGCCTACAACCTGTTTAATCCCGACGCCCCGCTGCTTCATGCGCGTGAGAGCACCCTGGCCGAGGAATGCCGCGTCGATGAGCGCGCCCGGCAGGTGGTCGATCTCAACAACATCGAGCCGTTCGTCCAGGTTGTCCTGCCCGACCAGGCGCGCACCCCTTGACCGCGCCGGAAGGGGTGAACCGCAGATCATGCGGAGTCGTGCAGATAGTTTGGTCTCCGGCTAGGCTGCCAGCCGCTTGAGCACCACCAACGTCAGGTCGTCGAACTGGCCCTCGGCGCCGGCGAAAGCGTCCACCGCTGCGCTGATGTACGCCACGATCTCCGCCGCCGGTTTCGTCCAGCACGCCTGAACCGTCTCCTTCAAGCGCTCCGCGCCGAACTCCTCGCTGTCTGCGTTGATCGCTTCGGTGACGCCATCGGTGTAACACACGATCACGTCGCCTGGATCCATGCGCGCGGCGTGCTCGTCAATGGAGATTTGATCCAGCACGCCAATCGCCATGCCGCGCCCAAGCAAGTAACGCGCGACGCCGTTCTGCGCGTTGACGTGCAGCGGCGGGTTATGGCCCGCGACGGCGTAGCGCACGATGTTGCTCCCTGGCTCCACCACCTGATAGTACGCGGTGACGAAGAGAGCGGAGCGCACATCGGCGAGCACCATTTCGTTCACGCGCTCCAGCGTCTTGCTGGGGGAGAGTCGGCTCAACCCCGCCGCGCGGATCAACGTGCGGCTGACGGCCATAAATAGAGCCGCCGGCACGCCCTTGTCGGCCACGTCCGCTACCACGATCCCCCAGCGCCCCGACTTCAGCGGGATAAAGTCGTAGAAGTCGCCGCCCACGTGCCGGGCAGGTCGATAGAACGTCGCCACCTCCCAGCCAGGTATTTGCGGGGGATGTTCGGGCAGGAAGCTGGTCTGAATCTCACGCGCCACCTCTAGCTCGCGCTCCAAGCGCTCGCGCTCGCCGGCCTCGGCGCGGAGCCGCGCCGCTTCCATCGCCAGCGCGGTCTGGTAGGCGATCCCCGTCAGGAGCTTGAGGCGCCGCTCGTCGATCACCCCGGAGTCCGCTGATCGATTAACCAGCATCAGCCCGCGCAACTCGCCTTTCGTCGCCAACGGGATGCCCAACAAGGCCGGGCTTTCAAACACCTGGGCCAACGCGGGCGGGGCTTCGGTTGCATCGCCGTCCCCGGCCCAGATCACCTCTGATGAAGCGACGGCGCGCTCCAAAAGCGGCCAGTCGTCCAGGTTGAGCGACAGGCCACGAAAAGCCGCCTCCTGGCGCAGCCCATAAGCCGCTCGGCCCTCGAAGCACCTCGTCGCCGGGTTCCATTGCAAAATGCCACAGCGCTCGACCCCTGCCAGCAGCCCGGTCATGCGCACTGCCGTGTTCAGCGTAGAGTCGCTATCCACCTCACGGTTGAAAGCCTGCGCCACCTGGAGCAGAGCGGCAATGACCCAAGCCTCTTCCTGCTGCGCCTCGAACAACTGCGCGTTGGCGATGGCGACCGCCGCCTGCACTGCGAACGCCTCGACAATGCGCCGCTCGTCGTCTGTGAACACTTCGAGGCCGACGCGCTCCACCACCAGATAACCGATCTGGTCGCCGGACAGTTCCAGCGGTGTGATGACGGCTTCGCGCCGCTGGTCTTCAGCCCGCGCCGGACGCCGTTCCGCCAGTTCGTGCAGCCACCAGAGTATTTCCTCCCCTGCCACGCTGCCGGCCGGCACCAACTCTCCGAGCACGTCATCAGGCAAACCCAGCGCCGCACGGATTTCGTAGGCGGTCGCAGCGTCATTGAGCAACATGATGAATCCGATGTCGAATGCGACCACGCGCACCAACGCCAGGAGGATGCCATCGAGCACGGTTTCCAGTTCCAGGTGCGAGGTGAGCACCGTGCCGACCTGCCGCAAGGTTTCGGCCAGCAGGCGACGGCGCTGCTCGTTGGCGTAGAGCGAGGCGTTGCGCACGGTCACCGCCATGCTGTCGGCGAGCGCCTGCACCAACGACACGTCTTCGGCGCTGAAGGCGTTCGGCTCCAGGCTTTGCACGTCGAACACGCCCAGGAGCAATCGCCCCATGCGGATCGGCGCGGAAACCTGCGCGCGCGTGTCCTCGACCGCCGGCCCCGGCACATAGTTAGGATTGGCCCACACGTCGTTGCTGACCACCGCCTCGCCGGTGCGCGCCGCCAGGGGGATCAGCCCCGGATCGTCCAGGTTGTAACCGAATTGCTCGATCTCCCACAGCCCGCTGTGAACCCCTGACCCGGCGCGGAACACCAGCCGGTCGCCGCTGCGGAGGAAGATGTGCACGCGGTCGAAGCCGAAGTAGTCCACCACCAGATCCACCATCTCGTCAAACAGGTCGTCAATGTCGAGGATGGACACCATCGCCCGGCTGGCTTCAATCATGGTTGTCAGCCGCTCGTTCTGGCGACGCCGGGCGTCATAGTTGAGCGCTTCGTGGATCGCCAGCGCCAACTGGCCCGCCAGCGTCGTTAGCACGTCCAGGTCCTCTTTGCTGAACGCGCCGACCCGGTCATCCTCCACGTCCAGCACGCCCAACACCCGATCCTCGATCATCAGCGGCAACGCGACCTCGGCACAAGTCTCCGAGACAGCGTCCACGTAACGGAAGCGCGGATCGTGGGCCACGTCAGGGACGTGGATGACCACGGCCTGCTGCGCCGCTGACCCGACGATGCCCTCGCCCAACTGAAGCGTCGGGACTTCGGCCTCCATTTCCGGCTCGGTGCTCGCGCCCATGCGCACCAGGCCGGCAGCCGCATCGACGATAAACACGCTCACCACGTAATAACCGAAGGTGTCGCGCACCAGGCTCACGATCTGGCGAAAGAGGTCGGCGAGGGGTTGCACTGCCGTGAGCTGGCGCGTCACCTGGGCGATGAGTTGCAGTTGTTGCGTGCGAGTGCGTTCGGTCTCGAAGAGCTGCGCGTTGCGGAACGCGCCGGCGGCCTGCGAAGCCAGCACCGTCAGCAGGCGCAGGTGCTCGTCGCGGAAAGCGCCCGGCGCGTGGCTCTGCACGGCGATCACGCCGAGGGCCTGGCCCCCTGCCACCAGCGGCGCAAAGACCGCCGCGCGCGTCGGCGCGTGGGGGGTCTGGTAGCTGGGCCGGGCGGGGAGTTGATCCCATTCGCGCTCGAAGTCGCGCACCAACAAGCCCTGGCGCTCCGCGCGCACCCAACCCACAATGCCTTCGCAGGCTGCGCCGGCGAAGCGCTGCGGCGGCAGGCGAACGCCGTCACGCACCCAGACCTTAATCACGTAGTCGTCGCCGTCGAAGAGGCCGACCTGGTAGTTGGCGGTGTTAACGATGCGCCCGGACTGCTGATACACCACCTCACAGAGCGCGTCCACATCCAGTTGCGCCTCCAGGATGGCGCGCCCGACGCCGGCCAGGGCGCTCAGGCTGGCGTCGCTGATGCGCTGTCGGCGTCGCCCCAGGAAATAGGCCAACGCGCTCAAGGCCGCGACAGCGAGGAATAGCAAAAGCGGCTCCAAAGGGGAGCCGCTTATCTCCAAAGGCATTTCAGGCTCCCAAGCCTCAAGATCGAAAACCTTCCTCGATTTGGACGGCCTCCACCGCCTGCTCAACCGTAGCGAAGATACGGAACACCTGATCGAACCCGACCATCTGAAACACCTCTTGCACACGAGGCTGCAACCCGGTGAGGATCACCTCGCTGCCGGTCCCTTTCGCCTGCCGCCACGCGCCCACCAGCACCTTAAGCCCGCTGCTGGCGATGTAGGTAACCCGGCTCATGTCCACAATCAAGGGCGCGTGCTCGGCTTTGAGTTCATCCTTTAGCGCAGCCTCCAGCGCGGGGCTTGAAGTCGAGTCGAGCCGGCCCGCCGGAGCTAACAGCCACACTCCCATCACAGCCTCCCGCCGGACAATACCGCCTTCCACTCGGTCGGGACGGGTGACCGGCAGCACCTTGACCATCGTCAGGTAGTTGCGTCCGTCGCGGTATGCATACGCAACCTCGTCCATCATTTTCTTGATAAAGAAAATGCCCCAGCCGCCCGGCTCGCGCTCGTCCAGCGTCATGGTGGGGTCTGGGTCTTCTCGCGTCATCGGATCAAAGCGCGGACTGCCGTCGATGATGGTAATGACGAAGCGTCCCGGCTCGGTCACGCACAGCACATCGATCAGCCCGTCGCCGCGGCCACCGTATCCGTGCTCGATGATGTTGGTCATCGCCTCGTCTACGGCTACCTCACAATGGTAGACCTCGCGTTCGCCCAGACCGGCAGCGTGCGCCGCATGGGCCACGAAATCGCGCGCCTGCGCGAGGTGTTCCAACCGAGCAGCGACGCGCAGCCGGCGTTCACTTCCCTCAATCATCTAACCATCTATCGCCACAGTGTTAGCGTTGACCATTGCCACGTGTAGTGTCTGTTTATACACAGGCGAGCATTGGTTGATGAGTGCCTTAAAAACTCCCAACCGCCTCGACCTGCGTGTCATAGACCGAAAAAATCGTATCCAGGCCGGCCAGTTCCAGCACTTCCTTCACACGCTCCGAGGGATTCGCCAGGCGGACGTCGCCTATACCCCGCTTCACGCGCTTGAGCGCGGCCACCATCTCGCGCAGACCGGCGCTGCTCATATACTCCACGCCGCTCAGGTCCAGCACCAATTGGTTGCGCCCGGCGTCGATGGCGGTGTTGAGCGCCTCGCCGAGTTCGGCGGCATTGGTGCTGTCCACCCGACCGCTGATCTCGAACAGAGTCACGCGCTTTAGCTCAGAGACCTTGATCTCCATCAAATTCCCCTCCTGACGGCAAGATAGCCTGCGAGATTATAGTGTCCGCCCAATTGGAGTGCAAAGTGCGATTATACCATAAACCTGGGCGGATTGCGGTTTTCGGCGCGTGCGAGAGACGGTATAATCCCAACGCTGTTTCAATCGTGTATACGGTCTGTCGCCACTGCAAGAGGAAATTCGTGACCGACTTCACACAACTCGCCATCAACTCGATTCGCTTTCTGGCTGTAGACGCCGTGCAGAAGGCCAACTCCGGGCATCCCGGCCTGCCGATGGGCGCTGCGCCGATGGCTTATATCCTGTGGACGCGCTTCCTGCGCCACAACCCCAGGAACCCCAAGTGGCCGGACCGCGACCGGTTCGTGCTCTCCGGCGGGCACGGTTCGATGCTGCTCTACGCGCTTCTCTACTTGACCGGCTACGACTCGGTCTCGATGGACGACATCAAGAACTTCCGCCAATACGGCAGCCCCACGCCCGGCCACCCGGAAAGCCATCTCACCTCCGGCGTCGAAGCGACCACCGGCCCGCTGGGTCAGGGCTTCGGCAACGGCGTGGGCATGGCAATCGCCGAGCGCTATCTGGCCGCTTACTTCAACCGGCCCGGTCACACCATCGTCGATCACTACACCTACGCCATCGTCTCCGATGGCGACATCATGGAAGGCGTCGCGGCCGAGGCCGCGTCGCTGGCGGGGCACCTCAAGCTCGGCAAGCTGATCTATCTCTATGACGACAACCAGATCACCCTCGCCGCGCCGGCGAAGACCAGTTTCTCTGAGGACGTGACGAGGCGCTTCGAGGGCTACGGCTGGCATGTGCAGCTGATTAAGGACGGAAACCACGACCTTGAGGGCATCGCGCGCGCCATTGAGAACGCGCGCGCCGAGACCGAGCGCCCCTCGCTCATCCGCGTGCGCACAACCATCGGATACGGCAGCCCCAACAAGGCCAACACGCCCGAAGCGCACGGCGCGCCGCTCGGCGCGGAGGAAGTAAAGCTGACCAAAAAGGCGCTCGGCTGGCCGTTGGAGCCGGATTTTTGCGTGCCCGATGAGGTGTTGGCCCACTTCCGCCGGGCGATTGACAACGGCGCCGTCGCCGAGGCGGAGTGGCAAAAGCGGTTCGCCGCCTACGCCGCCGAGTACCCCGACCTCGCCGCCGAGTGGGAGCAGTTCATGAGCGGCCAGCTCCCCGGCGGGTGGGACGCAGACCTCCCCGTCTTCACGCCCGATAAGGGCGCGCTGGCGACGCGCCAGGCGTCCGGCGCGGTGCTTAACGCGATTGCGCCGAAGCTGCGCAATCTGATCGGCGGCGACGCGGACCTGGCCCCCTCGACCAACACGCTGCTCAAGGGCTACGACGAACAGCAAGCTGACAAGCCCGGCGGGCGCAACCTGCGCTTCGGCGTCCGCGAGCACGCCATGGGCGCGATGGTCAACGGCATTGCCTATCACGGCGGCCTGATCCCTTACGGTTCGACCTTTCTCGTGTTCTCCGACTACATGCGCGGCGCGGTGCGGCTCTCGGCGCTGGCGCGCCTCAAGGTGCTGTGGATTTTCACGCATGACAGCGTGTGGGTCGGCGAGGACGGCCCGACCCACGAGCCGGTCGAGCATATCGCGGCGCTGCGCGCGATCCCGCACATGACTGTGATCCGCCCCGCCGACGCCAACGAGGTCGCCGAAGCGTACCGCTTTGCCCTGACGCACGATGGCCCGGTCTGCCTGATCCTGACGCGGCAGGGCGTGCCTGTTCTGGACCGCGAAAAGCTCGCGTCGGCAAAGGGGTTGCACAGGGGCGCGTATGTGCTCTACGACCCTGAAGGGGTGCCCGACGTGGTCCTGATCGCCACCGGCAGCGAGGTGAGCCTGGCGCTGGAGGCAAAGGACCGGCTTGCGGCGCAGGGAGTCAACGCGCGTGTGGTGAGTATGCCTTCTTGGGAGCTGTTCGATCACCAGCCGCTAGAGTACAAAGAGAGCGTGCTCCCGCCGTCGATCAAGGCGCGGCTCGCGGTTGAAGCCGGTGTGCGCATGGGCTGGCACCAATACGTCGGCGACGCCGGGCGGGTCTTCTCACGCGACGATTTCGGCGCATCCGCGCCGTACAAGGCGCTCATGAAAGCGTTCGGCTTCACGCCGGAGCGCGTAGCCGAGGAAGCGCTGAAGGTCATCGGGGCCGTGAAGGCACTCGTGTGAGGAGTATATGTCGGGGCACGGCGCGCCGCGCCCTGACAGGAGAGACGAGAGAAACATGCGCGTCGCTATCGCTGGCGACCACGCCGGCTTTCAACTCAAACAGGAGCTTGTCGCCCACCTGCGCGATTCCGGGCATCAGGTGCTCGATCTTGGTTCGCATAATACCCAACGCTCGGACTACCCCGACCTGGCTAAAGCCGTCGGTCTGGCGCTGCAACACGGTGAGGTCGAGCGCGGCGTGCTCATCTGCGGCAGCGGCGTGGGCGCGAGCATCGCCGCCAACAAAATGCGCGGCGTGCGCGCGGCCATCTGCCACGATTACTACTCGGCGCACCAGGGTGTCGAGCACGACGACATGAACGTGCTCTGCCTGGGCGCGCTGGTGGTCAACACCGAGCAGGCAAAGGCGCTGATCGATACCTTCCTCAACGCGCAGTTTATCGGCGAGGGCCGTTACAAAGATCGGCTTGGCAAAGTGCTCGACATGGAAGCCGAGATGTGCGACGATATGTAAAGTAGAGGTAAGGCATGGCCTGCTGCTTACTTCAGAAACAGCGGAGAGGTTTGAAGTAGTTCGACATGGGAGACAACAATGGCTAACCCACCCGTAGACGTACAAAAACTCGGCCAGAGCATCTGGATGGATAACCTCAGCCGCGACATCATCCGGTCCGGCGAACTCAAACGCCTGATCGACGAGGACGGCGTGGTCGGCATCACGACCAATCCCAGCATCTTCGAGAAGGCCATCAGCGGCAGCGCCATCTACGATGAAGCCATCGCGCGGCTGTTGGACAAAGCGGACCCGGAGGCCATCTATGAGGCGCTGGCGCTCGAAGATGTGGCCGCCGCCGCCGACATCCTCCGCCCGGTGTATGACCGCACGGGCGGCCTGGACGGGTACGTAAGCCTGGAAGTGTCACCGTTCATCGCGCACGACACCGAGGCGACGGTCAAGGCGGCGCGGCGGCTGTTCGGCGCGCTGGGCCGGCCCAACGTGCTTATCAAAATTCCCGCGACGCCCGCCGGCATTCCTGCCATCGAGGAGTCGATTGCGAGCGGCGTCAACGTCAACATCACGCTGATCTTCGCGCTCGACAACTACGCGCAGGTCGCGGAGGCGTACATCAAAGGCCTGGAGCGGCGCGTCGCCGCCGGGCAGCCGGTTGACCGCATCGCGTCAGTGGCGAGCTTCTTCCTGAGCCGCATCGATACCTACGTGGACCGCGAGCTGCCGGAAGGCTCGCCGCTGCGCGGCAAGGCTGCCATCGCCAGCGCGAAGCGGGCTTACGAGCACTTTCAGGCGGTCTTTGAGGGTGAGCGCTTCGCGGCGCTGCGGGAGGCCGGCGCGCGGGTGCAGCGCGTGTTGTGGGCGAGCACCAGCACCAAGAACCCGGCCTACCCCGACCTGCACTACGTCGATCCGCTTATCGGGCCGCACACGGTCAACACCATGCCGCCGCAAACGCTGGTCGCGTTCAAGGATCACGGGACGGTCGCGCTCACGCTGGCCCAGGACATCGACGCAGCGCACCATGTCATGAAGCGCCTGGCCGAGGCCGGCGTCGACATGAAGAAGATCACGCAGCAGTTGCAGGACGATGGCGTGGAGGCGTTCGCCGACGCTTTCCGCAAACTCATCGACGGTGTGCGCGCCCGGCGCGATGTGCTACGCACGGCGCAACCGGCATAACGCCGCCTGATCATTCAATGGTGTAACGGTCCTCGGTAGGGGCACGGCGCGCCATGCCCCTACTCCCACGCTTAAGGGAGAATCTCTGTGAGCGACAGACAACAGTTCGGATTGATCGGCCTGGCCGTGATGGGTCAAAACCTGGTCCGCAACGTGGCGCGCAATGGCTTCTCGGTGGCGGTGTACAATCGCACCGGCTCCAAGACCCAGGAATTCATCCAGGCGCACGGCCATGAAGGTAAAATCCATCCCACTTACACCGTTGAGGAGTTTGTGGGCGCGCTCGAAAGGCCGCGCCGGATCATGATTATGGTCCAGGCCGGGCGACCGGTGGACGCGGTCATCGACCAGTTGCGCCCGCTGCTGGAGCCGGGCGATCTGATTATCGACGGCGGCAACTCCTGGTACGAAGACACCGAGCGCCGTATGAAAGAACTTACGGCGCATGATCTCGGCTTTCTCGGCGTCGGCGTCAGCGGCGGGGAGGAGGGCGCGCTCTGGGGACCCAGCCTGATGCCCGGCGGGAGCAAAGATGCCTATGGGCATATGGAATCGATCTTTAAGGCCATCGCCGCCAAAGCCGGGGACGGCGCCCCCTGCGTCACTTACCTGGGGCCGGGCGGCGCAGGCCACTATGTCAAGATGGTGCACAACGGCATCGAATACGGCGATATGCAACTGATCGCCGAGGCTTACGACATCATGCGCCGCGTCGCCAGGCTGGACGCGCTGCAACTGGCCGATACGTTCGCCAACTGGAACCAGGGCGAGCTTTCATCCTATCTCATTGAAATTACCGCCGACATCTTCCACAAGATCGACGACGAGGCGGGCCGCCCCCTGGTCGAGATGATCCTCGACACGGCGGGACAGAAGGGCACCGGGCGCTGGACTGTCCAAAACGCGGTTGAGATCGGCGCGCCTATCCCGACCATCAATGCGGCGGTGGCGCAGCGCATTATCTCGGCGTACAAGAAGGAGCGCATGGCCGCCGAGAGCGTGCTCGCCGGGCCGCAGGCCGCGTTTGAGGGCGACGTGGCCGGGCTGCTCGACGACGTGCGCGCGGCGCTGTACGCCTCGAAGATTTGTTCCTACGCGCAGGGCATGGCGATGCTGGGGATCGCCTCCAAAGTTCATGAGTGGAACCTCAATCTGGCCGACTGCGCGCGCATCTGGCGGGCAGGATGTATCATCCGCGCCGCGCTGCTCGGCGACATCACGCGCGCCTTTGAGAGCCATCCGCCGCCAGCCAACCTGCTGCTCCACCCAGAGTTCACCCAGGCGGTCACCAGCCGCCAGGGCGCATGGCGGCGCGTGGTCGCCCTGTCGGCGATGCACGGCATTCCCACGCCCGGCATGAGCGCCTCCCTCGCTTACTTCGACTCGTACCGCACCGGTCGCCTGCCGGCCAACCTGATCCAGGCGCAGCGCGATTACTTCGGCGCGCACACCTACGAACGGGTTGATAAAGAGGGCGTGTTCCACACGGAGTGGGGGAGGTAATATATATTTCTGTATAAAAGCAATAACCATGTAGGGAGGCACTATGCTATGCCTCTACTGCTGAGCGCCTATCACTTTCGTACCGCCCTGCCTAACTCCCCAGAAACCGGATATGTAACCGCGAAGAACGCGAATTCCACGAATAAGAACGAATCGTTGCGGTAGGCGCTTAACCACCTCGCCTGCCAGAGGACGCGGAAGGCCGCGCCCCTATTCATACTCCATGCGCCCCAGCACGATCAGATTTCATTGCCCGCAGAGTCGTTTTATGATAGACTGCGCAATTAAGTATGAAGTGATTCAAGCTTTTGAGCCAACGACCGCGGTGCGTGTGGCGCTTGTCGTGTTGGCGGACACCTCATCCCCCGTCCCCCTCTCCCGGCTACGCCGGACTATAGCCGCACGCGGAGAGGGGGTGTCGAGCCGCAGGCGAGACGGGGGTGAGGTAGAGAAAGGCCTTAGCACGGCCAGCTGTTGGCGTAAGTTTGAATCAGTTCTATCTTAAACTCGGCGAGCGCTTATTCATAGGAACCCCGATGGCGGAGAAAATCCTGGTCGTTGACGACGACATCGACAGCCTCAAATTAATCGGGCTGATGCTGCAAAAGAAGGGCTACGAAATCTCCGCCGCCAACGCTGGCGCGCAGGCCCTTCAGAAAGCAGCGACGGAACAACCTGACTTGATTATCCTCGATGTGATGATGCCCGACATGGACGGCTACGAAGTCTGTCGCCAGCTCCGCACCGACCCGGTTACCGAGTCGATCCCGGTCATTATGTTCACCGCCAAGGCCATGGTCGATGACAAAGTGACGGGTTTCGAGGCCGGCGCCGATGACTACATCACCAAACCGACCCACCCGGCGGAGTTGATCTCGCGCGTGAAGGCGCTACTCTCCCGCCGCGCGGCGCACCGAGAGGCTGCCGAGAGCCGGGGAGACGTCATCGCGTTCCTGGCGGCCAAAGGCGGCGTGGGGACAAGCACTCTGGCGGTCAACGTCGCGGCGGCGCTGTCGCAGCGACAGGACACGATCCTGATCGACTTCAGGCCCGGCATGGGCAGCATCGGCATGGAACTGGGATTCTCGCGCTCGGCTGGATTGGCGAACCTCGCCAGCAAGCAGCCCGATCATTTGGATAGAGCCGCCGTTGAGGCTGAACTGGTGACGCACAGTTCAGGCCTCAGATTGTTGCTATCCTCCAGCCAACCGGCAGAAGCGCAACTGCGCATCGACCCCGACGTGGCGGAAGCGCTCGTGCTCCAACTCGCCAGGCTGGCGCGCGCCGTCGTCATGGACCTGGGGGTGGGTCTCACAGCTCTGAACCGTCGCATGGTCAAGCTTGCCAACCAAACGGTGATCGTCGTGGAGCCGCAACGCACCGCGCTGCTGATGACCCGCGACCTGATCGAAACGATGGACGACCTCGGCGTCGAGCGCGACCTGGTCAGCGTGGTGTTGGTCAACCGTGCGCAATCGAATCTGCAAATCCCCTGGCAGGAGGCGGAGCAGTTGGTCGATCACGAGATGCTGGCGATCATTTCTCCCGCGCCGGAGCTGGCTTTCCAGGCGGCGGAAGCGGGTTTCCCGATGATCCTGTATCAGCCCAACTCCGTCGCCGCCACTCAGCTCTCGCGGCTCGCTGAGGAAATCGATGCGCGCATCGAAGTCAGCGCGAAAGGAGTCGTCCGGCCTTGACCGCGCCCACCCGTCGCCGACAACCTCTGCACCGGTGGGACCTTTCGCCGGGAGAAGCGCGCGCCGTCCAGGAGCGGTTACGCGCCCAAATCGTCGCGGACAAACCGCTGCCGCTGGAGACGGTCGCGTGGGTGGCGGGCGTGGACATCAGCGTGAAAGGCGACCAGGCGCGCGCCGCCATCGCGCTCTTGCGCTATCCCGCGCTGACCGTCGCGGAGGTGGCGCTGGCGGAGCAGGCGGTCAGTTTCCCTTACGTACCGGGGCTGCTCGCTTTCCGCGAGGGGCCGTCCATCCTCGCGGCGTTGGAGAAGCTGCGCCAGCAGCCGGACGTGTTGATGATCGACGGGCACGGGCTGGCCCACCCGCGCCGCATGGGTATTGCCTGCCACATGGGGCTGTGGACCGGCATCCCCAGTGTGGGTTGCGCCAAGTCCATCCTCGTGGGGACGCATGAAACGGTGGGGGCGCAAAAAGGCGCGTGGGCGCCGCTGACTCACGACGGCGAGATCGTGGGCGCGGCGCTGCGCACCCGCGACGACGCGAACCCCGTCTACGTCTCGGTGGGGCACCTTGCCGATCTGGACACAGCGCGCGAACTGGTCTTGCGCTGTTGCACCCACTACCGCCTGCCCGAACCGACCCGTCAGGCGCATCGCGCCGCCGGCGGCGAGGACATCACCGGGGCGGGGGAGCAGCTTAGCCTGTTCGGTTGACTCTCAGCTGGATCAACGCACGCTTGCAGGATCGGCCAGTTAGGATTAGATTCCAACGCAAGGCGGTGTGCGCGATTTCGGAAAGTCCTGTATAGTTTGAATCATGTTTGAGGACGCGATTCGGCGAGCAGCCGCGCTGCTGAGCGAGAGCCAATACGCGATGGCGCTGACCGGCTTTCGGCGCGCCCTCCAGGCGTTCGATCAACGTACTTACGCCGGCGACTGCGCCGAGATTGTCATTCACGCCGACGCGACCGCGATTGTCCCGCGCATTACCGATGCGCCGGGCAAGCCAACTGAGCAAGGCTCGGAATGAGCGGAAAACCTTCAAGTCGGACCGATAACGCCGACGAAACCGTCCAGAAATATCTGCGCTTGCTGGCGCGGTACGAGCGCCTGATGGAGATCAGCCGCCAGCTCAATTCCACCCTGGACATCCAAAAGCTGCTGGACAGCATCATCGTAGCGGCCACCGAACTGACCGACACCGAGGTCGCATCGATCCTGTTGGTCGATCCGCGCACCGGCGAATTGCGCTTTGAGGCCGGCCTGACCCCGAAGGGAGCCAGCGTGCGGCTGGAGTCGATTGTGGTGCCGATGGAGGGGAGCATCGCCGGCTGGATCGTCAAGCACGGCGAGCCGATGCTCATTGAGGACGTGCGCAACCATCCTCGCTTTTATAAGGAAGTGGACGACACGCTCGACGCCCCGGAGTTTTCGACGCGCAACCTGCTCGGCGTGCCTTTGCGCGCGCACGATAAGGTCATCGGTGCGCTGGAAGCGCTCAACAAGCGCGACGATGCGCCGTTCACCGAGGGGGATGTGGATACGCTGACCACCCTGGCGGCGCAGGCGGCGGTCGCCATCGAGAATGCGCGTCTGTTCCAGCAAAGCGACTTCATCGCCGAGATGGTGCACGAACTGCGCACCCCCTTGGCTGCGCTTTCGGCCACCGCTCACATCCTCCTGCGCCCCGACCTGCCCGGCGAGCGCCACCGGATGCTTGTCGAGACGATGTATTCCGAGACCGAGCGGCTGAGCCGCATGACCACCGACTTCCTGGACCTGGCCCGGCTGGAGTCAGGGCGGACGCGGCTGCAAAAGGAGACGTTCGACCTGGCAGCGCTGATCGATGAGTGCGTGCAGGTCGTCCAGCCCCAGGCCGCCAATCGCTTTGTGCGCATTTTCACTGACGTTGGTCCTGAGGTCCCCGAAGTGGAGGCGGACCGGGGCAAGCTCAAGCAAGTATTGCTGAACCTGCTCACAAACGCGATCAAGTACAACCGCGAGCACGGCGATATTCACGTCAGCGCCGGGCCGGATGCGGAGCGAAGCTCGGTGTACGTATCGGTGCAGGATACCGGGCGCGGCATCTCTGAAGAAGACCAGGCGCACATCTTCGAGCGATTCTTCCGCGTGGCCGACTCGGAAGGCTATACGGCGGAAGGCACCGGATTGGGGCTGGTCATTGCCAAGCGCATCATTGAGACGCACGGCGGCAACATGTGGCTGGAGAGCGAACTCGGCGTCGGCACCACGTTCTATTTCACCCTCCCTCTCTCCACCGAGGTGGGGCTACAGCCCCGCACCGAAGCGGGCTGAGCACATGCCTGAAGACCAGGGGCTTCAGCCCCTGGTCTGGAACGTCCCCTCTTGCGCACGCCCAGATACGCGATTATCACGAGCAGCGTCGTCATCGAGACGATCAACCCGATGTCGAACTCTATCGGGTGGAACCAGAACGTGTACGTGTGCTCGCCGAACGCGGTCTCGACGCCCAGGTAGTTCCCCACCGCCACGACAGGTCGCGGAACGCCATCCACTGCCACATGCCAGCCGGGGAAGTTGGTCTCCATCACCACCAGGAGGTCCTCGCCGGGCCACTCGCCCCACGCACGCACGGTGATGCGGTCGATCTCGTGCACCACGACCGCCGCCGGCTCCACGTGGCTCGCGGTCAAGCGGTCACGCGCGCGGAGCGTGCCCAGGTTGGCGCGCGTGGCGACGAAGGCGTAAGGCAGGCTGTCGGGCAACTCGTACATCTCCACCTTGAGGTGCCGCGCCTGGTAGCCGCCCAGGAATTTGTAACCCTCGTTGTGCACGTAGCGCAGCCCGGTGCGCTCGCCCTCCAGAACCAACGCATAGCGCGGCAACAGGTTAAGCGCGCTCTGCGGCCCGACCTCGCTCGGCAGGCCCAGCGGCCACCACCCCTCGATGAGCGACCAGTTCTTGATCTGCGCATAGTAGGCGTCGTAGGCGTCGAGGCCGCTGAGGTAGAAATACTCTACAGTGAGCGAACGGGCCTTGAGCGCGTTGTAGGCGTTGCGGACTTCGAGCGGGTTGGTCGGGATAGGTGTGAGCAACTTTGAGTTGGCGCGGTGCTCCTCTCCCAGCCCCGCGAACAAGATCAGCGCCAGCAGCGCGGTCAGCGCGAGCCGGGCGATCAGCCCGGCAGGCTCAACGATAAAACGAGGGGAGACAGCAGGCTCAAGCCCGCTGCCCGGTGGGGATTCAGCGCTTTCGGCACGCTCTTGGCTCCCGCTCATGTTCCCTTGCATAGGAGCGCGCCAGGCCAAGCGCCAGGCGGTATCGACAACCAGGCCGACCATCACCGCGAGCCACAGCGCGCCGAAGGCGTGCGCGCGCCCCACGTAACGGAACTGCGCCAGCAGCGACGACTGCGCGTATAGCCAGTTGAACAGCGGCGAGGTGCCGGTCGCCCAACTGAACATCAACAGGAACAAAATCAGCGATAGGACGGGCGCGCGCCAGTTCAGGTCGGGGTCGCGGCGGCGGAGGTACAGGATTGGCAAGCCCAACGCCGCGAGCGCCAGCGGCCCCACGTAAGCATATTCGACGCCCTCGAACAGGACGCCGTCTTTTTTCAGTTTCACCCACTCCGGGTGCGGTTGCAGATAGCCGGCCAGCGCCACCTCGACGCTGGTGCTGCTGCTGAGCGCCGGGTCGCCGGGATGCGAGATATAAGCGCGCGCAGCCCACACCGGCAGGAATTGCACCGCGCACAGCCCGAACGCAAACACCCCCGCGATGACCACGCCGCGCAGCCGCGCCCGGTCCAGGTCCAGCCGCCGCCAACCCTGGGCGCGTATTCCGAAAACTTTGGACAGGGGGCTTAAGCCCCTAGTCTCTGAAGTCGGGGACAGACGCACCACAAAGAACAGCGTCATCACGGCGGCGGAGAAAAGCGTGTGCAGCGCGTAGTAGATGTTGCCGGAGAAGAACAGCATCGCAAACGCGAAAGCCGCAAGCGCCTTCGGCCAGCGCCTATCGGTGGTCAGCGTCCACCACAGGCCGGCCAGGATCAGCGGCGGCCAGGCCAGACTCACCGCAAGCTGGAAGTGCCCCATGTTGAACTTGCCGGCGATCTGCCCGTTGCACATGTAGAGAATGGCCGCCGCCAGCCGCGCGAGCGCGCCCAGGCCGACCGCCCGCGCCAGCGCCCACGCGCTCAGTCCGGCGATGAGCACGGCCAGGACGATGGCGATCTTCGTGCCCTGCACCGCGCCGAAGACCAGCGCCGGCAGGCTGGCGAATGGGTTGAACAGGTAGTTAAACGGGTTGCTGATGAGCGGCTCGCCGGTGAAGAGGTACGGGTTCCACAGGGGGATGCGCCCGTACTGCCGCAAGCCCAACTGCGCCGGGATAATGACGCCCGACAGGCGCTCATGCTCGAGGCCGGGCGGGCGCAACGCGGGGTCCAGCGTGGCGACGGGCGCGGCAAACGCCAACCCGACCGCGAGCAGCAGCGTCAACTCTGCCGCGAGGAGAACGGCGTTGACCACACGCCGATGTCGGGTCGCGCGCCCGTATAAGGCGTCGGCGGCGGCAATCAACTTGCTGAGGGGCGCGCTGTTGTTGCTCACAGCGCCCCATAATAAGCAACAATCCAACTTTGGCAAAATGGCCCTCTAGCTTCCGCAAGCCTGGCGCTTTCGGGAAGCTACCTGTCGAAGTTCGACATTGCGATTTCAGGTGGAAGCGGGCACAATTGAGACAGGACAAAAGGTTGGCCGTGTTATGAAACTGCGTGACGCTTTAGGTATCCGTCGGGGCGAAGTGGTGGCTTTCGTGGGCGCGGGCGGCAAGACGTCGGCGCTGTTCCGCCTGGGCCACGAACTCGCTGCTGAGGGGTGGCGCGTGATCGCCACCACCACGACCCGCATGGCCGAAGAGGAGCTGGAACTCGCGCCCGCGTCGGTGGCGCTGAGTCGCAACGGCAAGGGCGACGACCTCAAAGAGGTCTGGCGGCGCCTTAACGCCTATGGATTCGTGTTGACCTATAAGCGGCTCGCACGCGGCAAGGTGATCGGCCTGACGACATATGAGGTCGAGGGCCTGATCGACCGGGTCAACTCAGACGCGCTGCTCATCGAGGCGGATGGCGCGCGCCGGCTGCCGTTTAAAGCGCCGCGCCCACACGAGCCGGTGGTGCCTGGGGGGACGACGCTGCTGGTCCCGGTGGCCGGCGTGGACGTGATCGGGCAGCCGCTTGACGAGGAGCACGTCTATAATCCCGACCTGTTGACCGAGATTTACGGCTTCGCGGCCGGCGCGCCGATTTACGCGGCGTGGGTGGGACAGGCGTTGCGGCACGAAGAAATCGGGCTGCGCGGCGCGCCGGAGCAGGCGCGCGTGGTCCCCTTCCTTAACAAAGCGGACGACCGCAGGATGCGAGCCAGGGCGCGCGTCGCGGCGCGAATTGCGCTGCACACCCCTGACCCAGACCTGGCACCGCGCATCGAGGCGGTGGCGATTGGCTCGGCGCGGGAAACGGATCCGGTGTGGGAGGTGCATCAACGGGTAGGGGCGGTGGTGCTCGCCGCCGGGCGCTCCACGCGCATGGGCCAGCCTAAGCTGCTGCTGCCCTGGGATCGCCGCACCGTGATTGAGGCGGTTGTGGAGCGGCTGCGCGGCGCGCACCTGAGCGAGATCGTGGTCGTGACCGGGCACGAGCGCAAGCGGGTCGAGGCGGCGCTGGCCGGCCAGCCGGTGCGGTTCGCCTACAACCCCGATTACGCCGCCGGAGAGATGATCTCGTCGGTGCAGGCTGGCCTGCGCGCGCTCAGCCCGACGACGTCGGCGTGCCTGCTGGTGCCGGGCGACCAACCTTTACTGCGCGGGCGCGTGGTCTGGCAGGTGCTCCACGCCTATGCGCGCGGGCTGGGGCGCATTGTCGCGCCGAGCTATCGCGGACGGCGCGGCCACCCGGTGCTCATTGACCGGCTCTTCTGGCCGGCGCTGCTGGCGCTTGGACCGGACCAGGCCCCGCGCGACGTGATCCGCGCGAACGGGGACGCCGTGCATCACGTGGAGGTCAATTCAGACTGGGTGCTGCGCGACATCGACACACCGGAAGAGTACGAGCAGGCGTTGCGCGAGGCGGGCCTGCTTTGATGCGACCAGGGACAGGGCTTGACCGGACAGAGGGCTTAAGCCCCCAAACCGCACGATCCCGCTGCTGAATATGATTATTGTATAAGTTACTCTTACCTAAAGTCTTGCATCCCCTCCGGGTTTCATGCTAAGATGGTTTTAAGCGGACTTAAGGCGCAGTCCGGGAGGGGATCATGGACGGAAAGCGCAGGCGAGAACTGGCGCGCGAAGCCGCCAGCACGCTCGCCTTTTTGTTTGTGATGCTGATCCTGATGTTTCTGGTCTTGCAGGATACCAACCTGACCAACACCGAGCAGGCGCGGATCGGCTGGCTGGTCATTGGGCTGGTATTGGGCATCCCGGCGCTCACGTGCTGGCTTTATTGCCACACCAGCGAGCGCGAAAGCCGCATCGAACCCAGCCGCAGTCAGCGCAGCCGCCGCGCCTAGCGCTTCACGTATTATTCGGGCGGATTCGAGTAGGCGTCGGGATCGGCTCCGAAATCATGACGGTGATGGCGCACGAGGCAATGGTCGAGTTGCCGATGTCCACCACCGCGAGCCGAAACTGATAAACGCCAGGGATAAACGCCGAGCCGTCAAACTGGCCCAGCACCCCCCCCGTGACCGGGTTCGTGTATGTGCGCAACACGGACCAGGCGTTGTTGGTGCTGGGTCCTTTTAATTCAAACTTGTACGAGTTAAAGCCGGGGACGTTGGCCGAGCCTTCGACGACGACCGCCTCATAGAGCACCTGGCCGTTCTTGGGCAGGGTGATGACCGCGCCGGGGTCGGCGCAACCGACCGGCGGCGGCGCGTCGGGGATGATAGTGCCCGGCGGCGTGGGCGAGGGGGTGTAAGTGGCCTCCACCTGGCCGGAGAAGATGTCGGTGGCCGGCCCGCCGAGCGGCGGCGGAGTCGGGCTGCCGCCGGCGTCCATGCCACCCATCGCCTCGCCGCTGGCCCCAACGCTGAGACCTGCGAGAATCTCCGGCGAGGGAGTCGCGCCAACGGGCAGCGCAGCGGGCGCGCCAGGGACACGGGTGACAAATTGCTCGGTGAAAACGGATGGCCCGCTCTGGACCGGGTTGAGGGGATGCGCGCGCAGGTACGGCGCGACGACCTGCGCGATGGCGACCGTCGCCAGGATGACAAGCACACACAGACCCACACTATCGATACAGCGCGCGCGTTCGTTAAGCGCGATTTCGCGTTCGAGTTCAAACTGGGTCTGAGACACCCGGCGCTGCGCTCTTATCAGGCGCCAGCCCCAGAACAGCAACCCCGCGCCAGCCAGGATGTAGATGGCGCTGGCGTTCTGCTGAACCAAAAAGATCAGGTTGACCATCGGCTCACAAAGCGCGCAACACCCCGCGCACGATTGCGGTCATCTTGGGCACGATGATCCGCCCCGCTTCGAGAACCTCTTCATGGCTGGGCACCGCGTCCACGTCGTTGGTGTCGATGCTGGCGTTGCTGATGCCGGCGAGGCCCAACACGCGCATTTTCATGTGGCGCGCTACCGTCACCTCCGGCGTGGTGGACATGCCCACCGCATCCGCGCCCCAGACGCGCAACATCCGCACCTCGGCAGGCGTCTCAAACGCCGGCCCGGAGAGGCAGATATACACGCCCTCGCGCAAGACCAGGTTCTCAGCGGCGGCGACCTGCCGCGCCACCGCCTGCAAGCCCCAGTCGTAGGCGCGGTGCATGTTGGGGAAGCGCGGGCCGAGCGACTCATCGTTCGGGCCATACAACGGGTTCTGCCCGGTCATGCCGGGCAGGTTGATGTGATCCGTGACGAGCATCACATCGCCGGCGCGAAAGTTCGGGTTGAGGCCGCCGGAGGCGTTGGTGACGATCAACGTGTCGATGCCCATGCAGCGCATTACGCGCACCGGGAAGGTCACCTGGGCCATCGTGTAACCCTCGTAGAAGTGCGCGCGCCCCTGCATCACCAGCACAGACTTCCCTTCCAGTCTGCCGATGACCAGGCGTCCGCTGTGACCCTCGACGGTCGGGTTGGGCCAGTGCGGCAGCACGCCGCAGGGGATAATGTCGGCGTTTTCGACAACTTCTGCCAGCGCCCCCAGCCCGGAGCCGAGGATGATGCCGATAGTCGGTTGATGGTTGGTATTGCGGCGGATAGCGGCGGCGGCCTCTTCATACTGCTGGCGTGCGGTCAGTTCGTGCATAGTTGGTTCTTCCGACAGATGTCGTGTAGGTCAGGCCGGGGGTCAGGGTCGCTCTTCGACGACATGCGTATAAACCTGGGTGGTGGAAATGTTGGCATGGCCCAGGCGTTCCTGAACTTCACGCAGGTCCGCGCCGCTGTGCAACAGGTGGGTAGCAAACGAGTGGCGCAGCGTGTGCGGGGTTACGTCAATGTCGAGATTGGCTTCTTGCGCGTAGGCCTTGATGATGAGCCACAAGCCCTGCCGGGTGAGCGGCTGACCCCGGTGGTTGAGGAAAAGCGCCTGCTCCTCGGAGTCTTTGACTAACTGGGCGCGCCCAGCTTCGATATAGTGGACCAAGCACTCAAGCGCCCCATCGCTGATGGGAATTTGCCGGCCCTTGCCCGCCCGGCCATGACAGGTGACGAGGCGTTGCTCCATGTCCAGGTCGGCCACGCGCAACGAGACCAGCTCGGTCACGCGCATTCCCGTCGCGTACAGCAATTCCAGAATGGCGCGGTCGCGGACAGCTTTTGGGCCGGCGACGTGGGTGGTCGCCAGCAGCAAACGCTCAATGTCATCGGGCGAAAGGGTTCGGGGCAGGTTCTTTTGGACCTTTGGCGAGTCCAGTTGTACGGTTGGATCGTGCTTGAGGACCCACTTGACATTCAAGTAGTGGAAGAAAGACTTGACGGCGGCAATCTTCCGGGCGACTGTCGAGGAAGCATAGTCGCGTTGACGGAGAAAAAGGACGTATTCGTCCACAATAGACGCGGTGACATCGTTCCAGGCATAGACGTGCCCAATGCTGCGGACGAAGTTCAGGAGCTGGCTGAGATCGTTGTGATAGGCGGCGATGGTATTTTCGGAGTAGCGGCGCTCATCGACAAGATACTTCAGGAAGTGTGCCAGCGGCTTTTCCAGGTCGCCCATTGTCCCGTCCATTTCCGGCAAGCGGCTACGCGGCGCGCGCGATTATGTCTAGGCGCATTATAGCACAGGGCTTGGGGGACCGGCAATGTAAGGTGTTATCTACTACCGAGGCCAATGACTTCAAGCTGGCGCTTGACGGCGTAGAACGCTTCGCGCATGGGGAGCCGTTGCACCAGCCCACCGCAAGCGCTGTCACGGGTCAACTTCGCCTGCCCGGCGCTCGCGCCTCCAACGCAGTCAGCCCTTCCACCAGCCGGTTGGCGGCGGCGAGGGTCTTTTCTTTGGGCAGCGCGTAGCTGAACCGGATCCAATAACGCCCCGCCTCCGAGAACGAGTAGCCGTCTACCACCGCCAGGCCGTGCTCCTCGGCCAGGTATGCGCCCAGCACCTCCGAGTTGGGCAGACCCCCGGCGCGAATCCAGCGTTCGCAGTTGATGAAGGCGTAGTAGCCGCCAGCGCCTATGATATAGTCGAAACCGCGTTCCTTGAGGAACGGGGCTAACACTTCGCGGCTCTCGTTCGTCGGCCCGATGATGCCCTTCGCGGCCTCAGCGAAGCCCATCTCGTAAGCGGCGATGGCGACCGCCTGGCTGTAAAAGCTGGGCAGGACGCCGTGCGAGGCATAGCTCTGAACGAGCTTGCACACGCGCTGCGAGGCCAGCAGGTGCGCGTTGCGGATGTTCGACGCGCCCAGCGACTTGGTGATGCCATCCAAGATGATCACGCGCTCGCGCTCCTCCGGCTCGAACGCCTTCATGAAGGCGTTCAGGTCAACCGGCGACTCGGAAGTTACCCAGTGATAAATCCAGTCGAACAGCACGAACGGCACACCCAGGCGCATCGTGTACTTCGCCAGCGCCACCTGCCGCTCGACCGAGAGTGTGCGCCCGGTGGGGTTGTCCGGCGAGGTGATGATGAGGCCGGCCACCTTGCGCCCACCCGCTTCTTCTACAAACTCCACCGCCGCGCGCAGGCCGTCCTCGGTATACTGCCAGGCTTCTTCGGGGCGACCGGGCGCGAGCAGCACGTTCGCGCCCACGCCATACGGCCCCCAGTTGTAGCTGATCCAGGGCACGCGCGACACGATCACCACATCGCCGATGCGGCCATGCCCCAGGTGCAGCATGGCGGTATAGGCCTTGACCAGCGCGTCGCGGCCCCCCTCGCACGCCACCACGTTCGCTGGCCCCCAGCCCGTGCCGGAGTCAAGCCCCCAGTAGTTCTCGACAACGGCCTTGCGGAAGCGCTCGACGCCGAACGGCTTGTCGTATGCGGTGCCGTGATCGCGCTGAAGCTGGTAGGCGCGCTCCAGCAACTCGCCGGGGACGCCGGGCAGGCTCGCGCCGCCGTCGCCCTGCGAGGCGTCGTAGATCGGCGTATCGGGGTATTTCGCCTTAAAGCGGTCCAGGCGCTCTTTGATGAGGAACATGCGCGAGACCGGGATCGGGGTCATCGCCGATGGGTATGCATTCACCGGGACCAGCGCGGGATCGTCAACGACAAACGCAGGCACATCGGGCGACAGGAGTGCTTTGCTCATCTCGACCTCTGGGTTTCTGAGTCATGGCGGGCGCTTTGGGGCGCTACACTAGCGCGTTGGGCGCGCGTTGTCAAGCGTTTTTGGCAGAGCGTCCCCCCTGCGTTACGATAACCGGCATGATCCATCGTCGCATTTACCTGTATGCGCTAATCGCTATCGCCTCGCTCGCGGCGTGCACCCCGCCGCCCACGTTGACGCCCACCGTCACTTTCACCCCCAGCCACACGCCGACCGCCACCGCCACACCCACCATCACGCTTACCTCCACACCCACCGTGACGCCGACGGCCACGGTCACGCCCACGCCCACCGCCACGCCGGGGCCGCCCCCGACCGCCACGCCCACCGGCTGGCCGATGCCCGAGTCCGCCGGCTACGACTGGAGCCAGTTCGAGATCTCATCGGCGGTGCGGGAGGCGCTGGGGCAGGTGCGTCTCTCGTTCGTGCACACCAACAAGGGCGACACGCTCCTCGGCACGCCGAGCGTCACCGACCAGCCGAGCACGGTGTACCTGGCCTCACCGGAGGGCGGCGCGCCGCTCAAGGTCGTCGAGCTGCCTTCCGAGGTGGAGGGTAACGTTTACTGGTCCCCTGACATGACCAGGCTCGCCTACTTCCTGCCCTCGGCGACCGCGCCCGGCGTCTATGTGCTCGACCTGCAAATTGGTGTCAGCACGCGCGTGATCGCTGCCGACAGCCTCAACCAGGGCGGTTTCGTCGATGCGCCGCAGTGGTCGCCGGACAGCACCCGGCTGGCGATGGCGCTGGCCGGCGGCTATGACGTGGACATCTACGTGGTGAGCGCCGACGGCCTCGGCTTCACGAATATCACCCAGCACGGCGCCTTTGACCTGTATCCGCGCTGGTCGCCCGACGGCCAGTGGATCGCCTTCCTCTCCGACCGCGAGCGTTGCGCCACATGGGTGCCCGCCGTCGGAGGCACCTGCCGCACCGAGACCGCCGTCAGCCCCGGCAGCGGGCAATTGCACATTGTGCGCGCTTCCGGCTCCCACGAGGTGCGCCGCCTCTCTGACGAGTGGAGCGCCGGCCCGCCGACCTGGGTGGGCAACTTCCGCGTCGCTTTCAGCACTGGCGACCCCCTCCTGGGTGACCGGCGCGTCTCGCTCTGGCTCGCCGACATCAGCGAGGGCAGCGCCCGCGAACTGACCCCGCCCCTGGGCCTCGATGCCGAACTCAACCTTAATCCCAGTTGGTCGCCCGATGGCGCCGCCGTCGTCTTCCACCAGATCACGACAGCCAACGCCGCCGGCGGCGCGGTCAACACCTCGGACGTGGTCGTCGTCTCGGCGGGGGGCGTGGAGTTGGGCCGCATCAGCGATTTCAACTTTCCGCGCTTCGGGTTCGCGGCGAGCTGGTCCCCTGACGGGCAGAGCGTCACCATCGGCGGGAGGCGCGGCCAGTGCGCCTACGGGGTCGTCATCCTGGACGCGCGGGCAGCGCTCGTGCGGCGCACGAACCCGCCGCCAACTTCCTGCGACCCGGCTTACTCGCCCGACGGGCAGTTCATCGCGTTCAATGGCATCAACCCGCGCGTCGATGGCCGGCTGGACCTGTACGTCGCCTTCCCTACCGGGTACGGCGCGCGCAATCTCACCGGGAGTCTCTTAGGGCAGATTCACAACCTGGGCTGGGTCGGCGGGTAAGATTCGCGTTATGCGCGGTTAATTGCCCGGTCTTGCTGTGAAGTGATTCAAGCTTTTGAGCCAACGACCGCTGTGCGTGTGGCGCTGGTCGTGTTTGCGGACACCTCACCCCCCGTCCCCCTCTCCCGGCTACGCCGGACTATAGCCGCAAGCGGAGAGGGGGTGTCTAGCCGCAGGCGAGACGGGGGTGAGGTAGAGAAAAGCCTTAGAATGTGTTTGAAAAGGTCGCCCTTGCTTCCCCTCACCCCTAAATCCCCTCTCCCACAAGGGGAGAGGGGATTATAAACCCAGATTGGGGGTATCTTTGCCCCCTCTCCCGTCATACGGG